>JAKALB010000072.1 GCA_021813365.1 Pseudomonadota bacterium | reverse complement strand
GACCACGCTGCAAATCTACACCGAGCGCCTGGTCAAGGACGGCCTGATCCCCGAGGGCGAGATCGAGGACATGAAGGCCGCCTTCCAGGCCAGGCTGAACGACGAGATGGAGGCTGCAAAGTCCTACAAGCCCAACAAGGCCGACTGGCTGGACGGCCGCTGGAAGAAGCTGGCGCCCAAGGATCTGGAAAATTACCAGCGCGGCGAAACCTGGATCAAGCCGGAAATCCTGGCCGAGGTGGGCGCCGCCCTGACCCGCGTGCCGGATGGCTTCGACCTGCACAAGACCGTCGCGCGCCAGCTGGAGGCGAAGAAGGAGATGTTTGCCAAGGGCGCCGGTTTCGACTGGGCCACGGCCGAGGCGCTGGCCTTTGGCAGCCTTCAGCTCGAAGGCTTCCCCGTCCGCCTGTCGGGGCAGGACTGCACCCGCGGCACCTTCAGCCAGCGCCAGTCCGGCTGGGTCGACCAGACCACCGAGGAACGCTTCTATCCGCTGAATCACATCCGCCCCGGTCAGGCACGCTATGAGGTCATCGACAGCATGCTGTCGGAATACGCGGTGCTGGGTTTCGAATATGGCTATTCGCTGTCCGAGCCCAACGCCCTGACGTTGTGGGAAGCCCAGTTCGGTGATTTCGCCAATGGCGCGCAGATCATGTTCGACCAGTTCATCAATTCGGGCGAGTCGAAATGGCTGCGCATGTCGGGCCTGGTCTGCCTGCTGCCGCACGGCTTCGAAGGTCAGGGGCCGGAACATTCCTCGGGCCGCGTCGAGCGCTTCCTGCAGAACTCGGCCGAAGACAACTGGATCGTCGCCAATGCCTCGACCCCCGCGCAGTATTTCCACATCCTGCGCCGGCAGATCCACCGCTCTTTCCGCAAGCCGCTGATCCTGATGACGCCGAAATCCCTGCTGCGCCACCCGAAGTGCATCAGCGATGCCGCGGATTTCCTGGATGGGTCCAGCTTCCACCGCGTGCTGTGGGATGACGCCCAGAAGGGCCATTCCACGCTGAAGCTCAAGCCCGATGCCGAGATCCGGCGTGTCGTGCTCTGCTCGGGCAAGGTCTATTACGACCTGCTGGCCGAACGCGACGCCCGCGGCCAGGACGACACCTATCTGCTGCGGGTGGAACAGCTCTATCCCGTGCCGAAACGGTCGCTGACGGCCGAACTCGGCCGCTTCAAGGGCGCCGAATGGGTCTGGTGCCAGGAAGAGCCGAAGAACCAGGGCGCCTGGAGCTTCATCGAGCCCGAACTGGAACAGCTCCTGATCCAGATCGGCGCCAGGAACACCCGCGCTCGCTATGCCGGCCGCGTGGCCTCGGCCTCGCCCGCCACCGGCCTGGCCGCCCGGCACAAGCATGAACAGGAAACCCTCGTGAACGAGGCCCTGGGCTGATCGCCCGGGGATGAAGGGGAAGAAGATGACCGATGTGATGGTGCCCACCCTGGGCGAAAGCGTGACCGAAGCGACCGTATCCACCTGGTTCAAGAAGCCGGGCGACGCGGTCAGGCAGGACGAAATGCTGTGCGAACTTGAGACCGACAAGGTCTCGGTCGAGGTGCCCAGCCCCGTGACCGGGGTGCTGGCCGAAATCCTGGCGCCCGAAGGCGCCACGGTCGGCCCCGCCGCCCGCCTGGCCATCGTGACCGAAGGCGCCAGCGCCGCGGCCAGACCCGCGCTGCCCACCGCCGCCCCGGCACCCGCCGCCACGACCGCCGCCGCCACCCCGGCCAGGGATGTGGAAAACGCGCCCTCTGCCAGGAAGGCCATGGCCGAAGCAGGCCTCACGCCCGATCAGGTCCAGGGCACCGGCCGCGACGGCCGGGTGATGAAAGAGGACGTGGCCCGCGCCATCGCTGCGCCGGCGCCCGCCCCGGCCGCCCTGCCCGTCGTCACGCCCGCCGCCGAACCCGGCCCCATCCCGCGCGGCCCGGTGCTGGCCGAGGATGCCGCCCGCGAGGAACGGGTGAAGATGACCCGCCTGCGCGCCACCATCGCCCGCCGCCTGAAGGACGCGCAGAACACCGCCGCCATGCTGACCACCTATAACGAGGTCGACATGTCCGGCGTGATGGACCTGCGCAACACCTACAAGGACCAGTTCGAGAAGAAGCACGGCGTGAAGCTGGGCTTCATGTCGTTCTTCGTGAAGGCCTGCGTGCATGCGCTGAAGGAAGTCCCCGAGGTCAACGCCGAAATCGACGGTGGCGACGTGGTCTACAAGAACTACGTCCACATGGGCGTGGCCGTGGGCACGCCAAACGGGCTGGTGGTGCCGGTGGTGCGCGATGCCGACCGGATGAGCTTTGCCGCGATCGAGAAGAAGATCGCCGAACTCGGCCTGCGCGCCCGCGACGGCAAGCTGACCATGGCCGAGATGCAGGGTGGCAGCTTCACCATCTCGAACGGCGGGGTCTATGGCTCGCTGATGTCCTCGCCGATCCTGAATCCGCCGCAATCGGGCATCCTGGGCATGCACAAGATCCAGGATCGCCCGGTCGTGGCGGGTGGTCAGATCGTGATCCGCCCGATGATGTATCTGGCGCTCAGCTACGACCACCGAATCGTCGACGGCAAGGGCGCGGTGACCTTCCTGGTCCGGGTGAAAGAGGCGCTGGAAGACCCGCGCCGGCTGCTGATGGATCTGTGAATCGCAACGGGACGGGTCATGCCGCCCGTCCGACAGGGTTTGTCTCATGCCCCAGGAGCTCCTCGCCCTTGCCGCCGCCGTCGTGGTGCAGCTGATCGCCCTGACGGCCTATTCCGTCGTGGGCAACCTGCAACTCGGCCCCCGGATCACGCTGTCCGCGCGCGACCGGGTTCCGCCGCTCTCGCCCCTGCTGGGGCGGCTGCAACGCTGCGTGACCAACGGGGTCGAGGGGCTGGCGCTGTTCACCCCGGCGGTTCTGGTGGCGCATCTGTCGGGCCAGTCCACCGGCTTCACCACGCTGTGCGCCTGGTCCTATGTCGCGGCGCGCGCGCTCTACATTCCGGCCTATGCCCTGGGCCTGGTGCCCTGGCGATCGCTGATCTGGTCGGCAGGGCTGCTGGCCACCCTGCTGCTGCTTGGAGCCGGGCTCTTCTAGGGGATTTCACCTCGCCTCAAATATCCTCCGGGGGTCCGGGGGTGGAAAACCCCCGGCCCTGACCGCCATGAACAGGAGACCACAATGGCAGATTTCGACGTCATCATCCTCGGCGCAGGCCCCGGCGGCTATGTCTGCGCCATCCGTGCGGCACAGCTGGGCCTGAAGGTCGGCGTGGTCGAGGGGCGCGAGACTTTGGGCGGCACCTGCCTGAACGTCGGCTGCATCCCGTCCAAGGCGCTGCTGCACGCCACCCATTCCCTGCACGAGGTGCATGAGAATTTCGAAAGGATGGGCCTGATGGGCGCCGCCCCCACGGTCGACTGGGCCAGGATGCAGGCCTACAAGGCCGATGTCGTGACTGGCAACACCAGGGGAATCGAGTTTCTCTTCAAGAAGAACAAGATCAGCTGGCTGAAAGGCTGGGGCACGATCCCCGCGCCCGGCCAGGTGAAGGTGGGTGACGAGGTTCACAGCGCGAAGAAGATCGTGATCGCCACCGGCTCCGAAACCGCCAGCCTGCCCGGCGTGACGGTGGATGAAAAGGTCGTCGTCACCTCGACCGGTGCGCTTTGCCTGCCGCAGATCCCCAGGTCGATGGTGGTGATCGGCGCGGGCGTGATCGGGCTTGAGCTGGGCTCGGTCTATGCCCGCCTCGGCGCACAGGTGACCGTGGTCGAATATCTCGATGCGATCACCCCCGGCATGGATGCCGAAGTCGCCAAGAGCCTGGAACGCATCCTGAAGAAGCAGGGTCTGAAATTCGTGCTGGGCGCGGCCGTCCGGAAGGTCGAGGCCACGCCCTCCGGTGCCACGGTCACCTGGGCGCCGAAAAAGACCGGGGTCGAGGCCAGTCTGTCTGCCGATGTCGTCCTGGTCGCGACCGGCCGCAAGCCCTATACCGCCGGCCTGGGGCTCGAGGCGCTGGGGGTTGAAATGCTGCCCCGCGGCCAGGTCCGGGTCGACGCGCAGTTCCAGACTTCGGTCCCCGGCATTCATGCCATCGGTGACGCCATCGCCGGCCCGATGCTGGCCCACAAGGCCGAGGACGAGGGCATGGCCCTGGCCGAAATCCTGGCCGGAAACCATGGGCATGTGAATTACGACGTGATCCCCGGCGTGATCTACACCACGCCCGAGGTCGCCGCGGTGGGCAAGACCGAAGAGGCGCTGAAGGCCGAGGGCCGCGCCTACCGGGTGGGCAAGTTCCCCTTCATGGGCAATGCGCGCGCCAAGGCGGTGTTCCAGGCCGAAGGTTTCGTGAAGATCCTTGCCGATGCCGCCACCGACCGCGTGCTGGGTGCCCACATCATCGGCCCGGCCGCGGGTGACATGATCCACGAGATCTGCGTGGCGATGGAATTCGGTGCCAGCGCCCAGGATCTGGCCCTGACCTGCCACGCCCACCCGACCTATTCCGAAGCCGTGCGCGAGGCGGCACTCGCCTGCGGCGACGGCGCGATCCACGCCTGACGGCCGTCCCCGGCGCCCGCCGCGCACACCGCCCGTCAGGGCCGCGCTTCGGCGGCGCTTCGGTGGGGCTTCGGTGGGGCGGGGCTTCGGCGGGGCTGGCGCCCGTGCACAGGCCCGGCCCGGTCGCATGGCCCGGTCAGGAAATCAGATGCCTCAGCCCCTGCGTCACGTCGGTGCGCACCGCCAGTCGCAGGCCGGGCTCGTCCCCCGCCCGCAGGGCGGCCAGGATCATCCGGTGATGCTGGGGCATGTCGCGTCGGCGCATCTTCTGATACAGCGCCCGCATCGTCGGTCCGAGTTGCAGCCAGATCGTCTCGATCAGGCCCAGCATGGCCGGAGTCTGCGCCCGCAGATACAGCGTGCGGTGAAACTCCAGGTTGGTCCGCACATAGGCCACCGCGTCGTGATTCAGCACGGCCTCCTGGTTCAGCGCGTTGATCGCGGCCAGGCGGTCGATCAGCACCAGATGCACGCGCGGCAGGGCGCGGCTGGCCATTTCCGGCTCCAGCAAGGCGCGAATCGCCGCCAGCTCCTCGATCCGCTCGGCAGACAGTTCGGGGGTGGAAATCCGGCCCGACGCCGATACGGTCAGCGCCCCCTCCGCCGCCAGCCGCCGCACCGCCTCGCGCGCGGGCGTCATCGAGACGCCGAATTGCGCCGCCAGGCCGCGCAAGGTGATCGCCAGGCCGGGTGCCAGTTCGCCATGCATCACCTGCTGGCGCAGCGTCCGGTATAGCCGCTCGTGGGCAGCGGCATTGGGGTCGGCGGGGCGCGGCGTGATCGGCATGGGTTCAGGCTGGCCCGGACCCTGGCGCAGGTCAATCCCCCAGCGCCGGGGTGGCACCGCCGAAATCCCAGGCGTGCAGCGCCCCGCCCTCGCGCTTCAGCCAGTCGCGCTGCGCCTTCCAGCCCGGAGAGAGCCGCTCCACCACCGCCCAGAATGCGCCCGAGTGGTTCATCTCGACCAGATGCGCCACTTCATGTGCGGCAACGTAATCCAGCACCGCGGGCGGGGCCATCACCAGCCGCCAGGAATACATCAGCCGCCCGTTCGCCGCGCAGGAGCCCCAGCGGGATCGCGTGTCGCGCAGCGTGATAGAACAGGCGCGCCGGCCCAGGGCTGCGGCGTGGCGGTCGCTGGCCCGTGCAAGGCGGTCGCGCGCAAGGGTCTTCAGCCAGGCCTGCAGGCGCGGCCCCAACGTCGCCGGATCGCCGCCCACCCGCAGCGAATCGCCCAGGCGTTCCACCCCCCGCCCCGGCCCGACCTGCACCAGCAGGGTCTGGCCCTCTACCGGCAGCAGCACCCCTGCCGCCACGTGCTGCCGCTCTGGCCGGCGGGCCAGGGCGCGTCGCAGCCAATCCTCCTGCGCGCGGGCGAAGGCATGCGCTTCGGCCAGGGGGGCGCGGGCCGGCATGGTCAGGGTCACGCGGCCGTCAAGCGCCGACAGGCGCAGCGAAAACCGCCGGCTGCCGGCCGAACGGCGCAGCGTGATCTCGATATCGGGCAGGCCGGGGATTCGGGGCATGGCGGCTCTTGAACTGGGCGGGCAGGATAGCCACATCGCGCCGGTCCGCAATCCCATCGCCGCCCGGCGGAAAAGCCTTTGACACCCCGGCGCACCTGTGGCATGCGGGCGCCTTGTTTCAAACCCATCTGGATGGATCACCATGCCCAAGGCTGAATGGGGCACCAAGCGCATCTGCCCGACCACCGGCAAACGCTTTTACGACCTGAATCGCGTGCCCGTGGTGTCGCCCTACACCGGAGAAGTTGTCGATATCGAAAGCGCGCGCCGCAAGATGGCCGCCGCCGTGATCAGCCGCGTCGTGCCCGAAAAGGACAGCGCGGTCATCGATGATCTGGAAGGCGATGATCTGCTGGAAGCGGGCGTCGCCGATGACACCGAACTGGACGACGAGCTGCTGGAAGAGGACGCCGACGACAACGTGTCGCTCGATGAACTGACCGAGGTCGCCGGCGACGAGGAGGAGGTCTGAGGCCTATCCGCATGCGGCGCGAGGATGCATTTTCCCTCTTGCACCCCCCGCCGCCTGCCCCTAGATAGCGCCTCACGACATGACGCGGCCCACGCGTCAGCGGGTTGGTAACGGGGTCATAGCTCAGATGGGAGAGCGCTTGAATGGCATTCAAGAGGTCGGGAGTTCGATCCTCCCTGGCTCCACCAAACCGAAAGTCAGACCACGAACGGGCAGCGGAAAAGGCCGGGCATGACGCCCGGCCTTTTCGTTGCGCATCCGTCGGTTCCCGGCCGGACGGCCATGCCGCTCCACCGCCCTGACCCGCCGCCGGGGTGGGTTTGCACCCCTTCCCCGCCCGCCGCCGGCCCGGCGCTCAGCCCTTCAGCCGGGTTTCCAGCGCGGCGATCCGCTCTTCCAGGGCGATGTTTTCTTCCCTGGCCTTCTGGGCCATCGCCCGCACCGCCTCGAACTCTTCGCGCGTCACGAAATCGCGATCGGCCATCCAGCGGTCCATGAAGCCTTTCATGGCCGTCTCGAACTCGCCCTTCGCGCCCTGGGCCACGCCCATCGCGTTGGTCATCAGCCTGGACATGTCGTCAAAGAACTTGTTGCCGGTCTGCATGGTGCACTCCCTTCGGGCTTTGCCCCTATATGGGCCGCCCGGCGCCGGTTCTCAAGTTGCCGCTGCGCGTGCCGGGTCGGGTCTGCGGCGTTGACTTCCCGCGCGCCGCGCCCGACAACCGCCTTACCCCGCAGGAGGCAGCCCCCGTGATCCCCTTTGTGATCCCCTTTCCGCCGATTTCCCCGGTGATCTTCCAGATCGACATCGGCGGGCTCAACCTCGCACTGCGCTGGTATGCGCTGGCCTATATCGCCGGGTTGCTGCTGGCCTGGGCGCTGGTGCGCGCCGCGATCCGGCGGCCCGGCCTCTGGGCGGCGCAGCCCCCCATGACGGTCGACCAGCTGGAGCGTCTGATGACCTGGGTGATCCTGGGTGTCATCCTGGGCGGGCGGCTGGGCTATGTGCTGTTCTACCAGCCGGGCTACTATCTGACCCATCCCGGACTGATCCTGCGCGTCTGGGAAGGCGGCATGTCCTTCCACGGCGGTTTTCTGGGCGTGGTGATCGCGGGTCTACTGTTTGCCCGGCGCGAGCGTATTCCGGCTGCCTCGCTGGGCGATCTGTTTGGCATGTCGGCCCCGATCGGCCTGTTGCTTGGCCGTCTGGCGAATTTCGTCAATGCCGAACTCTGGGGCCGGCCGACCGACCTGCCCTGGGGCGTGATCTTTCCCGGCGAGGCTGCCCAGAGCTGCGGCCAGCTGGCGGGCCTTTGCGCCCGCCATCCCAGCCAGCTGTACGAAGCCGCGCTGGAAGGGCTGATCCTGGGGGCGCTGGTGATCCGCGGCGTCTGGCGCCGCGGCTGGCTGAAGCGGCCGGGCCTGACCATGGGGGTGTTCATCGCGGGCTATGGCCTGGCGCGTTTCGCCGTGGAATTCGTCCGCCAGCCCGACGCGCAGTTCGTGACGCAGGGCAACCCGCTGGGTCTGGCCTGGCAGGTGGGCGGCTGGGGCCTCACCCAGGGCCAGGCGCTGTCCCTGCCGATGATCGCCATCGGCCTGTGGTTCGTGCTGCGGGCCAGATGATCGCGCCGGCTTCAGATCCGCCGGCCCCAAACCCTGCGGTCCCGAATCTTCTGGCCCCGAATCTTCTGGCCCCGAATCTTCTGGCGCAGCACCTGGCCCGGCGCATTGCCGCCAGCGGCCCCCTGACGCTGGCCGAATTCATGGCCGAGGCGCTGCTGCATCCCGATCACGGCTATTACACCACGCGCGAGCCCTTCGGGACGCAGGGCGATTTCACCACCGCGCCGGAAATCAGCCAGATGTTCGGCGAACTTCTCGGCCTCTGCCTGGCCCAGGCCTGGGTTGACCAGGGCTGCCCGCCGGCCTTTGTGCTGGCCGAACTCGGCCCCGGCCGCGGCACGCTGATGGCAGACCTTCTGCGCGCCACGCGCAGGGTGCCCGGCTTTCATGCCGCCGCGCAGCTCTATCTGGTCGAGGCCTCGCCCCGCCTGCGCGCCCGCCAGCGCGCGGCGCTGGGCAACCACCCGGCAGACTGGGCCGCTGACCTGCGAGACCTGCCGGATGGCCCGCTGTTCCTGGTGGCCAACGAATTCTTCGATGCCTTGCCGATCCGGCAGTTCCTGCGCGATCCGGCCGGCTGGCGCGAGCGCCTGCTGGGCCTGCAAGACGGCCGGCTGGCCTTTGGCTGGGGCGCGCCCCTGCCGCTGGCCGCATTGCAGGACCGGCTGGCCGACACGATCCCGGGCGACATGGTGGAAACCTGCGCCCCAGCCCAAGGCATCGCCGGGCAGATTGGTGCGCGAATCGCGGCGCGGGGCGGGCTGGCACTGCTGATCGACTACGGCGGCTGGCGGTCGCTGGGCGATACGTTCCAGGCCCTGTCGGCCCATCGGTTCACCGATCCGCTGGCCGCCCCCGGCCAGGCCGACCTGACGGCCCATGTCGACTTTGAGGCCCTGGCCCGGGCCGCTGACCCGGCCCGGTGTCATATGGCCACGCAGGGCGCCTTCCTGCTGGCCCTGGGCGTGGCCCAGCGCAGCGCGGCGCTGGCCCGGCGCCTGACCGGCGTGGCGCTGGATCGGCACCTGGCCGCCAGCTACCGCTTGACCGCGCCCACGGAAATGGGAAGCTTGTTCAAGGTGCTGGCGCTGACCCGCGCCACCGACCCCGCTCCGCCCGGATTCTGACGCCACATGCTGGAAATCCTTACCTCCGATGTCCTGCAGGCACGCCATGGGTTCTTCACCCGCAAGGGTGGCGCCTCGTCCGGCATCTTTCGGGGGCTGAACTGCGGCACCGGATCAAGTGATCTGGCCGAGGCGGTGTCGATCAACCGCAGCCGCGTGGCCGAGGCGATGGGTGTGACCCCGGCGCAACTGGTCAGCGTCAACCAGGTGCATTCGGCCGATGTCGTCACCGTCACCGGCGCGCTGGATGGCCGGCCCAGGGCCGATGCGCTGGTCACGGCCATCCCCGGCCTGGCGCTGAGCGTCCTGACCGCGGATTGCCAGCCCGTGCTGTTTTCCGATCCCGTGGCCGGTGTCGTGGGCGCGGCCCATGCCGGCTGGCGCGGCGCGCAACAGGGCGTGCTGGAAGCCACGATCGACGCCATGGTCGCGCTTGGTGCCACGCGGGGCCAGATCCGCGCGGTCATCGGTCCGACGATCAGCCAGTCGGCCTATGAAGTCGGGCAGGAATTCTATGAGGCCTTCACCGATGACGATCCCGACTCCCGCCGCTTCTTTGTGAATGGCGTTGCCGGAAAATACCACTTCGACCTGCCCGGCTATGGCCTGTGGCGGCTGCGCGCGGCCGGGGTGGGCCAGGCCCTGTGGACCGGACACTGCACCTACCGCGACCCCGACCGCTTCTATTCCTTCCGCCGCACCACCCATGCGGGCGAGGCCGACTATGGCCGTCTGATCTCGGCCATCCGGTTGTGACCCGTGCCATCAGACTTCCGCGAAAATCCCCCGATGACGTCGCAATCACGCCGCAAATCGCCGCCAGATTTGCCGCAAGCCCGAACCGACGAAAGGCAGGACACCATGAAGAAAGAACGCCGCTGGATGAAATCCATCATTGCCGCCTCGCAAGAGGTGCAGGTGCCGCTGCCCTTTGCCCGCGGCACCCGCCGCCGCCCGGCCGCCCTGCGCGCCGAGATCAGCTCCAAGCCGCGGGCCATGGCCGCCCGCTGAGCCTGCTGTCATTTCCCGCGAGGGCCGCGCTGGTGATCCCAGGCGCGGCCTTTGGCCTTTCAGGGCTGGCCCTTCGGCCGGCTCCCGCGAATCAGCCTGTGCGCTCTGTGACGGACCGGTTTCCCGCCCCGGAACAAAGCCTGCACCACCGCCGCCATCGTCCCCGCCGGTTCCGGCAATCGCCATCGGTCTTTGACGTGGCTGCGCACTTGCCGCAGGGTTCGGGCATGTCCCAGTGCCGATGTCCGAATCGTCGGGATCGGCGCCGATTGCGGTTCAGGTGCGGCGGCCCGGTGCTCCTCTGGCACCATCAGGGGCCGCCCATCCTTTTCGGCCGGGCGCCAGGCCCAGGCCCCGGTTCACAGGCCCCGGTTCACAGGGCCCGGTTCGCAGGACTCAGGCATTCCGGGCCAGCCGCGCTTCCAGCACGTCAAAGGGCAAGCCGGGTTCGTCCTTGGCGCAGCGGATCACCAGGCTGGTCTTGACATTGGCCACATTGTCGGCGCGCAGCAGCTGTTCGGTCAGGAAGTTCTGGAAGGTCGACAGATCGGGGGCCACGCATTTCAGGATGAAGTCGATCTCGCCGTTCAGCATGTGGCACTCACGCACCAGCGGCCAGGCCCGGCAGCGCGCCTCGAAGGCCGACAGGTCGGCCTCGGCCTGGCTCGACAGCCGCACCATGGCAAAGACCGCGACCTCGAACCCCAGTTCGCGCGCGTCGATATCGGCGTGATAGCCCCTGATATACCCCGCCTCCTCGAGCGTGCGCACCCGGCGCAGGCAGGGCGGCGCCGAAATTCCCACCCGACTGGCCAGCTCGACATTGGTCATCCGGCCATCCGCCTGCAGCTCGGCCAGAATCTTCCGGTCGATCGGGTCAAGGCGGGCAGCGGACATGGGGTTCTCCTTCAGGTCTGGGGATTCCTTACGCCACCACCCCCTTGCGCGCAACAATATTGCAAATCTGCGCAAGAATGCGTCGCATTGCGGCCTTGTATCGCATGCTCTTCCGCCGCGCCCGGGCTTTGCCTATATCGAGGCACGTTGATTTCCGGGCGAGGATTCCATGGGCGATACGCGGCACACCAAGCTTCTCATCATCGGCTCGGGCCCGGCGGGCTATACCGCTGCGGTCTATGGCGCCCGCGCCATGCTGGAACCCCTGCTGATCCAGGGCTTGCAACCCGGCGGCCAGCTGACCATCACGACCGAGGTCGAGAACTGGCCCGGCGACATCGAGGTGCAGGGCCCCGACCTGATGGTGCGGATGCAGGCCCATGCCGAGGCGATGGGGGCCGAGGTGATCGCCGATTACATCACCCGGCTTGACCTTTCGAAGCGCCCCTTCACCGCCGCGGCCGACAGCGGCACGACCTATACCGCCGATGCGGTCGTGCTGGCCACCGGCGCCCAGGCGAAGTGGCTGGACCTGCCGTCAGAGCAGAAGTTCAAGGGTTTCGGCGTGTCGGCCTGCGCCACTTGCGACGGGTTCTTCTATCGCGGGCGCGACGTCGTGGTGGTCGGTGGCGGCAACACCGCCATGGAAGAGGCGATCTTCCTGACCAATTTCGCCAGCAAGGTGACCATGGTCCACCGCCGCGGCGAATTCCGGGGCGAGCGCATCCTGCGCGACCGCGTGGCGAAGAACCCGAAGATCCAGGTGATCTGGGATTCGGAAGTGATCGAGGTGAAGGGCACCGAAGCGCCGCTGGGCGTGACCGCCGTCACCCTGCGCAACGTGCAGACCGGCGCCACGCAGGACGTGCCCTGCGCCGGTCTCTTTGTGGCGATCGGTCATGCGCCGGCATCGGAACTGGTGAAAGACCAGCTGGAGCTGCACAATGGCGGCTATGTGAAGGTCGAACCCGGCAGCACCCGCACGTCGATTCCCGGCGTCTTTGCGGCGGGCGACCTGACCGATCACGTCTATCGCCAGGCCGTCACCAGCGCGGGCATGGGCTGCATGGCGGCCCTGGATGCCGAACGCTGGCTGGCCGGCCAGGGATGACCGGCTTTCGCTGACGGCTCTTTCTGACAGTTTCCGCAGATCGGTTTTCGCAGATCGTTTTCGGGGGCACCGTTGCGCTGCCATCCGGGCGGGGCCTGCGGGCCATGCGCTGCCCTGGCCGGACGCGCGCCCCCGGCCCGATCCGCTGGCTGAGGCCTGCAATTCCGCAGGCCCGGACATCGTCGCCTGACCGGCATTCCGGATCGGCCCTGCCGCCGGAAACAGGGTTCGCTCTCCTGGCTGCGATGCGGCATTTTGGACCTATTTTCCTTAATTCGCCTTGTCCTTGCTTGAATTTTTCCCCTTTCCGGCGCTAAACGCCCGCAGCGACGCACCCCCTACCCCCGCGCACCTTACGCCCGGCTCTCTGTTTGACTCACAGGATGTTCATGATGACTGCTTCCAACCATTCGACGATTCCCGAGCTTTTCGTTTCCCCTGCCGAGGCGGCCAAGCTGAAGATCGAAGCGGGCCACATGCCCTCCTGGGATCTGACCGCGCGCCAGGTCTGCGATCTGGAACTGTTGATGAATGGCGGCTTCAACCCGCTGAAGGGTTTCCTGTCGGAAGCCGATTACAACGGCGTCGTCGAAAACATGCGCCTGACCGATGGCAGCCTGTGGCCGATGCCCATCACGCTGGACGTGTCGGAAAAATTCGCCGAAACGGTCGCTCCCGGCACCCGCATCGCGCTGCGCGATGCCGAGGGGGTGATCCTTGCAGTGATGACCGTCACCGACAAATGGGTGCCGAACAAGGCGAACGAGGCCGCCAAGGTGTTTGGCGCAGGCGCCGACGATCTGGCGCATCCGGCGATCAACTATCTGCACAATGTGGCGGGCCCGGTCTATCTGGGCGGCCCGGTGCAGGGATTGGCCGCACCGATGCACTATGACTTCAAATCGCGCCGCGACACCCCGAACGAGCTGCGCGCCTATTTCAAGAAGGTGAACTGGGTCAAGGTCGTGGCCTTCCAGACCCGCAATCCGCTGCACCGCGCCCACCAGGAACTGACCTTCCGCGCCGCACGCGAGGCGGAAGCCAACCTGCTGATCCATCCGGTTGTCGGCATGACCAAGCCTGGCGATGTCGACCACTTCACCCGCGTGCGCTGCTATGAGGCGGTGATCGACAAATACCCGGCCTCGACCACCACGATGAGCCTGCTGAACCTGGCCATGCGCATGGCCGGCCCGCGCGAGGCGGTCTGGCACGGGCTGATCCGCCGCAACCATGGCGTCACCCATTTCATCGTCGGCCGTGACCATGCCGGTCCGGGCAAGAACAGCCAGGGCAAGGATTTCTACGGGCCTTACGACGCGCAGGATCTGTTCAAGCAATACGAATCCGAAATCGGCGTGAAGATGGTCGACTTCAAGCACATGGTCTATGTGCAGGAACGCGACCAGTATTACCCCGCCAACGAGGTTCCGGAGGGCTGCACCGTGCTGGACATTTCCGGCACCGAACTGCGCCGCCGCCTGCGCGAGGGCCTGGAAATCCCCGCCTGGTTCTCGTTCCCGGAAGTCGTGGCGCAACTGCGCAAGACCTCGCCGGCGCGCGACAAGCAGGGCTTCACCGTGTTTTTCACCGGCCTTTCCGGCTCTGGCAAGTCCACCATCGCCAATGCGCTGATGGTCAAGCTGATGGAGATGGGCGGCCGCCCGGTGACGCTGCTGGACGGCGACGTGGTGCGCAAGCACCTGTCCTCGGAACTCGGCTTCTCCAAGGAACACCGCGACATCAACATCCGCCGCATCGGCTATGTGGCATCGGAAATCACCAAGAACGGCGGCATCGCCATCTGCGCGCCGATCGCGCCCTATACCGCGACCCGCCGCGCCGTGCGCGAGATGATCGAAGCCTATGGCGCCTTCATCGAAGTGCACGTGGCGACCTCGGTCGAGGAATGCGAGCGCCGCGATCGCAAGGGTCTCTACAAGCTGGCCCGCGAAGGCAAGATCAAGGAATTCACCGGGATTTCGGACCCCTATGAAGCGCCGACCAGAGCCGAACTGGTCATCGACACCGAAGGCACCGATGTCGACAGCTGCGCCCACCAGGTGATCCTGAAACTGGAATCGATGGGCCTGATCAAGGCCTGACCGGCCAGACCCCCGGCAATCGAAACGGAAACGCCGCCCCATCACGGGCGGCGTCTGGCATTGCGTCCTTGCCGAAATGCGGCGGTCGGCCCGGGCAGCGGGGCAGCAGCGCCCCGGCCTGACCTCAGCCCATCGGCACCATCTTCTTCAGGAGCCCGTCCTTCAGCACATGATGGTGAAAGATCGCCATGCCGGCATGGCCGTCATCCCCTGTGCTGGCCCCCGCGGGGCCGGTTGATGACCGGCATGTGCTGCGCCGCGGCGGGCGCCTCAATCAGCCCTGGGAGGGAGAAGACCCCGGTTGCAGGGGTCTCCACCCGCAGTTGCAGGCCCGTGGTCGGGCTTAATGCACGTTGACCGGAGCCAGATCGTGCTGCCGGGCCAGGATAAAGGCCAGATCGCGGTTGGCCACGAGGGCCAGGCGCTCGCCATCCGGGCGGTTGACCGAATAGACCACCGTCGCTCCGCCCAGATGGGCGCGGATCTCATCCGGCAGGTCGCTCGCCTTCACCGGGCGGACATAAACGATAGGCCGCTCGGCCTCGGGCAGGTTTTCGTATTTCACATCCATGTTCGCCTCCTATTTGCGGCCGATGCGGATGGTTTGAACCACGGTCTCCGGCGCCTGACGGCGCAGGTCGATGTGCAGCAAGCCATGCTCCAGATTCGCCCCCGCCACTTCCACGCCATCCGCCAGCACGAAGGCCCGCTGGAAGGCGCGCGCCGCGATGCCGCGATGCAGGAAGATGCGGTCCGACGTGTCCTCGGCCTGGCGACCCCGGATCACCAGTTGGCGATCCTCGACCGTGATGGCCAGATCCTCTTCCCGGAACCCGGCCACGGCCAGGGTGATGCGATAGGCATTTTCCGAGGCGGCTTCGATGTTGAACGGCGGATACCCCTCGGCCCCCGACTTCGCGGTGCGTTCGACCAGCCGCTCGAGCTGTTCGAAGCCCAGAAGAAAGGGATGGGCGGTGAAGCTCAGTTTCGTCATCGTCATGTCCTTGTCAAAGCGACATCCGTGCCGGGCCCATCCGGCACCCGACCCCGGAAATATGGGGGCACCGGCCGCGCCCTGCAAGACGTCAGAACCACAGGAAGCGCGGGATTTTCCTTGGAATTTCTTCCCTGCACGGGGGCGAATCGGTTAAGATCGCGCCAGAGAGGGATGCCGGAATGAACGCCCCAGGCGAGTTGAACACCGAGGAAATGCTGCGCATCCGGCTGGAAGTGCTGCGGCGCGAGCATCGGGATTTGGACGAGGCCATTCACGCCCTGGAAATCTCGGGCCGCCCCGACGCGCTGACGCTGCGCCGGTTGAAAAAGCGGAAACTGGCGCTGAAGGATCAGATGGCACGGCTGGAAGACCGGCTGATCCCCGACATCATCGCCTGACCGTCCGGCAGGATGGGCGTTCATGCCCATCTTCCCCGGCCAGCCCGCGATATCCCACGACACCGCCACCGTCCCATGGCGGCGTCCGCCTCCGCGCGCCCTCGTCGCCTCATGTCGTGCCGCACGGCTTCGACCCTTTCGGCGCGTGCACCACCTGCACCGCGCTTGGCATGGGGGCCGCGCATGGGGATGTTTCATCGTCAATCCGGCAAGGATCCGGGTCCGCTGGCGGCCATCGTGACCGCCCGATTTTCGCCCCGGCCCCTCGCCGTGCCTTGCCCAAAGCACCCGCCTCCGCTATTCGGCCCCCACCTACCGTGGAGACCGGGATGCCCGCAGACGTCGGAATCATCATGGGTTCGCAGTCCGACTGGCCAACCCTCAAGGAGGCGGCCAGGATTCTGGACGAGCTGGACGTGGCCTACGAGACGAAGATCGTCTCGGCCCACCGCACCCCGGATCGGCTGTGGTCCTATGGGACGACCGCGGTCGACCGCGGGCTCAAGGTCATCATCGCGGGCGCAGGCGGAGCCGCGCATCTGCCGGGAATGATGGCCTCGAAAACCCGGCTGCCGGTGATCGGCGTGCCGGTCCAGACCCGGGCGCTCTCTGGGGTCGACAGCCTCTATTCCATCGTGCAGATGCCGAAAGGCTATCCCGTCGCCACCATGGCCATCGGTGCCGCGGGTGCGGCCAACGCCGGCCTGCTGGCCGCTGGCATCCTGGCGCTGCACGACCCGGCCCTGGCACAGCGCCTGGATGCCTGGCGCGCGGCGCTCTCGGCCTCGATCCCCGAGACGCCCGAAGATGACTGACCCCCTGCCGCATGGCGCCGTGATCGGCATCCTGGGCGGCGGCCAACTGGGCCGGATGCTCTCGGTCGCCGCCGCCCGGCTGGGCTATCGCTGCCACATCTTCGAACCGACAGCCAATCCCCCCGCCGGCCATGTCGCCGAAGCCGTGACGACCGCGCCCTACGAAGACGAAGCCGCCCTGCGCCGCTTTGCGGCCGCGGTCGATGTCATCACCTATGAATTCGAGAATGTTCCGACCTCGGCCCTGGACCTGCTGGAAAGCCTGGCCCCGATCCGCCCGAACCGCCGGGCGCTGGCCACCACGCAGGACCGGCTGCTGGAGAAGGACTTCCTCGACGGCCTGGGCATCGCCATAGCCCCCTTCGCGCCAGTGACCACTGCCGCCGATCTGCAGCGGGCCCTGGACAGAATCGGCACGCCGGCCATTCTCAAGACCACCCGCCTCGGCTATGACGGCCGGGGCCAGGCCCGCATCATGGAACCCGCCGACGCCCCCGCCGCATTCGCCGCCATGTCGGGCGCACCGGCGGTCCTGGAAGGTTTCATCCCCTTCACCCACGAAATCTCGGTGATTGCCGCCCGCGGCCTCGACGGCGCGGTCGCCTGTTTCGATCCGGGCGAGAACCTGCACCGGGACGGCATCCTGCGGACCACGACGGTCCCGGCCCGCCTGTCGCCCGGACAGCGATCCGACGCCATCCTGATCGCCGCCCGGATCCTGAATGCACTCGATTACGTGGGCGTGCTGGGCGTGGAGCTGTTCGTGACGCCCAAGGGCCTGATCGCGAACGAGATCGCCCCCCGCGTCCACAATTCCGGCCACTGGACTCAGAACGGCTGCGCGGTGGACCAGTTCGAACAGCACATCCGCGCGATCACCGGCCTGCCCCTGGGCGATGGGTCGCGGCACTCCGATGTGGTGATGGAAAACCTGATCGGAGACGACGTGGCCCGGGTGCCCGCGATCCTGAAGGAACCGCACGCCGCCCTGCATCTCTACGGCAAGGGTTTGCCCCGTCCCGGCC
>JAKALB010000203.1 GCA_021813365.1 Pseudomonadota bacterium | reverse complement strand
GATCTCGCCACAGCCATGCTGACCTGCCCGCGGACCATCCGCATCTGGCGAATGCCGCAGGCAGGGTGCATAGCCATGCCTTCACGATCGACGCCCTGCACCGGCAGTGGCCAAGGCCGGCCTGATACCGGGCGGCCCGGCCGATGCCGGGCAAAGCCGGGCGGCTCAGTCGGCTGCTTCGGCCCCGCCCTTGTCCTTGGCGACATCGACGCTGACCGGCGCGAAGCCATCGAGCTTCAGAACGAAGCTGATCGTCTTTGCCGCCTGGCTGGTGATGTAGATCGAGTTCGGGTTGGCGCGGAAATGCCCGGGCAGCGTGCCGTCATCAAGGTGGATGCGGGCCTCTGCGCCGGCCGGAACGGCAAAGCCGTCCAGCTTGCGGAATGTGCCTTCGACCTTGCCGGTGTCGGCGTCCGTGATGCTGTAATAGATCGAGAATCCCGTCAGATCCGTGCTGCCGGAATTGGCGACCAGCAGTTCCAGGTGGTCGGTCGCATCCTTCTTGGCGGCGTAGTCGTAGTTGTTCTCCACCAACGCCTCCTTGATGGCGAAGGGGGCGGGGGCGCCGGTCATGTCGATCGGATTGGCCATGTAGGCCGGTTCGGTATCGGCAAGGTCGTTCTGACCGTCGCCGTCGGTGTCGGCCACCATCGGATCGGTGCCCAGCAGCACTTCGGCGCTATCGGGCACGCCGTCGCCGTCGCTGTCGGTCGCCGTCTGCGAAACGCCGGGCTGGGCCAGCGTCAGGCCAAGGATCGAGGCCAGAGCAAGGGTCGAGATGTGTTTCTTCAGCGTCATTTTCGGATGTCCTTCAGGGTTCAGGCTTTGGCAAGCCGGTCGGGGTTGATGGGAACGGCCAGCGCCAGCGCGCCAAGCCCGAGGGCGGTGAGAAATATCCAGACCAGATTGCCCAGCATCTCGGTCAGGATCGGCCCGAGCGGCATTCCGGCGTAAGTGGCCTTGATGCCCAGCACCGCGAAGGTGAACCGCTCGAAATGTTTGGTGACAGAGGCCTGTTCGATGCCGTCGCGCAGGGTCTCGTAGGTGGCGAAACCTTTCATGATCTGAACCTGGTCGGACTTGGCGATGTTCAACTGCCTGAACACGCCACCTGCCACCTGATTGTCGGGGTCCAGCGTGTCGCCGATCTGCGGCGCGATCAGCACCAGCAGAAGCCAGACGGCAAAGGCCACCAGCAGGGCATGGCTCGGCTGTCTCATGTGCAGGGTCAGCAGGAAGCCGAGCAGGAAGAAGCAGGCGGTATAGGCCGTGGCCACGGCCCAAACGATCGTGATGCGCAAGAGGTCGTCCGCCGTCAGGCCGATGCCGGACATCAGTTGCAACACCAGCGTCAGCCCGCCCAGCACCAGCGCCAGCCCCCCGGCCAGCAGGCCGAGACCCGCCAGCGCCTTGCCGGCCACGAACTGCCAGCGGCTGAGCGGCCGGGTGAAGATCAGCGCCAGGGTCTGACGTCCGCGCTCGCTGGCCGCCGAGCGATAGCCGATCAGGATCGCAATGGCCGCGCCGATGATCTCGATCTGCTCGATGGCCCCGCGCAGCAGCCGCAGCGGGTAGAATTCGGGCGCCTTGATGGCGTCGGCCGCCTTGCCGATGGCCAGCAGCGTGGCCTTCGCCGCCTCGTAGGTCGCCACATCGCCGCGCAGGGCGATGGCGCCGGTCATCAGGGCCACGGTTGCCGCAAGACCCAGGAAGGCCGTGACGATCACGATGAAGCGGTCGCGCAGCGCATCGCGGATATCCTTGGCGGCGATGGTGCGCAGCGGGCTTGCGGTCAGGACGGCATCAGGCATCGTAGTCTCCTTGCGCCATGGACTGGCGGGTCAGCGCGTGCCAGGCAAAGCCGGCGGCGAACAAAGTGGCGAGCATCAGATCGGCGATGGGTGGCAGGAACGCGGGCGAGCCCATGCCAGGCGGCAGGTAATCCAGCAGTCCGGCCGAGGCGAACCTGTAGGCATCGGCCAGCGAGAGCGGCCCGAGGATCTGGCTTGCTGCGTGAAAGAACGGGGTGTCAGGCAACGGGGCCAGCGCCGAGATCGGGTTGATCGCCGCCGTGGGGTTCAGGTTGGCGGTCAGCTGCGGAAAGATGAAGGTCAGCGTCAGCCACAGGGTGACGGGCACCAGCAGCCCCACGGTTTCCGACCGGGCCGCAGCCCCGGCGCCCAGCGCGACCAGGCCGAAGATCGCCATGTAAAGCGCCGAGATGCCGATGAAGCCCGCAAGCTGCGCCCATTGCGCCGCAGTCGGAACCACGGCCGGCAGAAAGAGGAAGGTCACGGCCGCAACGCCGCCCGAGATCAGCGCCAGAATCAGGATCAAGCCGGCAAGCGCCGCGATCTTGCCCGCGGCATAGGTGGCACGGCTGAACGGGCGGATGCCGATCAGCGGCAGGACGCCGGCCTTGCGGTCCAGCCCGACCAGGCGGTTGCCGATGACGATGACCGACAGCGCCCCGATCAGCGCCACATAGACCGACATGTTGCGCATCAGCGACAGGGGCGAAATGTCGAGCACCGGGTTTGCCGGCACCGGCTGGCCGGTTTTCTGCAGAAAGGCGGCGGCGTCGAGATAGATGCGATCCACCGTCGCCGTGGCCTGCCAGCCAAGCCAGGCCGAGATCAGCACCAGGGCCACGAACAGGACGGCCAGCAGCGCAACCGTCCTTTCGCGCAGCACGAAGCGCGCGGATTGGCTGGCGATTGCCCAGGCCGGAGCGCGTGCCTGCGCCATCACGCCACCTCGGACAGGCGGCCGACCGGGGTCAGCGACAGGTAAAGCACTTCCAGCGCGGTGTCGTCGCCATAGCGGGCGGTCACCGCTTCGATCCGGTCGTGGAACACCAGCCTGCCGTGGCTCAGCACCGCGATGCTGGTGCAGGTCTTGGCGATTTCGGAAATCAGATGGGTGTTCATGAAGATCGTCATGCCGAATTCGGCATTCAGCCGCAGGATCAGGTCGCGCAGCATCTTGATGCCCATCGGATCAAGCCCCGAGGTCGGCTCATCCAGAAACAGGACGGCGGGCCGGTGCAGGATCGCCTGGGCAAGGCCGATGCGCTGGCGCATCCCTTTCGAGAACCCGCCCACCCGCCGGTCGGCCAGATCGGCGCAATCCAGAAGGTCCAGCACCTCGCGCACCCGGGCCCGCGGGTCGGCAACACCGGACAGGCGGGCAAAGAACAACAGGTTCTCGGTCGCGGTCAGCGTATCGTAAAGCCGCACGTTTTCGGGCACATAGCCGATGGCGCGGCGGACGGCCAACGGATCGGCGCAGATGTCGTGGCCCGCAACCGTTGCCGTGCCCGAGGTGGGACGCGCCAGCGTGGTCAGCATCTGGACCGTCGTGGTCTTGCCTGCGCCGTTGTGGCCAAGAAAGCCGAAGATTTCGCCTTGCGGGATCGCCATCGACAGGTCGTCGACGGCGGTGAAGCCATCAAAGACCTGACGCAGGCGGTGGAGGGACAGGATGGGATCGGACATGCGGGGTCTCCTCTGGTGGCGCTGAAATCGCGCTGAAGTCGCTCTGGCGCCGGTCTGGCATTGCCGCTGGGCAGCGGCCTTGCCGGAGGCTTACAGTTTTGTAAGGCCGTGATTTTCTGCCACCGTCATGCAAGAGGCGATGCCGGCTGGCACCGCCTCTTGTCGTCAAGGCACGACCGAATCAGTTGCTGGCGTTTTCGCCGGTCGGCTCGCCTTCGCCGCCGCCCTCGCCATCCTGGCCGCCGTCGCCGTTTTCGCCGTCCTGCCCGTCCTGCCCGTCCTGCCCGTCATTGGACGCCAGAGTGACATTCAGCACCTTGCCGTCGGCGGGGTTGATGGCCACGGTCTTTTCGGTGCCGTCGGCCAGGATCACATCGGCCATGATCAGATCC
>JAKALB010000202.1 GCA_021813365.1 Pseudomonadota bacterium | reverse complement strand
GCGCCAGATGAGCGCCGGCTCGGGCGTGATCGTCGACGCCGGGAAAGGCTATGTCATCACCAACAACCACGTGATCGCCGATGCGACCCAGATCCGCGTGGGCCTGCGCGACGGGCGCAGCCTGGAGGCGGAACTGGTGGGCACCGATCCGGCCACCGACATCGCGGTGCTGCACATCGCGGCCGATGGTCTGACTGCCATCGAGACCGGCAATTCCGACGCCCTGCTGGTCGGCGATTATGTGGTGGCGGTGGGCAACCCCTTCGGTCTGGGCCAGACCGTGACGCTGGGCATCGTGTCGGCGCTTGGCCGCTCGGGGATCAATCCTCAGGGCTACGAGGATTTCATCCAGACGGACGCCTCGATCAACCCCGGCAATTCGGGCGGCGGCCTGATCACGCTGGATGGCAAGCTGGTGGGCATCAATACCGCGATTCTCGCGCCGAATGGTGGCGGCAACGTCGGTGTGGGCTTCGCCGTGCCGGTCAACATGGCGCTGGCGGTGATGCAACAACTGGTCGAACATGGCACGGTCAGCCGTGGCAAGCTTGGCGTGTCGATCCAGGATCTGACGCCTGATCTGGCGCAGGCGCTGGGGATCGAGGATACGGCGGGCGCCGTGGTCGGGGCGGTGGAACCCGGCAGCGCCGCAGAGCGGGCTGGCCTGCGCGCCGGTGATGTCGTGGTGGCCATCGACGGCCATCGGCTGCGCGGATCGGCCGATCTGCGCGGGCGCATCGGCATCAGGCGCCCCGGCGAGCGCGTGGAACTGGAACTGCTGCGCGGCGACGAACGGCTGACGGTGCAGGCCGTGCTCGACCGTCTCGAACCGGGCCAGGACGGATCGGCCGGCGCCGAACCCGCGGTGCTTGACCTCGCGGGGCTGACGCTGGGCACACTCGAGCCTGGCATGCCCGGCCATGGCGTGGTCGAGGGTGTCGCGGTCGTTGCCGTGGCCCCCGGCAGCCCGGCCGATCGGGCGGGCATCAGGGCTGGTGACGTGGTGGTGGCCGCCAACCGCCATCCGGTTTCGTCGCCCAAGGCGCTGAGCGAGGCTCTGGCCCCTGTCCACGGGGCGGTCGCGCTGCTGATCTGGCGCGATGGGCGGGAACTGTTCGTCGTCCTGCCGCGCTGAGCCCCCGGCCCCGGCCCCGCGCGCGCAGGGTGCAAGGGCCGGGGCGCCCCGGCAGGGGCGCAGGGGCGAAGGGCATCTTGGGCATCGGCGCTCACCCGATCCTGGCGTCGCTGGCGATGATGATCTCCCTGCGCGGTCTGGGAGAGTTCCTGGCGAGGGGCGGTGACAATTCCGGCTTTCCGGACTGGATTGCGGTCTTGGGGCCGACAAGCTGCCGTGCATCCCGGTGCCGCCGATCCTGTCCCTTCTCACCTGGCATGTCCTGCTCAACCGCACCCGGCGCGGATTTTCCGTCCGCATGATCAGATCGAATATCCGCGCCGCCGCCTGGCCCCTGCCCGCCCCGGCCGCGGTGGCGCGTCTATCTGAGCTCGATCACCGCGGCCTGGCCATCCGTGAACCACGGATCCCCCGCAACCGATTGGCCGAGCCGGGGTTGCGAAACGCGCAGGGTGATCTCGCTGGCCACTTTCCCGGTCTGGCGCAGATCCTTGGCAAGCGAGTCGCGCTCCGCGTCGATGTCGGGGTCGATATGATGCAGCAGCCCCCAGTCCAGCCCGTCATCGAAACTTGCGGCGCCGAGAAAGAGCCTCTTGCCCTGCGCCGTCACGAACTCTGTGCGCCAGAAACGCACGTGATGGCGGCGTCGCAGCGTCGCATCGCTGGTCGGCTTCTGAAAGGCGAAATCGTTCGGAACGTTGCGCCAGAAATAGGGTGTGACCGGTGCGGTGTCATCGGCGGTGTTGGTCCAGTTGGCAAATGCGGCCCGCAACAGCGAGGCCATGCCCGGATCCTGCGCGCGTTTCCAGCCCGCCAGCGCCATCGCTTCGGAAAACGCCGCATCGTCGCGGGCCAGCACGATCATGTTGATCGGCTCCAGCGCGGAGCCGGCGATCGATTCGGTCTCGACCGGCAGCCGACCCGACCCGAACAGGGCATCCACCGTGGTGATGGTCGAATCCCCGAGCGGGAGGCTGGCGATGTTTCTGGCCTTGTCATAGACCGCGACCTGCCAGATCGCCGCCGTGGTGGCGAGCGCGATCACCGCATATGCGGCGGCGCGTGTTCGACGCGCCGGGTCGGCATCATCCGGGCGCGACCTGGCCGCGCGCCACCATTCGGCCAGCGTCACGCCGACGATCAGCCAGATCGTTCCGACCAGCCAGCCATTCAGCACATCCGACAGGTAATGCTCGATCAGATAGAGGCGGCTCAGCCCGACGAGGAACGCCAGCGTCACGGCCCCGACGGCGGCTGGCACCGCACGCAGGATGTTCATCCGCCAGACGATGAAGAACACGAAAGCGTAGAAGGCAATGGCTATGGCGGCATGGCCCGAGGGGAAACTGCCCGATGTTTCCACGAAATAGGCAAGCCCCGATCGCGGCCGGTCGAATATCTTCTTCAGGATCATGACCGAGACGAGATCGCCCGCAAGCGCCACCGCCAGGCCCAGCAGCAGGTCGATGCGCCGCCAGGCAAGTGTCGCGGCAACGGCGGCAAGCGCGATCGGGGCGACGACCTTCCAGTCTCCGATGCTGGTAAGATGCGCCGCCACGCGCAGCAGTCCGGGCGACCAGAAGGCGTGGATCAGGTTTGCCAGCCGTTCGTCTGCCTGCACGATCGGGGCAAGCATCAGAAAATCCAGGACCGAGCCGACCCAGATGCTGAAGATATACAGCGCCGCAACCGCGAGCAGGGTAGCAGGCAGGCCGGTAAAGCTGTGGCGATCAAGGCGCCGTGCCACAAGGGCCGCCAGGATCGGATGATCCTGCGCCCAGCGGCGGACTTCGGGATTGTCGAGGATCGCCTGGCCGATGGATTTCAGGATCGAGATTGCGAAAGGCATCAGCCGCACGAGGTGAACGATCATCCACCAGAGCACGGCCAGCAACGCCAGGACGGCCACCATGAACAGACCCAGTCGGCTGACAAGCGGCCCAAGGCTGGACGCGGCATCGCCGAGGAGGACTCCGAATGTGACATGGGCGACGGCATAGGGGAAACCGCTGAGCACATTCCAGAAAACGAACTTGCGCCGGGGCATGCCCGCGACCGAGGCCGCAAGAGGAACCAGGCCCGAAACCGGCCCCAGAAAGCGCCCCAGAACCAGCGCGAACCCGCCGTGCCGCTGAAACAGTGCGACGGCGCGGCGATAGCCTGCCGAGGACTGGGGGCGCCATCGGGCAGCCAGTTCCCGGCGGGCCAGAACCCCGAGCCAGTAGCCCGCCTCCGAACCCAGGATCGAGCCGATGGCCACAAACCAGATGAGGTCGAAGAAATCCAGCGCCCCCTGCTGGACGAGGACTCCTCCAAGATCGACGATCAGCGACCCCGGAACCAGGACGCCCGTGGCGAAGAATGCCTCCAGCAGCGCTGCCGCGCCGATGATCCAGTAGGACCACAGGCCGATGGACTCGAGTGACGGCAAGAGCTGATCGACGTAGGAACTCATGCAAGCTCTATACGGAAAAGGCAAATCGGTGTCACCCGATCTCGGGTCGCCATCCGGGCCCACCCAGGCCTGCGCCGCTGGCCCCCGGTCATGGCCCCCGGTCATGGCCGCCCCGCGCCGGCATCCTTGTCGCTCATGCGGCAAGGTGCCCGGCGCGGCGGGGGCGTGCCTTCAGGGGGCCTGGGCATTCGCACCGCGGGTTCCGGCTGCGGATTTCCCGGGCCGGGGTGTTTCTGCTTGCGCTGTCGTCACGCTCTCGGCGATGGTTGCGCCGCAGGTCGTCCGGGTCGCAGGGGGTGCAGATCGG
>JAKALB010000071.1 GCA_021813365.1 Pseudomonadota bacterium | reverse complement strand
CCGATCTTTCTGGTATCGCCTGATCACGCTGATCTGGGCCCCCGTGCAGATCGCGCTCCTGATGTTCCTGCTGTGGTATGTGCCCCGGGCCGACCACCTCTCCATCCTGGAGCGAATCCTGGCGTTCTTCGGTCAGGGTGTCGTCGCGGGCACGATCGGCATCGTCTATGCGCACGAACTGTTCCACCAGAGGAACCGGCTGGAACGCTGGCTGGGCGATCTGCTGCTGGCCAGCGTGCTCTACAGCCATTTCCGCTCCGAACACCTGCTGGTCCACCATCCCTATGTCGGCACCCCGCGCGATGCCGTGACTGCGCGCTATGGCGAGGGCTTTCCCCGCGCCTTCCTGCGCGTGCTGCGCGACTGCCCGGGTTCCGCCTGGGCGGCCGAAGCGGCCTTGCTGCGGCGCAAGGGCAAGGGGCCGTTCAACCCTGGCAACCCGTTCTGGCGCTATGCGGCGCTGCAACTGGCGATGCTGGTCCTGGCCTACGTCCTGGGTGGCTGGGCCGGACTGGCCCTGTTCGCCTACCAGGCCTTCATTGCCATCTGGCAGCTCGAACTGGTGAATTACGTCGAACATTACGGACTGACCCGCCGCCACCTGGGCGAAGGCCGGTATGAAATCGTGCTGCCGCGCCATTCCTGGAACGCCGCGCACAGGGCGTCGAACTGGCTCCTGATCAACCTGCAGCGCCATTCCGATCACCACTGGCGCCCCGACCGGCGGTTTCCGCTGCTGCAGAATTATGGGTCGGACGAGGCGCCGCAGCTGCCCTGGGGCTATCCGGTGATGACGGCGGCGGCGATGGTTCCGCCGCTGTGGCGCCGCCTGATGAATCGTCGGGTCAGGGCCTGGCGGCGGCAGTTCTATCCCGATATCACCGACTGGCAGCCCTACAACAGGGGCCAGACTCCGCTGCCGAAAGGTGCCCCCTGAAGGTTTCTCCATGTCCCACCTGATCTCTCCCTTCTCGCTGCGCGGCGCCACCTTCCGCAACCGCCTGGTGGTATCGCCGATGTGCCAGTATTCGGCGCAGCACGGCCTGGCCAACGACTGGCACTTCGCCCATCTCGCGCGTTTTGCCCTGGGCGGTTTCGGCGCCGTGATCGTCGAGGCCACCGCCGTCACGCCGGAAGGCCGCATCACCTATGGCTGCCTCGGCCTGTGGGACGACGCGCAGATCGCCCCGCTGGCCCGGATCGCGGCATTCCTGAAATCGCAGGGCGCGGTGGCAGGCATCCAGATCGGTCATGCCGGGCGCAAGGCCTCCACCCCGCTGTGGTGGCGCGGTTCGTTCAACGAAACCGAGGCGGAAAAGCCGCTTGTCGCCTTCGAGCACTGGCAGCCCGTGGCGCCCTCGCCGATCCCGCACATGGACCACCCCGATTACCAGATTCCGCGCGCGCTGACCCTGGCCGAGGTGCAGGCCCTGCCCGGCCATTTTGCCAGTGCCGCAACCCGCGCGCTGCGGGCGGGCTTCGATCTGATCGAGATCCACGGCGCGCATGGCTATCTGCTGGATCAGTTCCTGTCGCCCGTGGCCAACCACCGGACGGATGCCTATGGCGGCAGCCGCGCGAACCGCATGCGCCTGATGCTCGAGGTCATCGAAGCCATCCGCGCTGTCTGGCCCGAGGACAAGCCGCTGTTCCTGCGCCTGTCGGTGCAGGATGCCATCGAAGGCGGCTGGACGATCGAGGATTCCCTGGTGCTGGCGGCCGAGGCCCGGGCCCGCGGCGTCGACCTGATCGATTGCTCCTCCGGCGGGTTCGCCGGCGCCGGCGTGCGCCCGGCCCCCGGCTATCAGGTGCCACTGGCCCGCGCCCTGCATCCGGTGATCCCGACCATGGCCGTGGGCCTGATCACCACACCCGAACAGGCCGAAGCCATCCTGACCTCGGGCGCCGCCGACCTGATCGCCCTGGGCCGCACCGCGCTCGACGACCCGAACTTCCCGCTGCACGCCGCACGCGCGCTGGGCGACGATCCCTATGCCCAGCACCCGAAACAGTCCGGCTTCGCCGTCCGCCTGCGTGACCAGTTCCTGGCAAGGGCCCAGGGCTGACGCTCCAGGGCTGACGCCCGCCCCCAACCCCGTTCATCTTGCCACAAATATCCCCGAGGGGTCCGGGGAGGCAGCGCCTCCCCGGCTCACTTCGACTTGTTGTACACGTCGAAGATCACGGCGATCAGCAGCACCATGCCCTTGATCATCTGCTGGTATTCGATCCCGACGCCCAGGATCGACATGCCCATGTTCATGACGCCCATGATCAGGGCACCCACCACCACGCCGACGATCTTGCCGGACCCGCCGGTCATCGAAGCCCCGCCGATGAAGACCGAGGCGATGGCGTCCAGTTCAAAGCCGGTGCCGGCCTTGGGCGTGGCCGAGTTCAGCCGTGCAGTCACCACCATGCCTGCCAGCGCCGCCAGCGCCCCCATGTTCACGAAACACAGAAACACCAGCCGGTCGGTGCGGATGCCCGAAAGCTTCGCGGCCTTTTCATTGCCGCCCACGGCATAGATCCGCCGCCCGGTCGTGGTGTTTTCGGTGAAGAAGGCATAAAGCACCGTCAGCACCGTCAGCACGACCATCACATCGGGCAGACCGCGAAAGTTCGCCAATTGCCAGCCGACAAAGGCCGTCGCGCCGGCAACGATCAGGTTGCGGCCCCAGAACAGGGCCGGCGGCTCGGGCGCCAGACCGAATTCGGCATCCCGGGCGCGGGCGCGGAACCCGGCCCAGAACTGGACACCGATGGCCAGGGCGATCACCAGCAGCGTCAGGCCATGCGGCTTGCCGATGCCCAGAAGGTCGGGCACGAAACCATTGGCCAGGGCCTGAAACTCCGGCGGGAAGGGACCGATGTTCTGCCCGCCCAGCAGCCACAGCGTGGCACCCCGGAACACCATCATCCCCGCAAGCGTCACGATGAAGCTGGGGATGCGCCAGAAGGCCACCCAATAGCCCTGCGCCGCTCCGATCGCAGCCCCCACCAGCAGCACGGCCGGGATCACCACGTAGAACGGCAGCTTCAGCGTGACCGTCATCCAGGCCGCCACCGCCCCGGTGAAGGCCGCCACCGAGCCGACCGACAGGTCGATGTGACCCGACACGATGACCAATAGCATGCCCAGCGCCAGGATGATCACATGGCCATTCTGCAGGAACAGGTTGGTGATATTCTGCGGGATCAGGAAATCCTTGCCGTTGACCTTCAGCATCACATCGAAAAAGACGACGATCGCGACCAGCGCCAGCAGCATCCCGTTCTCGCGCAGGCGCCCGCCCAGCAGGCTGCCCATGTTCGATTTTTCCGCCATCACGCAGCCTTCCCCTCGCCCTTCAGGATCATTCCCATGATCTTTTCCTGACTCGCCTCGCCGCGGGCCAGTTCGCCCACGATGCGGCCTTCGTTCATCACATAGATCCGGTCGCACATGCCCAAGAGTTCGGGCATTTCCGAACTGATCATCACGATTCCCCGGCCCTGTTCGGCCAGATCCTTCATGATCGTGTAGATCTCGAACTTGGCGCCCACGTCGATGCCGCGCGTCGGCTCATCCAGAATCAGCACCTGCGGATTGGTGAACAGCCATTTCGACAGCACCACCTTCTGCTGGTTGCCGCCCGAAAGGTTCACCACTTTCTGCTGCACGCCGGGCGTGCGGATCGCCAGTTGCCGGCGATAGTCCTCGGCCACCCGCGCCTCGCGCCGCTTGTCCAGCACGCCGCGCGCCGACACGCCGGGCAGGTTGGCCAGGGTCACGTTGCGCACCACCGGTTCCTCCAGGATCAGGCCAAGCGCCTTCCTGTCCTCGGTCACATAGGAAATCCCCGCCGCCACCGCCTTGGCGACGGTCGAGACGTCGATGGGCCTGCCGCCCATCCTGACTTCGCCCCTGTGGCCCTTGCCATAGCTGCGGCCAAAGATCGACATGGCCAGTTCGGTGCGTCCGGCGCCCATCAGGCCGGCGATGCCCACGATCTCGCCCTTGCGCACGGTCAGGCTGGCGTCCTTGATCATCTGCCGGTCGGCCTGATCGGGGTGCCAGCAGGACCAGTTCCTCACCTCCAGCAGCACCTCGCCCGGCTGGGGGTGACGCTCTGGATAGCGGTGCGCCATGTCGCGGCCCACCATGTCCTTGATGATCCGGTCCTCGGAAATCTGCTGGCGGCCCATGGTGGACACGGTCGCCCCGTCACGGATCACGGTGATCCGGTCGGCCACGCGGGCAATTTCGTTCAGCTTGTGGGAAATGATGATCTGCGTGACCCCCTGTGCCTTCAGCTCCAGCATCAGGTCCAGCAACTTGGCGCTGTCGTTTTCCTGCAGGGCCGCGGTCGGCTCATCCAGGATCAGCAGACGCACATCCTTGGCCAGGGCCTTGGCAATCTCGATCAGCTGCTGCTTGCCCACGCCCAGCTTGCCGACCATGGTGCCGGGGGGCTCGTCCAGGCCCACCTTCTTCAGCCAGCCCTCGGCCTGCTTGAAGGCCTTCTGCCAGTTGATGATGCCGCGCTCGGCCACTTCATGGCCCAGGAACATGTTCTCGGCGATCGACAGCAGCGGCACCAGCGCCAGCTCCTGGTGGATGATGATGATCCCCCGCGCCTCGCTGTCCCTGATGTCGCGCAGATGCAGCGGCGTGCCGTCATAGACGATCTCGCCCTCGTAGGAACCATGCGGATAGACCCCCGACAGCACCTTCATCAGGGTCGACTTGCCCGCACCATTCTCGCCGCAGATCGCATGGATCTCGCCCTGTTCCACCGTCAGGGTCACGTTGTCCAAGGCCCGGACGCCGGGGAAGGTCTTGGTGATCCCCCGCATCTCCAGAAGTGTCGTCATCCTGTTTCCCGCCCTGTGATGCGGATGACCGCCGCCGGGAGCAGGGCGACGGTCACCACGTGCTGACCGCAATCTTGCCCGAAACGACGCGGGGGAAAAGCTCCCGCCGCGCCCTTTCATCTTGCCCCAAATATCCTCGGGGGGGGCCGGGGGGGCAGAAAGCCCCCCCGAACCAGGCCGGCGTCAGCTCATTGCAGCTGGTCTTCGGTGTAATAGCCCGAGCCGATCAGCACTTCCTTCCAGTTGGACGCATCCACCGGAACCGGCTTCAGCAGGTAGGACGGGACGATCTTGTTGCCATTGTCGTAGGTCTTGGTGTCGTTGATCTCCGGCGTGCCGCCCGAGAGCACCGCGTCGACCAGCGCCACGGTGACCTTGGCCAGTTCGCGGGTGTCCTTGAACACGCTCGAATACTGCTCGCCCGCGATGATCGACTTGATCGAGGGGATTTCGCAGTCCTGCCCGGTGACGATCGGCATCTTCAGATCGCCCGAGCCATAGCCCACGCCCTTGACCGACGACAGGATGCCGATCGACAGGCCGTCATAGGGCGACAGCGCGCCATGCAGCACCTTGTCGGCGTAGTTCGAGGCCAGAAGGTTGTCCATCCGCGCCTGCGCGACCGAGCCATCCCAGCGCAGCGTGCCGCAGACGGTCATGTCCATCTGGCCCGAGGGGACGGCGATCTCGCCCGCATCGATCATCGGCTTCAGCACCGACATGGCGCCGTCGAAGAAGAAGAAGGCATTGTTGTCGTCCGGGCTGCCGCCGAACAGTTCCACGTTCCAGGGCTTGGCATCCGGGAAGCGTTCCTTCAGGCCGGCGACCAGCGAATTGGCCTGCAGCACGCCCACCTGGAAATTGTCGAAGGTGGTGTAATAGTCCACGTCCGGCGATTGGCGGATCAGACGGTCATAGGCGATGACCTTGATGCCGCTGGCGGCGGCATTGGCCAGCGCGTTCGACAGCGTGGTGCCGTCGATGGCGGCAATCACCAGGGCCTTCACGCCGCTGGTGATCATGTTCTCGATCTGGCTCAGCTGGGTCGGAATATCATCTTCGGCATATTGCAGGTCACACTCGTAACCGGCAGCCTTGAACTGTTCGACCATCGAATCGCCGTCATGGATCCAGCGGGTCGAGGATTTGGTGGGCATGGCAATGCCGATCGTGCCCTTGCTTTCGGCGAAAGCCGGCAGGCCAAAGGCCGAAACCGTGGTGCCGGCCGCTGTCAGGGCCATGAAGGCCCGTCTCGAAATTTGCATGTCTTCCTCCCAAGGCGCCGCTGCGGCGCCGAACATCACACGGTCGGGGCTGTACCGGGGCCCCGCCGTGGACGGACACTGGCCGGGCTTCCGTTCAAGGTCAAATCTGAATCCCGGATTCTGATATACCGGTTTCGGTATGTCGCCGCCAGACAATCGCCCAAAAACGCAACGGCGGCACCCGATCCGGGCACCAGGGCCGCCTTGCCTGCCCCTTCCGGACCGCGCTGCCCTACGCCCGCCGGCCCATCACCGCCACGCCCAGGGTTTCCAGCACCTTGGCCTCGATATGGGCAGGAGACATCCCGGCCACGCGATACATCGCCTCGGGGCTGGCCTGATCGATGAAGATGTCGGGCAAGACCATGCTGCGATATTTCAGGCCCCGGTCGAAGATGCCCTCCTCGGCCAGCAGTTGCGCGACATGCGAACCAAATCCACCAATGGCGCCTTCTTCGATCGTGATCAGGGCTTCGTGGTTGCGGGCCAGGTTCAGGATCAGGTCGCGGTCCAGCGGCTTGGCAAACCGGGCATCGGCCACGCTCGGCGACAGGCCCGCCGCCGCCAGGTTCTCGGCCGCCTGCAGCACTTCCTTCAGATGCGCGCCAAAGGACAGCAGCGCCACACGATTACCCTGCCGCATCAGCCGGCCCTTGCCGATCGGCAGCGGCACGCCGCGCGCGGGCATCTCCACCCCCATCCCCTCGCCCCGCGGATAGCGGAAGGCGCAGGGGCCGGCGTCATGTGCGGCGGCGGTGGCCACCATATGGACCAGTTCCGCCTCGTCCCCTGCCGCCATCACCACGAAGCCGGGCAGATTGGAGAGAAAGGCCACATCGAAACTGCCCGCATGTGTGGCGCCATCCGCCCCCACCAGCCCCGCCCTGTCGATGGCAAAGCGCACCGGCAGCCGCTGGATGGCCACGTCATGCACGACCTGGTCATAGCCTCGCTGCAAGAAGGTGGAATAGATCGCGCAGAACGGCTTCATACCCCCCGCTGCCAACCCGGCGCTGAAGGTCACTGCATGCTGTTCGGCGATGCCCACGTCGAACATCCGCCTGGGGAATTTCGCGCCGAACAGGTCCAGACCGGTGCCATCCGGCATGGCCGCCGTGATGCCCACGATGCGGCTGTCGGCCTCGGCTTCGCGGATCAGGCTCTCGGCGAAAACCCGGGTATAGCTGGGGGCGTTGGACGGGGATTTCTTCTGCTCTCCCGTGATCACGTCGAACTTCGCCCGGGCATGACCGCGGTCGGCCGCGTTTTCCGCCGGGGCATAACCCTTGCCCTTCCTGGTGATCACATGGATCAGCGTCGGCCCGGTGGCCCGCGCCTTCACCGTGCGCAACACCGGCAGCAACTGATCCAGATCGTGGCCGTCAATCGGGCCGATGTAGGAAAAGCCCAGTTCCTCGAACAGGGTGCCGCCGACGGTGGCGGCCTTCAGCATCTCCTTTGCCCGCCGCGCACCCTCCTGGAGCGGTTCCGGCAGCAGGCTGACCATGCCCTTGGCGGCCGACTTGAATTCCTGGAACGGCGCCTGGGCATAAAGCCGGCTGAGGTAGGACGACAGCGCCCCCACCGGAGGGGCGATCGACATCTCGTTGTCGTTCAGGATGACGAACATCCGCCTTTTCAGATGGCCTGCGTTGTTCAGCGCCTCGAACGCCATGCCGGCGCTCATCGAGCCATCGCCGATCACTGCGATCGCATCACCCGGATCGCCGCCCAGTTCGGCGGCCATGGTAAAGCCCAGCGCCGCGCTGATCGATGTCGAGCTGTGCGCCGCACCGAACGGGTCGAACGGGCTTTCGCTGCGCTTGGTAAAGCCCGACAGGCCGCCTTCCGTCCGCAGGGTGCGGATCCGGTCGCGCCGCCCGGTCAGGATCTTGTGCGGATAGCACTGGTGGCCCACGTCCCAGATCAGCTTGTCGCGCGGCGTGTCGAACACGGCATGGATCGCCACGGTCAGTTCCACCACGCCCAGGCCCGCGCCCAGGTGCCCTCCGGTGACCGAAACCGCCGAAATCGTCTCGGCCCGCAGCTCGTCCGCCAGCTGTTTCAGCTCGCGGTCCGACAGGGACTTCATGTCTGCGGGCAGACGCACGCGGTCCAGCACTGGAGACGCGGGGCGGTCTTGTGGCCGTTCACTCATGCTCGCTCACTTGTCCCGCGCGATGACGAACCGCGCCGCTTCCTTCAGGGTCTGTGCCCGACTGCCATAGACTGCCAGGGCCGCGCAAGCCTCATCGATCAGTTCCGCCGCCCGTTCCCGCGCACCATCCAGACCCAGCAGCGAGACAAAGGTTGCCTTGCCCGCCACCGCATCCTTGCCGACCCGCTTGCCGGTGGCGGCCTCGTCCCCGGTCACGTCCAGAATATCGTCGGCAATCTGGAAAGCGAGCCCCAGTGCCGTGGCATAGGCCGAAAGCGGCCCAGGGTCGGCCCCGGCCAGGACCGCGCCCGCCTGGGCCGAGAACCGGATCAGGGCGCCGGTCTTGTTGGCCTGCAACCGGGTGATCTGCGCCAGGGTCAGCGGCTGCGGAGCGGTCTCGGCGGCGATGTCCTGCGCCTGACCCAGCACCATGCCCTCCGCGCCACTGGCCTTCGCCAGCCCGGCCACCAGCGCGATCCGCCGGTCCGCCGGGCCCAGACCGGGTGTTGTCAGCATTTCGAAGGCCAGGGCCTGCAGGGCATCGCCCGCCAGGATCGCCGTCGCTTCGTCCCATGTCACATGCACCGTGGGCAGGCCGCGCCGCAGATCGTCATCATCCATCGCCGGCAGGTCGTCATGCACCAGCGAATAGGCATGCAACGCCTCGACGGCGCAGGCGGCGGGCAGCGCCACCGTCTCGGTGATTCCATGCAGCCGCGCGCCTTCCAGCACCAGAAAGCCGCGCAAACGCTTGCCTCCCGCGGCGGCATAGCGCATCGCCGCCACCAACGGCTCGTCACCCATGGCGGCAATCACCCCGTCCAGATGTGCGCCGATCCGCGCCGCATCCGCCGCAATCTGCGCGGTAAAGCTCACAGCCCCTCCGCCGGAACGGTGCCGACCGCGCGGCCCTCCTGCGCCCGGATCAGCTCCACCTTTTCCTCGGCATCGCGCAGCTTGGCCGCGCAATGCGCGCGCAGCGCCGCGCCCTTTTCATACAGTTCGATCGAGGCCTCCAGCGCCACATCGCCCTTTTCCAGCGCGCTGACCACCTGTTCCAGCGCCGCCATGGCCTCTTCGAACGTCATCTCGGCAACCGGTTTGTCGACCATCAGCGCTTTCCCTCCAGAACCCGCGCGTGAACGGCCACCGAAGCCGCTAGCGCCGCCAGATCATAGCCGCCCTCCAGGCACGATACCACCCGGCCACCGCAGCTTTCCGCAGCCAGGTCGCAGATCGCCGCCGTGATCCAGGCGAAATCCTCCACCTCCCAGTTCAGCCCGGCCAGGGGATCGTCCCGATGCGCGTCGAACCCGGCCGATACCAGCACCAGCTCCGGGCGCCATCCGGCCAGATCGGCCAGCACCGGCGTCCAGGCCGCGCGCATCGCCACGCCTCCCGAACCCGGCGGCAGGGGCAGGTTGGTCACCTGACCATGCGCACCGCGTTCGCGTACGCTGCCGGTGCCCGGCCAAAGCGGCATCTGATGGCTTGAGACAAAGCGCACCCGCGCCTCGTCCCACAGCAGGTCCTGCGTGCCATTGCCGTGATGCACATCGAAATCCAGCACCGCCACGCGGGCCAGGCCATGCACCTCCAGCGCATGCCTTGCCGCGATCGCCACCGTGCCGAAGAGGCAGAAACCCATCGCCCTCTCGCGTTCCGCATGATGCCCCGGCGGCCGCGCCACCACAAAGGCCCGCGCCGCATCGCCCGCCAGCACGGCATCCACCGCCGCCACAGCCCCGCCCACCGCCCGCATCGCCGCGGCATGGGAACCGGGGCTCATCCAGGTGTCGGGGTCCAGCTGCACCACGCCCCGCGCCGGTTCGGCATCGCGGATCGCATCGTGATACCGCGCCGGATGGCAGCGCAGCACATTGGCCAGGTCCGCCAGTGGCGACAGACGCCGCTCGGCACCCGACCCCGCCAACCCCCGCTCCACTGCCGCCAGCCGCTCCACCCGCTCGGGATGTCCCGGCGGCGTCACATGCAGGGCCGAATCCGGCGCGGCGAAGATCAGCATGAAATCCTCTTCAACTTGGCGCAAATATCCCGGGGGGTTCGGGGGGCCGGCCCCCCGGCCCGGCCGCAATCCCCCGGCCGCACTCCTTGGCGCAATCAATCCGGCTGCAAGAGATAACCCTCGCCGCGCACCGTCTGCAGAAAGCGCGGCTGGCGCGGGTCTTCTTCCAGCTTGCGCCGCAGCCGGGTGATCTGCACGTCCACCGCGCGGTCGCCGCCCTCGGCGCCGGCATCATCCTTCGGCATGTCGCCGGCCAGCCTTTCGCGGCTGACGGCCACGCCGGGATGGGCGGCAAAGATGCGCATCAGCTGCGCCTCGGTCGCGGTCAGGCGGATCAGCTCGCCCCCCCGCCACAACTCGCCGCGCTCGGGATCATAGCGCGTGCCGCCGAACTGCAACTGCCTGGCCGCCGGCACGGCCGGCCTGACCTGAGGCACCCGGCGCAGGATCGCGTTGATCCGCAGCAGCAGTTCCTTGGGCTCGAACGGTTTCACCAGGTAATCGTCCGCCCCGGCCTCGAAGCCTTCGATCCGGTTCGCCGCTTCGCCCCGGGCGGTCAGCAGCAGGACCGGCACCTGGCTGGTGCGGCGCAGTTCGGCGGTAAAGCTGATCCCGTCCAGGCCGGGCATCATCACGTCCAGCACCACCAGATCAAACTCCAGCCCCGCCATCAGCCGCCGCGCCTGGGTGGCATCGCGGGCGATCGTCACCAGAAACCCGTTGCGGAACAGGAACTTCTGCAACAGGCCCCGGATCCGCTCGTCGTCATCCACCACCAGAAGATGCGCCGGCAGATCGGTCATGACCCGGCCTCCTTCAGGCCCAGATACTGCCGGCGCATCTCGGGATCCATCATCGCCTCCAGCACCGTGCGAAATCCCTGCACCGCCTGGGGCCCTGCGGTCCGATAGGCCGCCCGCATCCGCGCCCGCTGCGCGTCCGACAGGCTGCGCTCCAGAACCATGCCCTTGTCGGTCAGATAGAGGTTGCGTTCGCGCCGGTCCTCGCGGCCGATACGCGCCTCGACCAGCCCATCATCGATCAGCGTGCGCAGCACCCGGTTCAGGCTTTGCTTCGTCACCCCCAGAATCGCCATCAGGCTCGACACCGTCAGCCCCGGCGAGCGGTTGATGAAATGCACCGCCCGGTGATGCGCGCGACCGTAATCCAGACCTTCCAGGATCCGGTCCGGATCGGCGGTAAAGCCGCGATAGGCGAAGAACATCGCTTCGATGCCCTTGCGCAACTGTTCATCCGTCAGAAACAGCAGCCCTTCGCCGCCCCCGCCCGTTTCGGCCATGCCCGATCCTCCTGCCGGGGCAATTTACGTCAGCCTTGTTGACATTCCAAGACACAAATGATAGCCCACCAGCGATTTGGCGCAACATTATGTCCGAACCGGACCTAACCAGCGCAACATTTGCAAAGGACGGAGGTCAGGTCATGGCTGGCAACTACGACGATCGCGACGGGTTCATCTGGATGGATGGCAAGCTGGTGGAGTGGCGGCAGGCCAATGTGCACATCCTGACCCATGCCCTGCATTATGCCAGCGCCGTATTCGAGGGCGAGCGTTGCTACAACGGCAAGATCTTCAAATCGACCGAGCATTCCGAGCGGCTGATCCAGTCGGGTCATCTGCTCGACATGCCGATCCCCTATACCGCCGCCGAAATCAACGCCGCGAAGGACGCGGTGCTGAAGGCCAACGGCCTGACGGATGCCTATGTCCGCGCCATCGCCTTCCGCGGTGCCGGCCCGGAAATGGGTGTCGCGGCATCGGCCAATCCGGTGCGGCTGGCCATCGCCTGCTGGACCTGGGGCGCCTACTATGGCGATGCCAAGTTCAAGGGCGCCAAGCTCGACATTTCCAGGTGGAAGCGGCCCAGCCCCGAAACGATCCCCAGCGCCGCCAAGGCTTCGGGCCTCTACATGATCTGCACCATGTCCAAGCACGCGGCGATGGCCAAGGGCTGTTCCGACGCGATGATGTATGACTATCGCGGCTATGTGGCCGAAGCCACCGGCGCCAACATCTTCTTCGTGAAGGACGGCGAAGTGCACACGCCCAAGGCCGACGCCTTCCTGAACGGCATCACCCGTCAGACCGTGATCCAGATGCTGAAGGACATGCAGATCGTGGTTCACGAACGCCATATCCTTCCAGAGGAACTGTCGGGCTTTGAACAATGCTGGCTGACCGGCACCGCGGCCGAGGTCACTCCCGTCGGCCAGATCGGCGATTACATGTTCGAAGTGGGCGATCTGACCAAGCGCATCGCCACCGAATACGAAAAGCTGGTCCGCGCCTGACCGTCAGGCCATGCGGCGAAGCAGGGCCGGGCACGCGCCCGGCCTTCTGCATCCTGGGCGGCCATGGATTGCCCGGGGTTTCCGGTATAGGCTTGGGCCCTGCGCTCCTGTCCGGAGGATTGCCATGCCCCCGTCCGATCCGATCCGCCCCGCCTCGTCACTTCGCCCCGCCGCGTCACTTCGCCTCGCCTCATCTCCCTGCCTCGCCTGCGAGGACGCGGCCGAAGCGGCGCAACAGGCGCTGGACGTGGCACGCTGCCGCAAGGCCGAGCGCGAACGGCTGCTGGGCGAACGGCGGGTGCTGTCGGCGGCGGACCACGCCGCGCTGTCCGCGGCCCTGAGCCAGGGGCTGGTCCGGCTGGTGCAGAGCCTGTTTCCCGCGCCCGGAGGGCTGGTCCTGTCGGGTTTCTGGCCGATCCGGGGCGAACCTGACCTGCGCCCCGCCCTGGCCGAACTGTCGGCGCTGGGCATGCAGATCGCCTTGCCGGTGGTGGCCACGCCCAGGATGCCGCTGGTCTTTCGCCCCTGGGCGCCCGGCGCCAGGATGCGACGCGGCCACTGGTCGATCCCGGAACCCGACACCGAGGCGACGATCTGGCCACAGATCGCCCTGGCGCCGCTGGTCGGCTGGACCGCCGACGGCTATCGCCTGGGCTATGGCGGCGGCTATTTCGACCGCACGCTGGCAGACGCCACCCGCCGCCCCCTCAGCATCGGCATCGGCCTCGATTCCGCCCGGCTAGACACGATCTTTCCGCAAGACCACGACGTGCCGCTGGACCTGATCCTGACGGAAACCGGGCCGCTGGACACGCGCCGGTCCCGGGGCGAGTAAATTTTACTAAAAGGCTTTCAACCCGTCGGCACACGGTTTAGCCTGCCCCGGCAGGGAGGAACTTCGCATGACCATTCGCTGGGGAATCATCGGGCCGGGCGCCATAGCCCACAACTATGCCGACGGCCTGGCACAGACCGGGGCCGGCCAGCTGGTGGCCATCGCCAGCCGCGACGCCGCACGGCGCCAGGCGTTCGGCGACCGGTATGGCATCGCCGCCGCCCAGCGCCATGACAGCTATGCCGCGCTGCTGGCCGACCCGCTGGTCGATGCCGTCTATGTCGCGACTCCGCATCCCTGGCATGCCGAACTGTCCATCGCCGCCCTGCGCGCCGGCAAGCATGTGCTGTGCGAAAAGCCCGCGGGCATGAACGCCGCCGAAGTCATCGCCGTGTCGGAAGTGGCCGCGCAAGAGGGCCGCTTCTACATGGAAGCCTTCATGTATCGCTGCCATCCGCAGATCGCCCGCGTGCTGGAGATCATTGCCAGCGGCGAGATCGGCACGCCGCTGCATATCCGCAGCCAGTTCGGCTTCAATGCTCCCTACCGTCCCGGCTCGCGCCTGTACGAGATCGCGCTGGGCGGCGGCGGCATCCTGGACGTGGGCGGCTATCCCGTCTCGCTGGCCCGGCTCATCGCCGGCGCGGCGGTGGGGCAGCCCTTTGCCAACCCGGTGACGGTAAAGGGTGCCGGCATCCTGGCCGAAACCGGCGTCGATGCCGTGGCGCATGCGCTGCTGAGCTTTGCCGATGGCTTCATCGCCGAAATCGGCGTGGCCGTGGCGCGCGACATGGACAATGCCGCCACGATCACCGGCACCAGGGGCACGATCCGCATCGACGACCCCTGGGTGCCCGGCCGCAACGCCGGCCCCTCGACGACGCAGATCCACATCACCGTCGGCCAGTCCACCCGCAGCGAGACGCTTGGCGACCAGCGCATGCTGTTCGCCTTCGAGGCCGAGGCCGTGTCGCAGGCCATTGCCGCAGGTTCGCTGCAAGGCATCCCCCCGGCGCCCACGCAGGCGGACAGCATCGGCAACAACGAAACCCTCGACCGTTGGCGCGCCGAACTGGGCTATGCCACTTTCGCGGAACGCCGGGCCACCAACCGCGTGCTGCCGGGCGTGCTGCCCGCCGGCTTGCCGCGCATTCCCCAGGTCACTCTGCCGGGCATGGACCGTCCGATGTCCAGGCTGATCATCGGCTGCGACAACCGCAACACCCTGGCCGAAGGCGCCATCGTCTGGGATGCCTGGATGGAGGCGGGCGGCACCGCCTTCGATACCGGGCATGTCTATGGCGGGGGCCTGCACGAAAGGGTGCTGGGCGAATGGCTGGCCGCGCGCGGCGTGGCCCGCGAGGTGACGGTTGTGGTCAAGGGCGCGCACAGCCCCTATTGCACCCCGCGCGCCATCCGGACCCAGCTGGAAATCAGCCTGGATCGCCTGGGCCTGGATCGCGCGCCGATCTACATCATGCACCGCGACAATCCCGAAGTGCCGGTGGGCGAATTCGTCGATGCGTTGAACGCACTGCGCGCCGAAGGCCGCCTGGGCATCTTCGGCGGGTCGAACTGGACTCCGCGCCGCATGGCCGAGGCGAATGTCTATGCCGCCAAACACGGGCTGGAGCCATTCCGCATCCTGAACAACAACCTGTCGCTGGCGGTGATGGAAAAACCGGTCTGGGCGGGCTGCGTGACCTCGAACACGCCCGCGATGCTGACCTTCCTGCGGCAAGGTGGCATCACGCATTTCAGCTGGTCGTCCCAGGCCCGCGGCTATTTCCTGCCCGAGGCCCTGCGCAACCGCCTGCCCGCCGACACTGCGCCCGAAACCTGTTTCGGCAGCCCCGCCAACGCCCTGCGCCGCACCCGAGCCGAGGAACTGGCCGCGGCAAAGGGCGTGTCGGCCAATGCGGTGGCCCTGGCCTGGGTGCTGAACCAGTCGTTCCAGAGCCTGGCGCTGGTCGGCCCACGCTCGCCGGGCGAGATCGCCGGCAGCCTGCCCGGCGCCACCCTGACGCTGACCCCGGCGGAAGTGGCCTGGTTGAATCTGGAATGACGGCATTCGGCGGGAGGGGCATCAAGGCCCATCCCGCCGACGACATGACTACAGACTGTCTCGCCGCAGCGGCGTGGTCGAACAGTGCAGCCCCCCGCCGTTCTTGTGCACCGCGGCATAGGGCACCGTCACCCAGCTGACCCCTGCCGCCGCCAGCCGGTCCAGCGTGCGGTTCGTCGCACCTTCGGGCATCAGCAGCCTGCCCGGCGCGATGGCCAGGCTGTTCACGATCCAGGGGTCGTCAGCCGGATCGGTCTCGATATAGCGGATGCCGCGACGGGTCAGCTCTTCGAGGAACCCATAGGGCAGGCCCATCGGATTCAGGATCGCCAGATCGCGGTCGATCATCACGAAACTCACATCCAGGTGGATGTCATAGCCGGTCAGCTCGACCAGCAGCAATTCCACGCCCTGCCGCCGCAAGACCTCGCCCACCTGTTCGGCGCCATCGCGGTTCACCCGCACGCCCACGCCGATGGCGCAGGTTCTTTCGTTCAGCCAGGCGAAACTGCCGCCCTCCATCACCCCCGCGCCCGACACGGTGCGCAGGATCGGGATTCCCAGCCGGGCCAGTGTCCGGGTGATCGCCAGTTCTTCGCCCCGGCGGATGCGGGCGCCCATCCGGCAGACGATCGCCCCGCCCTTCACCATGATCAGCGGATCGCGGGTATAGACCTGCTTCAGCCGGTTGCCGGCCGGACCATCGACGAAATGCACCTCGACGCCTTCGGCCTGCAGCGCGGCGACAAAGGCATCGTGCTGACGCTGCATCAGCGGCACATCGGGCGGCGTGTCGGACTGGAAATACCAGCCCACCGCCGGGTCGCCATAGCTGCCGATCTCGGCCAGCCGCTTGGCGGGATCAACCACGGCCATCTCCGTCCCCGGGCGGTGCATCAGGATCGACCGGATCCGGCCCACGTCATTGTCCACGCCCCAGACGCGGCCCCAGGTCGCCGTCAGTTCGCCCTCATCCTCGAAGGGCGGGTTGGCGCCCGCGGCAAAGGTCTTGATCGTCTGAGTGTAAATCCAGTGCGGGTTGGTCATCCTGGCCTCGCTTGCGGAATGCGTGGTCAGGTTAGTGGGACCGCGCCCGCGCCGGAAGGGGTCAGTTTCCGGCGACCGAGATCATCTTGTGCCCGCTCGACCCGGACGTGCGGCTGCCGCTGCGACTGGGGGCCGAGGTCGGGCCGAACCGCCTGGGCAACTCTGTCTGCCTGGCCGGGGCCGAAGCGGCTGTCGCTACCGCCGACACCGCAGCTCCGGCTTCGGCGCTGATCGCGGTTGCCGGCGAATCGGCCTGCGCCGCCGCCACCCCCGAGGCATCCACCCCTTCGTCCACCGCACCCGCCGCATCGCCTGTCACATCGCCCGAGACATAGGCCGCACCCAGGGGCGAAACCCTGGCCCCCGCCGCCGACCGGGCGGCATATTGCGCGGAATAGGCTGCAACCTCGGCCGAAAGCCAGCGGGGCGCCGCCTGCAGCAGCAAGGGCACGCCAATGATCATGGGCAGCACCAGGATCGAAAGGTTCAGCACCGCGCCAAAGCCACGCGTGCCGGGATAGCGGCGGAACACCATCTGGCCGATCTTGGCCCCGAACCAGCCACCCATCATCGACAGGAACAGGGTGCGCATCTCGGCGCGGCCCCATTCGCCGTCCGCAGACTGCCCGCGCCCCAGCGCGAACAGCGCCAGAGTCAGCACATTGGCCACCAGGAAATATGCCGCGAAGGGCATCACGAAATCGGGGGGAAGAGCAAAATTCACTGTCATACGAACCAAATGCCATTCAAATCAGGCCGGAATTTGGCCCTACTCCGCCCAAAACCCGGTGTCTGCGGGGCTTTGCCGCGCCCTTGTTGCCCGCCTTGCCACAGAGGTTACGCTGCGCCGGGCGGGCAGCGACCCAAGGAATGCAGGGGATTTGAGTCAACTGCCCCGCCTGCCGGAACAGACAGGTTACCAAATCACGGCACAACCCTGGGTTACGGTCACGATTTTGCCTCAGACGGCAGAGAATCCGTTGTCGACGAACAGCTGTGTGCCGGTGACGAATTCGGATTCGTCCGAGGCCAGGTACAGCGCCGCCCGGGCGATGTCTTCGGGCAGGCCCATCCGGCCCTGCGCCGCGGCCATCGCCGCATCGCTGACATCGACACCCAGTTCCGACAGCTCCTTTACCTCTCGCATCCCGTGCGGCGTCTGGATGAAGCCGGGGCAGACCGCGTTGCAGCGGATGCCGCGGTCGCGGTATTCCACCGCGATGGCCCGGGCAAACATGTG
>JAKALB010000201.1 GCA_021813365.1 Pseudomonadota bacterium | reverse complement strand
TCAGCCCTTCGCCCACGGCCTTCATCACCTTGAGGTTGATCCCCAGCAGGTCGTCGCGGCTCATGCCCGGCTTGCGCGGCACACCGGCGGTGACGATGCAGACATCGGCCCCGGCAATATCGGCATAGGAATTCGCGCCCTTCAGGCTGGCGTCGAAGCCTTCGATCGGGCCCGACTGCGCGATATCAAGCGCCTTGCCCTGGGGCGTGCCTTCGGCGATGTCGAACAGGACAACGTCGCCAAGTTCCTTGATCGCGGCGAGATGGGCGAGCGTGCCGCCGATCTGCCCCGCGCCGATGAGCGCGATCTTGGGTCTGGCCATGAGTGATCTCCGGATCGGTTGATGACGGCGGGATGCGTAGACCCGTTGCGCGCGGCGCGCAAGTCCGCCGCGGCGCGGCGGAACGCCCGGCCTCTGGCGGCGCCGGGATGTTTGCGCTAAACCGCGGCCAAGCCCTTGGGATTGCGAAAGCGCGACGATGACATTCGATCTGACGTTCTTTCTCGTGGCGATCCCGGCGGTCTTGTTCGCAGGCATCTCGAAAGGCGGTTTTGCCGGTGGCGGCGCCTTCGCGGCCACGCCGATTCTGGCGCTGTTCGTGTCGCCCGGCCATGCGGTGGGGCTGATGCTGCCGCTGTTGATGATGATGGATGTCGCGACCCTGCGGCCCTATTGGGGCAAGTGGGACAAGACCGCCGCCCGGCTCTTGCTGATCGGGGCGTTGCCCGGGCTGGTGCTTGGCGCGGCGATCTACCGCTTCACCGATCCGCGGGTGTTCAAGCTGTTGATCGGCGCGATCTCGATCGGGTTCGTCGCCTTCCAGATCGCCCGCGCCCGGGGGTGGCTGCGGCTGGAGGGGCACGGCGTCGGCCCGCGTGCCGGGCTGCTGGCAGGCTTCGGCTCCGGCTTCACCAGCTTTATCGCCAATGCCGGCAGCCCGCCCTCTGCGGTCTACCTGCTTCTGAAGGGCGTTACGAAGACCGAATTCCAGGCAACCCACGTCATCGTGTTCTGGGTGGTAAACGCGTTGAAGTTCATCCCCTTTCTGGGGCTCGGGCTGGCCACACGGGACACGATCCTGGCCGATGTGATGCTGGCGCCGGTGGCGCTGCTGGGCGCCTGGCTGGGCATCCGGGCGCACGATGCGGTACCAGAAAGGCTGTTCTTCGGCCTGACCTATGTGGTTCTTGTGCTGACCGGCAGCAAGCTGATCTGGGACGCGCTGGCCTAGCGGGCGGCGGTGCGGCGGGCGCGCTCAGCCCCGTGCAAAGCTGAACCGGGTCACCTGACGGTAGGTCTGCCCCGGATCGAGCGTGATCGGAGGAAACCCGGGATGCGCCGGGGCATCGGGCCAGCGCTGCGCCTCCAGCGCGATCCCGGCATGGGCACCATAGGGCTGGCCCGCATGGCCCGGAAACGGTGCCGTATCCACCCCGCGCCCGTCATAGACCTGAAGGCCGGGCTCGGTCGTCTCCAGCGTCAGCCGCACGCCCGTGCGCCCCGTCAGTTCGGCCGCGAAGGCCAGCGGCCCCGGCGCGTCAGTCAGGCAGAAGTTGTGGTCGTACCCTTCGCCCAGATCCAGCACACGGCCCCCGCGCAAGTCGAAGGTGCCGACAACCGCGCGCGCCTCGCCCGTGGGGATCAGTGCCGCATCGACCGGCAGGTAGCGGTCTGCCGCCACGCGCAGCCGGTGCCCGGCCACGTCCGCGCGGCCATCCAGCGTCCAGTAGCTGTGGTTGGCCAGGTTCATCAGCGTCGGCGCGTCGGTCGTGGCCTCCAGCGTCAGGGTCAGGCCCTGCCCCGCAAGCTGGAACCGCGCCGTGATCCGCCGGTTGCCGGGAAAGCCGCCCAGCCCGTCGGGCAGGTCGCAGGCCAGCGTCAGGTCATCCGTCCCGGCAGAAACGATCGTCCAGATCCGGGCATGCAGACCGGTGGCGCCGGAATGCAGCAGGTTGCCCCGCTCGTTCGGCTCGAACCGGCAGGGCCGCCCGCCGACCGTGGCCGCCGCGCCGGAAATCCGGTTGGCCACCGGCCCGACGATGGCCCCGCAATAGCCCATCGGCCCCTCATAGGCGGCCGGCACATCGGACCCCAGCGTCAGGCTGTAGGGCACACCGGCCAGCCGAAGGTCCTGCAGGACCGCGCCACGGGTCAGGACCACAGCGGTCAGTTCGCCCGCCTGAAGGCGGATGGCCTCGACCGGCTCACCGGCCGAGGTGGTGCCGAAACGGCGGATCTGTGCGGTCAAAGCGGGCTCCAGTGTACCCCGGCGGCGGGGATGGTGATGCCGTCGAACGTAACCGGCGCGGGGTTGTAGTTGAAGAGGAAGCGGTGCGTGGCGGTATCGCGGCGGCGCAGGCCGGGGGGCATGTCGGTCACGGCAACGCCTGCCTCCTCGCAGGTCTTGCGCAGCAGGTGGCCAAGTGCCGTGTCATCCAGCCAGCCGCCGACATAGGTGATCGGCCCCGCCCTCAACGCCACCGCGTGCCCGTCCTGCGCCACCAGCGCGGGGCTGGCCGCGCCTTCCAGGCGTTCATGCCAGTGCCGGATCGCGCCGCCGCCCTGCAACGGCACCTCGATCCCCGGCGGCAGGCTTTCCACCCGCGCCACGGTGCAGTCGAGCCCGGGCAGGTTCGGCGGCAGCGGCACGGGGATGGCAAAATCGGCCGTCTTGCTGTTCGTGCGCGGCCCGACCAGCGCCCGCCCGCGATAGGCCGCCAGCGCCGACAGAAGCGGCGCCGAAAGCGTTGCCAACCCGGGAACCAGAACCATCCTGTAGGCCGACAGGTCGCCGGTGTCGGGCGGCAGGATGTCGACGTTCAGCCCCAGCGCGCGCAGCCCACGATAGACCGAGGTGACAAGACGGAAGTAATCGAAATCGCGCCCCTGCGGCTGCGTTTCCCAGGCCCAGGCGCTTTCGTAATCGAAGACCAGCGCCACCGGCGCGGCGCAGGTTCCGGCCTCGGGCATCGCGGCCAGCTCGCGCGCCACCTGCGCGGCCTCGCCCAGCGCGGGGGCCGGGGCGGAATCCGGGCGCAACAGGCCCGCATGCATCTGTTCCTGCGCAAAGGGCGCCTGCCGCCAGCGGAAGTAGCTGACGCATTCCGCGCCATGCGCGAACGCCTCCCAGGCCCAGAGCCGGGCCATGCCGGGCAGCGGGTCCGCGTTCCAGGGGGCCCAGTTCACCGGGCCCGGCTGCTGTTCCATGATCCACCAGCGCCCCCGCCCCACGGCACGATAAAGATCGTGGTGGAACGCCTGGTTGTCGGGGTCGCCCTGGCGCAGGAAATGCGCCTTGTGCGCCTCGCTCGCCTCGATCCGGTCCGAGAGGAAGCCCAGCGGATAGCTGTCCCAGCTTGCGATATCGAGGTCCGCGCCGACCTTGAAGTGATCGAAATCCGTCACGCGGCCCATGTAGTTGTGGGCGATCGGCGCGGCCGAACGGGCGCGGATGATGTCGACCTGAAGCCGGTTGAAGCTGGCCACCTGATCCGAGGAAAACCTGCGGAAATCCATCACATGCGCCGGGTTCGGTTCGGTCACCGTCAGGTTGGGCAGGCCTACCTGATCGAAGCTGTCATAGTCCATCGACCAGAACACGTTGCCCCAGGCCCGGTTCAACGCCTGCGGCGACTGGTATTTCCGCGCGAGCCAGTCACGGAAGGCGGCATGGGCGGCAGGCGAATAGCTCAGCACCGTGTCGTGGCAGGCATATTCGTTGTCCGTCTGCCAGGCGCCCAGATGCGGGTTGCGGCCATAGCGTTCGGCCATGGCGGTAACGATTCGGGCGCATTCGGCGCGGTAGCCCGCGTGGCTGAAATCGTAATGCCGACGCGATCCGAAGCCGCGCGGACGCCCCTCGCGGTCCACGGCGAACATGTCGGGATGCCGGTCGGCCATCCAGCGGGGCGGCGTGGCGGTGGGGGTTCCCAGCACCACCTTCAGCCCGGCGGCCCCCAGCGTGTCGATGGCGCGGTCCAGCCAGGCCCAGTCGAAC
>JAKALB010000070.1 GCA_021813365.1 Pseudomonadota bacterium | reverse complement strand
GTCGGCAAGGGCGCGCGCGCTGCCATGCAGAACCCGACCGAAGCCGTCACATAAAGCCGCTGCGCCTCTACCGAGATCGGCTGCGCAATGGCCGATTGCAGCCGCGCGGCCAACTGGATGCAGATTTCCAGGTCCAGCCTGCGGACCGGAAACAGGATGATCACGAAAGCGCCCTCACCCAGCGATGCCACCTGGTCGCCTTCGCGCAGCACGCTGCTGATCCGCTCTGCCGTCCGAGCCCGGATTTCCTCGTGGACCGAGGGTGTCTGCCGCGCCACCGCCCGGTCGGCCGCATCCAGCCGCACCACGAAACAGGCCGTGGTCTTGCCGGTGTCGCGCCCCGCCTTGATCAGCTGATCCAGTTGCCGGATCGCCCGCAGCCGCGCCGCCGGCCCGGTCTCGGCCCAGTCGCTTTCCGCCACCGTCCGGAAGGCGCCCGCCGCTGCAAACAGCATCGGCGCCGACAGCGCCGTCAGCAGCAGCGCGCGTTCGCCCCCCCACCAGAAGGCCGCCAGCGTCGCGCCCGGCAGGAACACCATCAATTCGGGGCGGCGCAGCAGCCCAAGTGCGCGCTGCAAACCCCGGGCGAGTGATTGCGGGATCATTCCAGCCATGCCCTTCTCCAAGACGTCGAGAAGGACGCTAGGACCGCACTGGTTTGTCAGCCGTTAATCCCGGGCTCCGAGCCTGGGGATAGTTGCGTCAAATTGTTTCGAATTGCCGGGACGCGCCAGGTTCAAGAAATCAAAGATCCCGGGGTCCGCCAGATGGCTGGGACGAACGTTCTGCAAGGCCCGGAACATCACCTGCCGCCGCCCGGGCGAATGGCTCTCCCATTCGTCCAGCAGCCGCTTCACCTGCGCGCGCTGCAGGCCTTCCTGGCTGCCGCACAGATCGCAGGGGATGATCGGATAGTTCATCGCCCTGGCGAATTTCTCGCAATCGGCCTCGGCCACGAAGGCCAGCGGCCGCAGCACATGCAGATCGCCGTCCTCGTTCACCAGCTTGGGCGGCATGGTCGCCAGCCGGCCGCCGTGGAACAGGTTCATGAAGAAGGTCTCCAGAATGTCATCCCGGTGATGGCCCAGCACCACCGCCGTGCAGCCCTCTTCCCGCGCGATCCGGTAAAGGTTTCCCCGGCGCAGGCGCGAACACAGCGAACACATCGTGCCACCCGGCTTGATCTTCGATGTCACCACCGAATAGGTGTCCTGATATTCGATCCGGTGCGGCACACCCATCCGGGTCAGGAACTCCGGCAACACCGTGGCCGGAAAGCCCGGCTGCCCCTGATCCAGGTTGCAGGCCAGCAGCTCCACCGGCAGCAGCCCGCGCCATTGCAGCTCGGTCAGCACCGCCAGCAGCGTATGACTGTCCTTCCCGCCGGAAAGGCACACCAGCCACTTCGCGCCCGGCTCGATCATGCCATAGGTCTCGATCGCAGCCCGGGTTTCCCGCACCAGCCGCTTGCGCAGCTTGCGGAATTCGAGCGACGCCGGCGCACCGGCGAACAGGGGATGGATGTCCCCCGCGGGCAGGTCGTCGTTGTCGTCGGTGTCCAGCATGGGGGGGATATGGCACAAAGGGGGGGTGGGGGGAAGCGTCCTTCCGGGCCTGCTATCTCAGCACAAAGTCCCGCAGGCCTCGCCCTGCATTGGCATTGCGGTCATACCGGCAGATGACGTGCAGATGGGCGTGGAAGATGTGCTGCCCGGCCGCTGCCCCGACGTTCCAGCCGATGGTCAGCCCGTCCGGCGCGAACTGCGCCAGATGCTGCTGTGCCAGAATCATCGCCTCACCAAGGGCGGCCCATTCCGCCGCGCCAAAGTCAAAGGGCGAGGCGACATGCCGGATGGCGACGATCAGCGCCGCCGGGTTCGTCGGATGCGGCTTGGGCAGCACGACAAAGCCCGCGTTGCGCGCCACGGGTTCCGCCGCGAGCGCCTCGGCCGAAAGACACAATCTGCAGGCCCCGTCTGCCAAGCTTTTGCCTTTCCTGCCGCTATGTTTGCCTATACATAACGGCCATGGATCTGCCAGGCAACACCGCCCCCCCGCGCAGCGCCCCCGTCGTGTTCGGTGCCGGGGCGGGGATCGGCGCGCTGGGCGGACTGATCGGCCTCGGCGGGGCAGAGTTTCGCCTGCCGGTGCTGATCGCGCTCTTTCGCTTTCCCGCGCTGCACGCGGTGATCCTGAACAAGGCGATGAGCCTTGTCGTCGTGGCCACGGCCTTGCCCTTCCGCGCCTCGGCGGTGCCCTTCACGCTGATTGCCGACCACTGGATGATCATCGCCAACCTTCTCGCCGGCAGCCTGCTTGGCGCCTGGTTCGGGGCGGGCTGGGCGACGCGGCTGCGGGCGCAATCCCTCTACCGTGTCATTGCGTTTCTGATGTTTGCCATCGCTGCGGTTCTGGTGTTCGGCCACGGGTTCAGCGCAGGCCGGCCGCTCGTCACCGGCCCGGCGCAAGCCCTGGCCGGGGCGGGCGCGGGCTTTGGCATCGGCATCGTCGCGGCCTTGATGGGGGTGGCGGGCGGCGAGCTTCTGATCCCGACGCTGGTTCTCCTCTATGGGGCCGACATCAAGCTGGCGGGCAGCCTGTCGCTCTGCATCAGCCTGCCGACCATGCTGGTGGGTTTCGCCCGCTACAGCCGGGATCAGAGCTTTGCGGTGCTGGGCCGGAACCGGCTCTTCGTCCTGCTGATGGCGGCGGGCTCGATCGCGGGCAGCTTCGTCGGCGGCCGGCTGCTCGGTCTCGTCCCGGACGCGGTGCTGCTGCCGGTCCTTGCAGCCATCCTGGTGCTTTCCGCCGCAAAGATCTGGCGGCACACCTGAACCGGCGGTTCCGGGCGCGGTCATGCCGGGCGGGCGCTGCACGCCGGCCCGATACCCCCGGGGCCGTCGCGGCCGGCAGTGTCTCTCACCCCGTGAAAGCGGCGAACGTGGTTAACGGATTCCAAACAAGAAAATCGAAATCAAGCGAAATCAGTTGGTTGTGCGACGTAACACGCGTGGGACTCTTCCGTTTCACACTAGTGCCCGTGATCTTCATGCCTCTCCCGGTCAAACCCGGGGTCGGCGCCCGGGACCGGGTCATAGCCATGTCCGCCCCAGGGATGACACCGGCACAGGCGATGCACCATCAGATAGCCGCCCTTCACCGCGCCATGCCGCTCCAGCGCCTCCATGGCATAGGCCGAGCAGGTGGGCTGAAAGCGGCAGCCATGGCCCAACCAGGGGCTGAGAAGCAGACGGTAGGCCTGGACGGGCAGGGCGATCAGACGAGCGGCCGGAGTCATCGGGAAATACGGTGCAGTTGAGCCAGCGCCAGAGATAGGTCCTCGACCAGGTCGTTCCAAGCGCGGTTGACTGTCGCATCCGGTCGGGCCACCAGCACATAATCCCAGCCGGCACGCGCCACCGGGGCCAGAACCTGACGCGCCAGCGCCCGCATCCGCCGCTTGGCCCGGTTGCGCGTCACGGCGTTGCCGATCTTCTTGCTGGCGGTGAACCCGACACGAGCCACCGGATCGCTGTCGCCGCGGGCGCGGGCCTGGACCAGCAACCCCTGAGAACCCTGCTTGCGCGCCCGGGCGGCGCGCAGGAAATCCGGGCGGTGCTGCAACACCTTCAGGGGCAAATGAGAAACCGCCGGGGGCGCTTCGGACGCTCCGGCCTCTGGCTCGGGATCCTCAACCCTCGGCGGTGTCATGCCTCACCCCTGCGCTACCCCGGCAGGTCGCCGGGGTGAACGATCAGGCCGACAGCTTCCTGCGGCCCTTGGCGCGGCGAGCCGCCAGCACCAGACGGCCGCCCTTGGTCGCCATGCGGGCGCGAAAGCCGTGACGGCGGGCGCGAACCAGGTTCGACGGTTGAAAAGTGCGCTTCATCGCGAAACTCCATCATGAGCCACACCCGAGGCCGTGCAGGATTCGAGGGCGAGCTTTCGAAGCCCGTCCTTTAGGGGCAGCCTCGGGCCAAGTCAACGCCCGCCCATGGCATTTCACGAACTTTCTGCCCCGAACCTTCTGCGCGGCGTGCTCGCGCGGGATGCAGGGCTGCAACGGCCTGCTCATTTGCCATCAAGCCCTTGTGACAGCACTGGCAATTCCCTGGCCATCGGGTCCATGTACAGGCCAGCCATGCAAACCACCACCTTCCTGTCACGCCTCTTGCGGCGCATGCCCCTGATCTTCGTCGCCCTGGCGGCGCTGATCGGCTTCCTGTTTCTCGGCCGCTATCTGAATTTCGAGACCCTGGCGCAGAATCGCCAGCACCTACTGGACCTGCGCGACCAGCACTATCTGCTGGCCTCGGTGCTGTTCATCCTGACCTATGCGCTGGTCGTGATCTCTTCGCTGCCCGGCGCGCTGATTCTGACCCTGACCGGCGGCTTCCTTTTCGGTCTGTTTCCCGGCATCCTTTACAACGTGATCGCCGCCTGGACCGGGGCGGTCACCGTCTTTCTGGCTGCCCAGACCAGCCTGGGCCACGAAATCGCGGCCCGAATTGCCGCGCGCGGCGGTGTTGCGGGCCGCATGCAGGCCGCGCTTCTGAACAACGAGTGGTCCGTGCTGCTGTCGATGCGGCTGATCCCGGTCCTGCCGTTCTTCCTCACCAATCTGGTGCCGGCCTTTGTCGGTGTGCGGTTTTCCACCTTCGCGCTGACCACCTTCCTGGGAATCATCCCCGCCGATATCATCTATACCGCGCTGGGCAATGGTCTGGGCGAGGTGTTTTCCCGGGGCGAGGTGCCGCATATGCTCATCATCTTCGAGCCGCATTTCCTGTTCCCGCTGATCGGGCTGGCTGTGCTGTCCTTCCTGCCCTTGCTGTTGCGTCTGGCCCGCCGTGCCCGGGCCTGACCGGCTGCTGACCCCCGATCTCTGCGTCATCGGCGCGGGTTCGGGCGGGTTGTCGGTCGCCGCCGGGGCGGCGCAACTCGGCGCCTCGGTCGTGCTGATCGAGGGGGCCGAGATGGGGGGCGATTGCCTGAACTTCGGCTGCGTGCCCTCCAAGGCGCTGATCGCAGCCGCCCATGCCGCGCAAGCCTTGCGTGCCGGGGGGCCGGGCCTGCCGCCGCGCGATCCGCAGCCGGATTTCCCGGCGGCGATGGCCCATGTGCGGGCCGCCGTCGCCGCCATCGCGCCGCATGACAGCCAAGAGCGGTTCGCGGGCATGGGTGTCACCGTGATCCGCGAATGGGCCGGCTTTGCCTCTCCAACCGAGGTCAGGGCCGGGCCCTATCGCATTCGCGCCCGCCGGTTCGTCATTGCCACCGGCAGCCAGGCGAAGATCCCCCGGCTGCCGGGGCTGGCGGCCGTGCCCTACCTGACCAACGAAACCGTCTTTGCGCTGACCGCCTGCCCGGAGCATCTGCTGGTCCTGGGCGGCGGGCCGGTCGGCTGCGAGCTGGCCCAGGCATTCCACCGCCTGGGCGCCCGGGTGACGCTGATCCAGCGCCACCGGCTCCTGCCCCGCGAAGATGCCGAGGCCGCGGCCCTGGTCCGCGACAGGCTGCAGGCAGAAGGCATTGACGTGCTGGAGATGGCTTCCGTCACCCAGGTCGGCCCCGGCCCGATCCTTGCGCTCTCGAACGGCGAAACGCGGCGTGGCTCACATCTTCTGGTCGCCACCGGACGCGCCCCGGCGCTGGACAGGCTGAACCTGCCGGCCGCAGAGATCGACTTTACCCCGCAGGGCATCACCACCGACGCCCGGCTGCGCACCACCAATCCCCGGGTTTTCGCCATCGGCGATGCCGCAGGGATGGAGCAGTTCACCCAGGTGGCCGCCTATCACGCGGGCCTGGTCGTGCGGCAGGCGCTGTTCGGCCTGCCCGTGCGGCTGCGCCGCGACCACCTGACACGCGCCACATTCACCGACCCCGAACTGGCCCAGGTCGGCCCGACCGAGGCCGAGGCCCGCGCCGCCCACGGTCCTGCGCTGACCGTGGCCCGCGCCGATTTTGGCCGCAACGACCGCGCCATCACCGAAGCCGCGACGACAGGATTCGTGAAGGTCATGGTGGTGAAGGGCCGGGTGATCGGCGCGACGGTCGTCGGCCCCGGCGCGGGCGAGCTGATCGCGCCCTGGTCGCTGGCCGTGGCCAGCCGCCTGAAGATGGCCCGAATGGCCAGCCTGATCACCGCCTATCCCACCCGCGCCGACCTGACCCGCGCCGTGGTCTCGGCCTATTATTCGCCGCGACTTTTTGCTAACCCTTGGCTGAAACGGTTCGTGTCAGTGGTGCAACGGGTTCTGCCCTGAGCGGGCACAAGAGGCGAAGGGCGGGGATGGCGGCCTTCTGGCGGTTCTTCAGCACGCTTTCGGGGCGTTTCCTGCTGCTGACGGTTGCCTTCGTCATGCTGGCCGAAGTGCTGATCTTTGTCCCCTCGATTGCCCGATACCGTGCCGATTTCCTGCTGATGCGCCTGAAAGAGGCGCAGATCGCCGCCCTGTCGCAGCTGGCTGCCGACAATTCTGTCTCCCCCGATCTTGAAGCGGAACTCCTGAAGAATGCCGAGGTCTACAACGTCGTCCTGCGCCGCAACGACGTGCGCCAGCTTGTCCTGTCCTCACCCATTCCCTCGCCCATCGCCGCCACCTATGACCTGCGCGAGGCCGGACCTGTCCAGCTGATCCGCGATGCGATGGCCGCGCTGTGGGATCCCACGGACCAGGTGATCCGCGTCATCGGCAACCCGGTGCAATCGGGCGGCACGCTGATCGAGATCACCATGCAGTCCGGGCCCCTGAAAACCGGCATGGTCGAATACGGCCTGCGAATCCTGGCCCTTTCGGCGCTGATCTCGGCGGTGACGGCGGTGCTGTTGTTCATTGCGGTGCGCCGCCTGCTGGTCGTGCCGATTCGCCGTGTCGTGCGGCACATGCAGGCCTATGCCGAGGCGCCCGAGGATGTTCGCCGTTTCATCACGCCCGAGGCGCGGGTGGTGGAACTGCGCGTGGCAGAAGAGGCGCTGCAAAGCCTGCAGACCCAGTTGACCGCGGCGCTGCGGCAAAAGGAACGGCTGGCGCAACTGGGCAGCGCGGTCGCCAAGATCAGCCACGACCTGCGCAATATCCTGACCACGGCGCAGTTGTTCGCCGATCGCATCGAAGGCTCGGCCGATCCGACGGTCGCCCGCGCTGCGCCAAAGCTCGTCGGCTCGATCAGCCGTGCGGCCAACCTGTGCGAGGCGACGCTGGCCTTCGGCAAGGCCGAGGAAATGCCGCCCCGCCTGACCCGCCTGGCGCTGCGCCCCCTGGTCGAGGATCTGGCCGAGGGCGAAGGCCTGGCGGCGCCCGGTGCCGTGACCCTGCTGATCGACGTGGCCCCCAGCCTGACGCTGCGCGCCGATGGCGAACAGCTGCACCGGGTTCTGACCAATCTGGTGCGCAACGCCCGTCAGGCGATCGAGGCCACCGGCCTGCCCGGCACGATCGAGATATCCGCCGGCGAAAGCGATGCCGACTGGTGGATTCGCGTCGGCGACAGCGGCCCCGGCCTGCCACCCAAAGCCCGCGACCACCTGTTTGCCGCCTTTCAGGGCGGGGCGCGTCAGGGCGGCACGGGTCTGGGTCTGGCGATCTCGGCCGAGTTGATCCGCGGCCATGGCGGAAGGCTGGAGCTGCTCAAGTCCGACGAGGAAGGGACCGAGTTCCTGATCCGCCTGCCCAAGGCTGCCGATCCCTCGGCCGATCCGACCCATGCGGATTGATGCGCTTTCGCCCTTGCAATGCCCCCGTGATCCGACTAAATCCGCCCCCATTGCGGACCCGTAGCTCAGCTGGATAGAGCATCAGACTACGAATCTGAGGGTCGGGCGTTCGAATCGCTCCGGGTCCGCCACCTGCTGTATCAAGGCTCGGGCTTGCGCTCGGGCCTTTGGCATTTTCCCCGCGGCCTCAGGTTCTCTCGGCATCCAGGCCGTCAAACGCGCCGCCCAGGAAGGCTTCGTACTTTCGCCATTCGTCGGACGACCCGGAATAGACCGCCTTGCGCACCTGCTGCAGCGAGGCGGTCCGGACCACGCGCCGGTTGTCCTGCGGGCTCAGGCAGGCGTCTTCCCAGGGCAGGCCCAGAGCCGCCAGCAGGCGCTGCGTCTCGTCCTGCTGCGCCACGGTCAGCCGTTCGTAATCCACCTCCAGGATCGCTGGGCCCAGCAGCGCGCGCCAATGGGCCATCATGTCGCGATACAGCCGATAATAGCCCACCACGTCGCCCAGATCGGTGGCGTATCCCAGCTCGTCCGAACTGAACAGCTGCTTGAAATTCGACCAGCACACAGCCCGGGCCGCGCGGTTGACATGCACGATCCTTGCCTCGGGCAAAGCGGCGCGGATCAGGGGCAGAAAGCGGAAATTGTGCGGCATCTTGTCGGTGACGAACGGCTTGCCGCGGGCGAGGGCTGCGATCTTGGCCAGATAACCCACGCGCAGCTTGCGCAATTCGGCACCGCTGACCGGGCGCTGGCCCATGGCCAGATCCTGGCCCAACTGCAACAGATGGGGCAGTTCGCCTCCGCCGCTGACCTGCGAATGGCTGGACAGGATCTGTTCCACCAGCGTGGTTCCCGACCGCGGCATCGCCACGACGAAGATCGGCGTCACCGCCAAAGGCGTGTCCTCCGGCTCCAGCGCATGACGCAGCAAGGCGGGCGCGGCCTTGCGCAGACGGTCGAACCTGCGGACATCCAGGTCCAGACGGTAGGTCAGACCTGCCCGTCGCAACCTGTTGCTTTCACAAAGATAGTGGAAAGCCCGCCCGAGATCGCCCAGGTCTTCGTAGGCCTTGGCAAGGGCGGTCGCCAGTATGCAGCGGTCCGCATCGGTGGCAAAGGGGGCGTCATGGGCGGAATGCACCTGACGGATCAGCGGATCGTCGGGCTGGATCTTTCGGCTGCGCACCAGGCCCAACAGGGCCACGGCCAAGGTGGGCTTGCGCTGCAACGCCGCCTCGAACGCCGCGAGTGCCGGGGCGGTCTGGCCCAGCATGCGGTGGATATTGCCCAGAGTCAGCCAGATTTCGGCCGATTCCGGTGCCAGCTCGGCCGCCCGGCTGGCCGCCTGCAACGCTCCGTCCAGATCGTTCCGTTCGATCTGCGCCTTGGCCAGCCCGTGCAGCGCATCGTGGTCGTCGGGCCGCGACGCCAACAGCCGGCGATAGGCGCCGATCGCCTCCTCATGATGGCCCGCAGTCGCCAGGGCCCCCGCCAGATTGCCCAGCACGACGATCTGGTCGGGCCGCAGCCGCAACGATGTCTGCATGCTGTCGATCGCGCCCAGCCAGTCGCGCTGCTGCAATTGCAGGACCGCCAGGTTGTTGTGCGCATCGACAAAGGTCGGATCGATCTCGATCGCCCGCAGGAAGGACTGCCGCGCCAGCGCACCATTGCCCAGCCTGGTCGCCGCCGATCCGAGAATGTTGAACAGCACCGGCGACTGGTTGAATTGCCGGGCCAGCAATGTGCCATGATCCACCACGGCCTTGTATTGCTGCTGGTGGAACAGCCGCACCATGATCTCCAGCTCGGCCTGCGGCGGGCGCTGCCGGGCCGGGGCGGGCCGAGGGGCGGCCAGAGCCTGCTGCGCCCGGCGCAGCCGCACATTGGCCGGAAACTGGGCCAGCGCCTCGGCCAGCAGCTGCCGTGCGGCGGCCAGATCGCCCTTTCTTTCCAGCGATTTGACCCGCAACAATACCTGCTCGACCGTCAAGATTGCCATGCCACCCTCCGAACGCGGGCAGGCTTAGCACAATCGGCCCGATTTGCCACGCCGAAGCCCCACGGCCCGGCGCGATACAGGCCCGGGCATCGCCCCACCCCCGCGTTCACCGCGATGAAGTGCGAGATCATGGGCCCTCCGAAATCGGGCGGGGCACGGATCTCCGAGCCAAGCCGCGTGCATTCGGCTATACTGGCCCGAGGCCCGGGGGCGCCTGCGATGATGGGCGGACTGAACTGACGCGGAGGATGGCAGCCATGGGACGTTTGACGGCAACCGGAGCCGGGGCCGGCGGGACGGCGCCGAATTTCGTCTTTCCCGCGATCGACGGCGGTGCCTACCGGACGAGCGACTGGCGCGGCAAGCCGGTCCTTGTGGTCAACTCGGCTTCGATGTGCGGCTTCACCCCGCAATATGCCGAAATGCAGGAACTGCAGGATCATCTGGGCGACAAGGGCGTGGTTCTGGCCGTGCCGTCGGACGATTTCAGCCAGGAATATGGCACTGACGCCGAGGTGAAGCAGTTCTGTGCGCTGAACTATGACCTGACCCTGCCGATGACCACGATCCAGCATGTGGCCCGGGGCGGCCTGCATCCGTTCTATGCCTGGCTGAAGGACACCCGGGGCTTCGTGCCCGGCTGGAATTTCAACAAGGTGCTTCTGGCCGGGGATGGATCCTTCGTGCAGGGATGGGGGTCGATGACCGGGCCGATGTCGGACGAGATCCGCAGCCGGATGGAGGCGATGATCGCCGCCTGAGGCGCCGGCGCCGACGCCGGCGAACCAGCGGCGATATGACGGGGGCCTTTCGACCCGGGCCGGTCGGAGAGGATGGGGGCGCTGCCCCCACACCCCCGGGATATTTGCGGCAAGATGAAAGGGTCTAGGCGGGATCTTCCTTGAGCAGCATTGCCAGTGCCAGCATGGTCAGCGCCACGCCGACCAGCACCCGGCCGGGCGGGGCGGCATGGCCCAGCGACAGTTCCCACAGGATCACCCAGCTGGGCACCAGATAGGTATAGGCCATCACCTTGGAGGACGGCAGCCGCAGCGTGGCGAACTGGAGGAGCACGAATGTGACCGACGAGGCAGCGAAGGAGGTGTAGATCAGGCAGATCCAGACGATCGCCGGCAGATGCAGCCAGTCGGTCGCCAGCACGTCGCGCCAGCCCCACAGGCTCAGCAGCACGAACCCTGCCACCATCGTGCCGAAGCTGAAGACCACCGCCCGTTCGCCCCGGTTCAGCCGGCGCACCATCGGGGCGTAGATCGCATGTGCGATGCAGCCGAAGAAATAGATGACTTCGCCGCGCCCGACCCGCAGGCCCAGCGCCGCCTGAAGGTCGCCGCGAAACACCACCCACAGGGCTCCGGCACCGCCGAGGGCCAGGGCCAGGGCGATCCGGGGCGAGGTGACCTGACGCAGCAGCAGCCAGCCGAAGCCCGCAGCCATCACCGGCGTCAGGGTAAAGACCGCAGCGGTCGGCACCGCCTCGGCCGTGCGCAACCCTTCGAACATCAGCACGAAATAGAGGGCAAGCAGCCCGCCCAGCACCAGATAGCGCCAGGGCGAGGCGGCGGCCCTTGCCGGGAGGCCTCCGGTCGCCAGCGCGGTGATGCCGACCGCCGCTCCGGCCAGCGCAAAGCGCACCACGGTCAGCGCGGCGGGCGAGATCAGCGGCGCCGCGAGGGCCCCCAGCGAAAAGGAACCCGCAACCAGCGCCGAAAAGCAAAGCATGGCCAGATGGCCTTTCTGCGCCTCGGTCACGTGCAGGCCCAGTTGGCCGCGGCCTGTTTCAGCACGGTCAGGAAGCTTTGCACCTTCAGCGTGCGGTGCAGATCGACATGGGTGACGATCCACAGGGGCGTGTCCCAATCGGCCTGGGTCGGCATCACTTCGACCAGGCCGGCCGTCGCAGCCTCGCTCGTGCGCAGAAAGCCGATCCCCAGCCCGCCCCGGACCGCGGCCAGATTGGCCTCGGGCTCGCTGGTGCGATGCACGATCGCCGCATCCGGCACATGGGTCCGCATCCATCGGTTGAAGGGTGCGCGGCTTTCCGGATCGACGGGGCCGACAAAGCGGTGCCGCGCGAAATCATCGGTTCCGGCCGGTCGGCCATGCGCCGCAACGTAATCGGGCGCCGCATACATCGCCCATTTCATCCGCACCAGCGGTCGCACCACATAATCGGGATCCTCGGGCTGCGCACCGGCCCGGATTGCCACATGCGCTTCGCCGAAATCCAGCCGGAACAGCCGCATGTCCGAGATATGCTTGATCGTCACGCCCGGATGCGCCTCGACAAAGCTGCGGAAGATGGGCGTCAGCAGTTCCGCGATGCCCGAGATCGAAGTCACGATCAGCTCGCCCGAAACCGTATCGCCCAGGCCCTTGATCCGGCTGACCAACTGGTTCAGCTGTTCCTCGGTGCGCTGAGCGGTCGACAGAAGGTCGCGCCCGGCTTCGGTTGGCGTATAGCCCCGGGCGTGGCGCTGGAACAGCTTGGCGCCCAGCCGCCGCTCCAGCGCATCGATGTGGCGGATCACCGTGGCATGGTGCACCCCCAGCACATCTGCCGCGCCCGACACCGTGCCAAGACGCGCCACCTGATAGGCGGTGCGGATTTCATCCCAGGCGTCGAGCGTCATTTCTGTGCAATCCTGAACAGGGAGTATCGCGTTTCGATTTATTGCGCGTTTTTCTGCAAGGGGCAACTTTGGTGTCAGGAAAACACCGGCACGAGGGCTCCGCCAGGGCCCACGGGGGGCGAGGCGATGGGAAAGATTGTGTTGACCGGCATCAGGGCGCTCTTGACCCTGGTCTTCGCGGCGGCGGGGATCGCCAAGCTGATGGGCGTGCAGATGATGGTGGATGAGTTCGCAGCCATCGGCCTGGGCCAGTGGTTCCGTCTTGCGACCGGGTTCATCGAGCTCGGTTCGGCCATCCTGCTGTGGGTGCCGGGCATGACCGCCCTTGCCGCGGGCCTGCTGGTCTGCACCATGCTGGGCGCGCTGGTGGCGCATGCCACCGTGCTGGGCATGGGCAGCTCGATTGGCGTCTTTGTCCTGGGCCCGCTGTCAGCCCTCACGCTGTGGGCCCATCGCGACCAGATTTCCAAGGGTTGAGTTCGCCTCCGCGACCCGGCATGTTCGTCGCGGCGCGGAGGGTTTCATGGTCGCAGCAGCAATCCGGATCGGGATGAGCCTGGTGTTCCTGGTGGCCGGTCTGACCCAGCTTCTGGGCCTGGGCCATTGGGTGCAGGTCTTTGGCCAACTGGGGGCCGAGCCGGTGGCGCGCTATGTCGTGGCGCTGGCCAGTCTGGGAGCCGTCGGTCTGTTCTGGTGGCCCGGCCGGCGCGGTTATGGCGCGGCAGTGATGCTGGCCCTGTCGGTGGCGGCGGTCATTGCACATCTGGCCGCGCTGGGTGTCTCTTCGGCGCCGCCGGCGGTGCTGCTGGCGGTTCTGTCGGGCCTGGTCACCCGGGCATCCCGGGCGGATTTCCGGCGGTGAGGCCGGTCTGCCGGGCCAGACCGCCCGGTTCCGCGCGAGGCCCATGATCGCGGCCTGGCCCGGCCGCGGGCGGACAACCTGCACTTCACCCCTGACTGCCCGGTTCCTTGCTCCTTGATCCTTGACTCGCTGGCCCTGAAGCTGTAGCGCCACGGTGAATTCCCCGGAGGCCCCATGCTTCCGGTCCCGTTCTGTTACGGGATCGCCATCCGTCAGCGCGTTGCGCCCACGGGTGCCGTTCCGCTTTGAGTTTCGCGCGCCGCCCCCCATATCCGGGGGGCAGATGAAGGAGAAGGCCCATGTTCGAAAGCCTGTCCGAACGCCTTGGCGGCGTGTTCGACCGCCTGACCAAGCAGGGCGCGCTGAGTGAAGCCGATGTCGACGCCGCCCTGCGCGAAGTCCGCACCGCATTGTTGGAAGCCGACGTTTCGCTGCCGGTCGCACGCGATTTCATCAAGGCGGTCAAGGCCAAGGCCACCGGTCAGGCCGTCACCCGGTCTGTCACCCCGGGTCAGCAGGTCGTCAAGATCGTGCATGACGAACTGGTCGCCATGTTGCAGGGCGACGGCGGATCCGATGCGCTGAAGATCGACAATCCGCCCTCGGCCATCCTGATGGTGGGTCTGCAAGGCTCGGGCAAGACCACGACGACCGCGAAACTGGCCAAGCGGCTGAAGGAAAAGAACGGCAAGCGTGTGCTTCTGGCCTCGCTGGACACCAACCGCCCGGCGGCGATGGAGCAGTTGCAGATTCTCGCCGGCCAGATCGGTGTCGACAGCCTGCCGATCGTGAAGGGCGAAAGCGCGGTCCAGATCGCCAGGCGCGCCAAGACCCAGGCCGCGATGGGCGGCTATGATGTGGTGTTCCTGGATACGGCCGGTCGCCTGCATATCGACGATGTGCTGATGGGCGAAGTGCAAGCCGTCCGCGACATCGCCCAGCCGCGCGAGACACTGCTGGTGGTCGACGGTCTGACCGGCCAGGACGCCGTGAACGTCGCCACCGAATTCAACGCCAAGGTCGGCATTTCCGGCGTCGTGCTGACCCGGATGGATGGCGACGGCCGCGGCGGCGCGGCCCTGTCGATGCGCGCCATCACCGGCAAGCCGATCCGCTTTGTGGGTCTGGGCGAAAAGATGGACGCGCTGGAAACCTTCGAGGCGGAACGCATCGCGGGTCGCATTCTGGGCATGGGCGACATCGTGGCGCTGGTCGAACGCGCGCGCGAGACCTTCGAGGCCGAGCAGGCCGAGAGGATGGCCAAACGTTTCGCCAAGGGCCTGTTCAACATGAACGACCTGAAGCTGCAACTGGAGCAGATGCTGAAGATGGGCGGCATGCAAAGCCTGATGGGCATGATGCCCGGCATGGCGGGCATGGCGAAAAAGGCCGAAGCTGCCGGTTTCGACGACAGGATGCTGAAACGTCAGATCGCCCTGATCAACTCGATGACCAAGAAGGAACGGGCCAACCCCGACCTTCTGGCCGCCTCGCGCAAGAAGCGCATCGCCGCGGGGGCGGGGCTCGAAGTCTCTGATCTGAACCGCCTGCTGAAACAGCATCAGCAGATGGCCGACATGATGAAGAAGATGGGCAAGGGCGGCATGATGAAGGCCGCCATCAAGCAGATGCTGGGTGCCAAGGGCGGTGCTGGCGCCGGCCTGCCCGACATCAAGAACATGGATCCGGCGCAGCTGGAAGAGGCCGCCAGGGCCATGAAGGCCGGCATGGGGGGTCTGGGGGGGGGCGGCCCGGGTTCGCTGGGCGGTCTGGGTCGCGGCATGGGGCTTCCGTCGGGCCTGTCGGGGATCTTCAGGAAGAAATGAGCTACGGCCTGCAGCACGACGTGAACAGCGCGCCGGTCCCTGCGACCGGACGCCCCGTGCTGCGCTGCCCGAATGACGGCGACCTGCCGACAGTTGTGGCCGCCATCGACCCGTGCAACACGGCTTCGCAGCGCCTGGCAGTCGACCCCGGTGCCGCGCTTGCCCCCGGAGCCCGCGCGTCCGGCGGCATGGCCGGCCAGTCCTGGCGCTCCTTCGCCCCCCGCCAAACCGCGAGGCCCCGATGACCGACCATTCCTCTCGTGCCGCCCAGATCCTGAAGGATCACCGCGCCTCCATCGACCGGCTGGACGCGATCCTGGTCTATACGCTGGCCGAGCGATTCAAGCACACGCAGGCCGTGGGACGGCTGAAAGCCGAACACGACCTGCCGCCGTCTGATCCCGCGCGCGAGGCGCGGCAGATCGAACGGTTGCAGGCCCTGGCCGCCGAAGCCGACCTCGACCCGGAATTTGCCAAGAAATTCCTGACCTTCATCATTTCCGAGGTCATCCGCCACCACGAACAACTGCAATCCTAGGATGGGTGATTGCCCCATCCCCCCGACCGCCATTCAAAGGAGAAACTGACATGGCCATGAAGATCCGCCTCGCCCGTGGGGGTTCCAAGAAGCGTCCGCACTACTCGATCGTCGCCTCCGACAGCCGGATGCCGCGCGATGGCCGCTTCCTGGAGAAACTGGGCATCTACAACCCGCTGCTGGCCAAGGACGACGAGAACCGCGTCAAGATGGACCTGGACCGTGTGAAGCACTGGCTGAGCCAGGGCGCGCAGCCGACCGACCGCGTTGCCCGCTTCCTGGAAGCCGCCGGCGTGATCGCCAAGACCATCCGCAACAACCCCAAGGCCGGCGTTCCGGGCAAGGCCATGGCGGAACGTGCCGCGAAAAAGGCCGAAAAGGCCGCCTCGGCCGAGTAATCGCATGGCCCCTCGGGGCCGCACCCTTGCACAGATGCGGCGGGCAGGGCACCCTGTCCGCCGCGTCGATTCCGTTTGCCGCGACACGAGGTCCTCATGCCGCCCAGCCCTGACCGCATCTGCGTCGGCGCCCTTGCCGGGTCTTTCGGCGTGCAGGGCGAAGTCCGGCTTAAAAGCTTCTGCGCCGACCCTTCGGCCATAGCCGATTATGGCCCGCTGTGGACCGAAGACGGCAGCCGGTCATTCAAGCTGAAACTGACCCGCCCGGTCGCCGGCGGCTTCGGCGCGCGGCTGTCGGGCGTGACCACCAAGGAACAGGCCGACGCGCTGAAGGGCACCCGGCTGTTCGCCGACCGCGCCCGCCTGCCGCGCCTGCCGGATGACGAATTCTACCACGCCGATCTGATCGGCCTGGATGTGCAGGACAGCGGCGGCGCCATGCTTGGCCGGGTCACCGCCGTGCTGAACCACGGCGCCGGCGACATCCTGGACGTGGCTGGCCCCAAGGGCTCGCTGCTGATCCCTTTCACGCTGGCCATCGTGCCCACCGTCGATCTCGATGCAAGGCGCATCGTCGTCGACCTGCCCGAAGGGATCGAATGACATGACCGACCACGGCCCCCTGATCGTCCTGCATGCCGGGTTTCACAAGACCGGCACCTCGACCCTGCAACGGGCCCTGCAAAGCCACCGTGCCGACCTGGCCTCGCGCTTTGCCATCGCCACCCGCATGACCGACAAGGCCCTGGCCGAGGCGGCGGACGCAGCCCGCGCCTTTTCCGAACGCCGCGGCCAGATGCGCCGCGGCGCCCTGGTCACGCGGCTGTTCAACTGGGTGGGCGGACTGGAACTGCTGCCGGGGCAGGGGCTTCTGGTGTCCTGCGAGGATCTGGCCGGCCACATGCCCGGCCACAAGGGCGTCAAGACCTATGCCGCGACGCCGGAAATCGCCCGGATGACGGCCGATGCCCTCATGGCGCGCTTTGGTGCCGGTACCGACCTGCGGATCCTCTTCACCACGCGCGAGATCGAGGATTGGCTGCGCTCGGTCCACTGGCAACTGGCCAAGCACCCCGAACTGACCGTGTTCGCCGACCGGTTCGGGCGTGACTATGCCAAGGCCGGCGACCTGGACCGCGTGGTGGCCGATGTCCGCGCCGAATTGCCCGACCTTCGGGTCGAGTCCGTCCGGCTCGAATCGCTGGTCGACCGCCGACTGGGCCCGGTCGAAGCATTGTATGACCTGGCCGACCTGCCCGATTCCATCCGCGCCACGCTGCGCAAGGTGGCCGTGCAGAATCAGGCGCCGCTCTACGACCTGTCCGGCGCCTTCGTTGCCCTGAACCGCGCCCGCATCCCGCGCGAGGTGCTGAAGCGGCTGAAACTGGCCCTGCAGGCCTCGGCCGAACTCGACCGCGATCTGGGCGATTGACCATGGCCAGCGAGCCCGATCCCGCCAGGCCGCGCGCCGCTGGCCGCCTGCATGTCCGCCCCTCGCCGAAGCCCCGCGACCTGATGGAGGAAGTGCCAGGGCCGGAAGGCGTCTGGACGGCCAGGGTCATCACGCTGTTCCCCGAAGCGTTTCCTGGCACCCTGGGCCTGTCGCTGACCGGCAAGGCACTGGAGATGCACCGCTGGCGCCTGGAGCCGATCGCACTGCGTCCCTTCGGCGAGGGCAGACACCGCAACGTCGATGACAGTCCCGCCGGCGGCGGCGCCGGCATGGTGCTGCGTGCCGATGTGCTGGATCGCGCCCTGCGTGCCGCCGCCGAAGGCACCCCGACCGACCGGGAGCGCTGGCCGGTGCTGTATCTCTCGCCGCGCGGCCGCCCGTTCGATCAGGCCATGGCGCGGCGGCTGGCGGCCGGGCAGGGCGTGACGCTGCTGTGCGGCAGGTTCGAAGGCGTCGACCAACGCGTGCTGGACGCCTGGGCGATCGAGGAGATATCGCTCGGCGATTTCGTCCTGACCGGAGGCGAGATCGCCGCACAGGCCGTGCTGGACGCCACGGTTCGGCTGCTGCCCGGCGTCCTGGGCAATGCCGCCTCGACCGAAGAGGAAAGCTTCTCTGACGGGATGCTGGAACATCCGCAATACACCCGCCCCCAGGTCTGGCAGGGGCGCGAGATACCCGAGGTGCTGACCTCGGGCAACCATGGCGAAATCGCGCGCTGGCGCCGCGCCCAATCCGAAGCGATCACCCGGGCCCGCCGCCCCGACCTGTGGGACAGGCGCCCCAAACGGTGAACGAGCAGAGCCTGCGGCGCACCGGTTGTCTCGCCTCTGCGCTGCGCGCAACCGGCTCGGCGATGGGGGCGCTGCCCCCAGACCCCCGGGATATTTTCGGGCAAGGTGAAAGGCGTGCCGGGTGAGTCGCATCGCCGGGTCAGGCCCGCGCGCGCGTGCCCCTGCGGGCTTGGGTCGGTCCTGTGCCTGGCTGGCACGTCCCGCCCGGGTGAAAATCCGGCGTGGCTCGGGTACATCCCGCGCTCTCAAGCC
>JAKALB010000200.1 GCA_021813365.1 Pseudomonadota bacterium | reverse complement strand
TCCGATCTTGATCGTGCCGCTGACCGCCCTGGCCGAGCCGCTGATCCCCGCCAAGCGCCTGCAAATCTGGGACGCGACCGACCTGCCGGGCGGCGATATTGCCAATATCCTTGACACCTCGCTGGACGCCTGCGAGCGGGCCTGCCTGAACAATGGCAAATGCGAAGCGCTGGTGTTCAACACCAACAACAGCGCGTGTTTCCTGAAGGCCGGCGCCCTGACGCCCGAAACTTTTGACGGCGCCTATGCCGGCTTCGTCACCAGGGCCGATCCGGCGGCCGAGGCGCGGGCCCGGGCCCGCCGGGCCGAGCTGGCCTTCCTGTTCGACTGGGACATTGCCGGCGCCACGGCCAGCGCCGCCGATCTGGCCAACCGGCACACGACCAACGGCTATTCGGCGAAAGAGCACCGGGCCTCGGCCCTTGACGCCGAACAGAACGGCGATTTCGACAGCGCCTATCGCTTTGCCGGGGCGGCAACGGTGGTGTCGGATGCTTCGGCCGACTGGCTGGAATATGCCCGGCTGGCACTGCTGGATGCCGATCACGACCCCGGCAACGCCGGCCTGCTGCACCAGTCGGCGCTGGATGCGGCGATCAACGCCTATCTGCGATCCGACGACCGGGCAGAGCGCCACAACATCCTGGTGATCCTGGGGCAGGCGCTGGAGGCGGCAGACCGCGGCCGCGACGAGGTGCAGGCCCTGCGGCTGGCGCAGCAGATCCAGCCGCGCGACGACACGGCCACGCTGCTGGACGCGGCGATTGCGAAGTTCGGGTTTCGCATCACCGACAATGACGTGCAGGCCGACAGCTCTCGGCCCCGCATCTGCGCCACGTTCTCGGAGCCGCTGGACCCGGGCCTGGACTATTCCAGCTTTGTGCAACTGCCCGAGAGCGGCCTGTCGGTCGCGCTGGATGGCGAGATGCGCCTGTGTGTCGAGGGCGTGCAGCACGGCGCGCGCTATCAGGTGACCTTCCGCGAGGGCCTGCCCGCCGCCGATGGCCAGACGCTGATCAGGTCGGTGCCGATCACGCAATACATCCGCGACCGCAGCCCCGGCGTGCGCTTTGCCGGGCGCGGCTATGTGCTGCCGCGCGTGGGCGATGCCTTTCTGCCGGTCGAGACGGTGAACACCACGGGCCTGGAGCTGACGCTGTTCCGCGTCACCGACCGGAACATGCTGCGGGCGATCCAGAACGGCTATTTCTCCAGTCCGATGTATGATTACCAGGAATGGTATTTCCAGACCCAGATCGGCACCGAGATCTGGACCGGCACGGCCGAGGTGGGTCAGGAGGTCAACAAGGACATCACGACACGGCTGAACCTGACCGAGGCGCTGAAGGGCCAGCCCGCCGGGGTCTTTGCCCTGAAGGCCGCCGTGCCGGGAGCGGATAGCTATGCGATCCCCGCGGCGTGGCAGTGGTTCACCGTTTCCGATCTGGGGCTGACCACGCTGTCGGGCGTCGACGGGCTGAATGTCATCGTCCGCAGCCTGGGCGATGCCTCGGCCCGGTCGGGGGTCGAGGTGCAGCTTCTGTCTGCGGCCAATGAGGTGCTGGGCACCGCCACCAGCGACGATCAGGGCCTGGCCCATTTCGACGCCGGGCTCACGCGCGGCACCGGCGGGGCGCTGCCCGCCCTGGTCGTGGCCCGGTCGGGCAGCGGCGATCAGGTCGATCTGGCATTCCTGAGCCTGACCGAACCCGAATTCGACCTGTCGGACCGCGGCGTGACGGGCCGCGAGCCCGCCGGGCCGATCGACGTGTTCCTGACCACCGACCGCGGCGCCTATCGGGCGGGCGAGACCGTTCATGCCGTGGCGCTGGCCCGCGATGGCCGGGCGCAGGCGGTAGAGGGCCTGCCCCTGACTGCCATCCTGACCCGGCCCGACGGCGTGGAATATGGCCGTGCCCTGGCCGAGGATCTGGGGGCCGGGGGCCATGTCCTTGACCTGGCGATCCAGCCGACCGCGCCGCGTGGCATCTGGCGGATGGAGGTCTATGCCGATCTCGACGCCCCTCCGGTGGCGAGCCGGAGCTTCCTGGTCGAAGATTTCCTGCCCGAACGGATCGACGCCAGGCTGTCGCTGCCAAAGGACACGCCGATCCGGCTGGGCGACAGCCCGGAACTGACCGTCACGGCGAAATACCTGTTCGGCGCGCCGGGAGCCGACCTGTCGGTCGAAGGCGAAGTGCTGCTGATCGCCAGCGAGAAGGTCGATGGATTCGAAGGCTATGTCTGGGGGCATGAGGACCAGCCCTTCCCGTCCCAGACCGCCAGTTTCGAAGGCACCCGCACCGACGCGGCGGGCAAGGCCGGGATAGCGGCGCGGCTGCCGGTCGTGGATGACCCGATGCGCCCGCTGTCGGCCCGCTTCACGGTGCGAATCGCCGAAGGCTCGGGGCGGCCGATCGAACGGAACATCTGGGCGCAGCTGTCGCCCGACGTGCCGCTGATCGGGGCAAAGCCGCTGTTCGGCGATGTCGCGCCGGAAGGCACCGCGGCGCAGTTCCAGCTGGTGGGGATCGGGCCGGATCGCAAACCCGTCGACATGCAGGCGCATTGGACGCTGGTGCGGGTCGAGACCGACTATCAATGGTACCAGACCGATGGCGCCTGGTATTGGGAGCCCGTGACGACCCGGACGCCGGTGGCCGAAGGCGATGTGGCGCTGGGCCGGGATCCGGCGACGATTTCGCTTCCGGTGACCTGGGGCGAATACCGGCTGACGGTCGAGCGCAGCGACGGGCCGGCCGGTGGGGTCTCTACCAGTTTCTGGGCCGGCTGGTATGCGCCCGCCGATGTGACGACCTCACCGGACACGCTGGAAATGTCGCTGGACAAGCCCGCCTACAGGCCCGGCGACCAGGCCATGCTGCGCGTCGTGCCGCGCGCGGCGGGGACGGCGGTGATCTCGGTCCTGTCGAACCGGCTGGTGTCGCTGCAGGCGGTCGAGGTGACGGAAGGCGAGAACCTGATCCCGCTGAACGTCACCGACGACTGGGGCGCGGGGGTCTATGTCACCGTGCAGGCCCTGCGCCCGATGGACGTGGCCGCGGGCCGCAATCCGGCCCGGGCGCTGGGCCTGTCTTATGCCAGCATCGACCCCGGCGCGGCGGCCTTGACCACGACCCTGACCCTGCCCGCCGAAGCCACGCCGCGTGGGCCGCTGGACGTGGTGGTGAAGGTGGAAGGCGTGCAGCCCGGCGACACGGCCTATGTCACGCTGGCGGCGGTGGATCAGGGCATCCTGAACCTGACCGCCTTCGACCCGCCCGATCCGCAGGGCCATTATTTTGGCCAGCGCAAGCTGGGCGTGGGTATCCGCGATATCTATGGCCGGCTGATCGACGGGCTGAACGGCGCCGCGGGCGTGGTGCGCTCGGGCGGGGATGCGGGCGCGCAGGCGCGTCTGAAAGGCCCGGTCCCGACCGAGGAGTTGCTGGCCTATTTCACCGGCCCCCTGACCATCGGCGCCGATGGCATGGCCCATGCCACATTCGACCTGCCTGCCTTCAATGGCCAGGTGAAGGTGATGGCCCTGGCCTGGAGCCGGCATGGCGTGGGTCAGGCCAGTGGCGATGTGCTGGTGCGCGATCCGGTCGTCGTGACCGCCAGCCTGCCCCGCTTTCTGGCTCCGGGCGACACCAGCCGGCTGCTCCTGGAAATGGTTCATGCCAGCGGGCCTTCGGGGCGGATGGGGCTGGAGGTGACGGCCTCGCCCGGACTGACACTGGGCCAGGCGGCCTCGGGCGTGGATCTGGCCGACAAGGGCCGGGCGGCGGTCGAAGTGCCGATCGCCGCGGGTGATCCGGGCGATCAGACGGTGCAAGTCAGCCTGACCACGCCGGATGGCCGCGTGCTGACGAAGATTCTGCACCTGACCATCCAGGTCACCGACCCGCCGGTGGTGCGGGTCAGCCGGTTTGACCTGCCCAGGGGCAAGGCCTTCACCTTTGACGACAATGCGCTGGCCGGGCTGATCCCCGGCACGGCCAGGGCCACGCTGGCCATTGGCCCCATCGCCCGCCTGAACGCCCCCGGCCTGCTGGA
>JAKALB010000069.1 GCA_021813365.1 Pseudomonadota bacterium | reverse complement strand
AAATCCTGCCCAACGCCCGCGGACCGCTGATCGTCGATTTCTGCCTGCGCATCGGCTACACCACGATCCTGCTGGGAACGCTGGGCTTCTTCGGCCTGGGGGTCACGCCGGAAAGCCCGGACTGGGGCTCGACCATCAACGCCGGACGCAAGCTGCTCTCGCTGTTTCCGCACCCCGCGGTCGTGCCCGCCCTGGCCTTGATGAGCCTGGTCCTGGGCCTCAACCTTCTGGCCGACGGCCTGCGAGAAGAAAGCATGAGGGACTGATCATGCCCCATCCCGCCCCTTTCATCTTGCCTGAAATATCCCACCGGGGTCCGGGGGTGTGAAACCCCCGGGTCTCGCCACCTAGCGGAGACTTCGCGATGTCCGAACCCTGGGATCCGTCCAAGCCCATCCTGGAAATCGACCATCTGTCGATTTCCTTCTTCACCCGCCTGCGCGAAATTCCCGCCGTCATGGATTTTTCCTGCACCGTCATGCCGGGCGAGGCGATGGGGCTGGTGGGCGAATCGGGCTGCGGCAAATCCACCGTCGCCCTGGCCGTCATGCGCGATCTGGGCAGGAACGGCCGGATCGTCGCCGGCTCGATCCGGTTCAAGGGTCGTGATCTGGTCACGATGGATGACGAGGAACTCCGCAAGATCCGCGGCAGCCAGATCGCGATGATCTACCAGGAACCGATGGCCAGCCTGAACCCGGCGATGAAGATCGGCGCGCAACTGGCCGAAGTGCCGATGATCCATGAAAACATGCCCCGCGATCAGGCCTGGACACTGGCGCGCCAGATCGTGGCCGATGTCCGCCTGCCCGACCCCGACCGCATCCTGAACGCCTATCCGCACCAGCTTTCGGGCGGCCAGCAGCAGCGCATCGTCATCGCCATGGCGCTGATGAGCAAACCCGCGCTGCTGATCCTCGACGAGCCCACCACCGCGCTCGACGTGACCGTGGAAGCCGGGATCGTCGATCTGGTCAAGGATCTGGGCCGGAAATACGGCACGTCGATGCTGTTCATCAGCCACAATCTGGGGCTCATCCTCGATGTCTGCGACCGGCTTTGCGTGATGTATTCCGGCGAGGCGGTGGAGACCGGCGATGTGGCCGAGGTCTTTGACGCGATGCGCCACCCCTATACCCAGGCGCTGTTCCGCTCGATCCCGCTGCCGGGCGCCGACAAGAACGCGCGCCCCCTGATTGCCATCCCGGGCAATTTTCCCCTGCCCCACGAACGGCCTGCGGGCTGCAACTTCGGTCCGCGCTGCGATTATTTCCAGAAGGGCCGTTGCGATGCGACCGACATTCCCATGGCGCCGGTTCCGGGCGGCGATCGCCATGAAAGCCGCTGTCTGAGATGGGCCGAAATCGACTGGGCCGCGCCGCCGGTGCTGAAGGCGCGCAAGGAAAAGACCCCGATCGGCCGCGTCATCCTGAAGCTGGAGGATCTGAAGAAATACTACGCGATCGGGGGCGGTGCCTTTGGCGGCGGCATGAAGAAGGTGGTGAAGGCCAACGAAACCCTGTCTTTCGAAGCGCATGAAGGTGAGACCCTGGCCATCGTGGGCGAGTCGGGTTGCGGCAAGTCCACCTTTGCCAAGGTGCTGATGGGGCTGGAAACCGCCACTTCGGGCAAGATCATGCTGTTTGACGAAAACGTGCAGTCGACGCCGATCCAGCAACGCTCGACCGATACGGTTTCGCGTGTGCAGATGGTGTTCCAGAATCCGTTCGACACGCTGAACCCCTCGATGACCGTGGGCCGCCAGATCATCCGCGCCCTGGAAATCTTCCGCTGGGGCAAGTCGGATGCAGAACGCAACGCCCGGATGCTGGAGCTGCTGGACCTGGTGAAACTGCCGCGCGCCTTTGCCGAACGCATGCCGCGGCAACTGTCAGGCGGGCAGAAGCAGCGCGTGGGCATCGCCCGCGCCTTTGCCGGCGGCGCCAAGGTCGTGGTGGCCGACGAACCGGTCTCGGCACTGGATGTCAGCGTGCAGGCCGCCGTGACCGATCTGCTGATGGACATCCAGCGCGAAAACCGGACCACGCTGCTGTTCATCAGCCATGACCTCAGCATCGTCCGCTATCTGTCGGACCGGGTGCTGGTGATGTACCTGGGTCACGTGGTGGAATCGGGCACGACCGAGCAGGTCTTCCAGCCGCCCTACCACCCCTATACCGAAGCGCTGTTGTCGGCCGTGCCCATCGCCGACACCCATGTGCAGCGCAAGCGGATCGTGCTGGAAGGCGATATCCCCTCGGCGGTCAACCCGCCGCCCGGCTGCCCGTTCCAGACCCGCTGCCGCTGGAAATCGCAGGTGCCCGGCGGGCTTTGCGACCGCGAAATGCCCCCGGTGCAGGATCTGGGCGATGGTCATCGGATCAAGTGCCACCTGGCGCCGGACGTGCTGTCCAGGATGGAGCCGGTGATCCGGATCGCGGCGGAATGACGGGGTGGAATGACAGGGTGTGACAGCGGTCCCGCCGGACCCATGCCGCGATGCGGGCTTCGCGATCTGCCTGCCGCCGCCCTGGCAGGGCCTGCACCACGACCCTACCCCAGGATCGCCGCCACATAGGCCTGGGTTTCGGCATAGTCGGGCACGCCCCCCGCAGCCTCGACGGCCTCGGGCCCGGCGTTGTAGGCGGCCAGCGCCAGGCGCCATGATCCGAACCGGTCGAACATCATTCTCAGATAGCGCGCGCCGCCGTCCAGGTTTTCTTCGGGCACCGTCGGATCGACGCCCAGCCGCGCTGCGGTTTCCGGCATCAGTTGCGCCAGACCGACCGCGCCCTTCGGGCTGACCGCATCGGGATTCCAGCCGCTTTCCCGGGCCACCAGCTTCAGGAAGATCTCTGCCGGAACGCCATGCGTCATGGCCGCCAGGCGTGCGGTCTCCAGATACAGCCCGCGATACTTGCCGTTGTAGCTGACGCCTTGAACCTCTTCATCGGCAAAGGGTTTCGGCTTCAACCGCTCGGATGCGGAATATTGCTCTGACAGCTTGCCATCCAGCAGCCTGGCCTGGCTGGCAAACAGCGCCATGCGGCTGGATGACCCGCCGCCCAGCTTCAGCCCGTCGGCCGCGACGGGGCCGGCCAGCACCGCCGCCACCAGCATCAGAACGCCCCAGCGCCCGGCCGCTTGATCTACCCGAAGCTTCCCCACGCGCGAACTATAGAAACCCGTTCGGGATTTTCCAGCCCCCGCAGCCCCCCCTGTGGCCTCCTGTGGCCCCCGTGCAGAGGCGTATCCGGACCTGCGGGGGCAAGGTTCTGCCGGGCTATTCACGCGTGACCACGATCACCAGAGCGCGGGGCGGCTTCGGGCAGGGCCGGCTCCACCAGTGATTCGCGCATCAGATCCTCGACCATCAGGCTGACCAGCTGCGCCCGCCCCGTCACCCCGGCCTTGCGGTAGATCGCGTTCAGATGGGTCTTGATCGTGCCCTCGGCCGATTTGCGCAGGATCGCGATTTCGGAAATGGAATAGCCCTTGATGGTGAAGGTTGCCACCGCCTGCTCGGTGGGCGTCAGCCCCCAGCTTTCGAAATAGCCCTCCATCAGGCCCGCCAGCGCGCCAGAGGCGACGGACATGCCCTTTTCCAGTTGCTTCTGCCGCTCCAGGATGCGGCGCAGCACGATGCCCACGAAGGCGGTGGCCAGCATCAGCCCCAACACAGCCGCAAGTTCCGGCAGCAGGTGCAGGTCTGAAAGCACACTCCACCCCGCCTTCCAGAATTCGGCAGAGATGTCCCAGACGAAGACCACCGTGCAGAAGATCTGGAACAGGAGCAGCGCGGCCACCAATGCCGGCTCGGTGCCGCGCGGGCGGGATTTGCGGGGCGAAGTTCGGGCAGGAAAGGTCATCGGACTCCGCGGCTCTGGTGGGTTTTCCGCTGCTGTTTCATAGCTTGGCGGCATCGGCGCCGAAAGCCGGGCCTGGCATCCCTTTTGTCGCACCGGCGGATGCCCGCCAGCCGTCGGCCGGCCCGCTCGCGGCCACCGGGGTCGCATCGCGCCACCCCGGCCGCGCGATTATATCGGCCCTTCGGCCGCTGCCCCCGGTTGCGGCCGGGCCGGGCGCTGCTTATACGATGTGACCAGGCTCGGCCACAGTCTGCCGGCACCAGAACAGGGAGGCGTCCATGGCCGGATCGGTCAACAAGGTCATCATCGTCGGCAACCTCGGCCGCGATCCCGAAGTGCGCAGCTTCCAGAACGGCGGCAAGGTGGTGAACCTGCGCATCGCCACATCGGAAACCTGGCGTGACAAGGCCTCGGGCGAGCGCAAGGAGCGGACCGAATGGCATTCGGTGGCGATCTACTCGGAACCCCTGGCCAAGATTGCCGAGCAGTATCTGCGCAAGGGCAGCAAGGTCTACATCGAAGGCGCCCTGGAAACCCGCAAGTGGCAGGACCAGTCGGGGCAGGATCGCTATACGACCGAAATCGTGCTGCGGCCCTTCCGCGGGGAACTGACCCTGCTGGATGGCCGCGATGGCGGCGGCGCGGGGGGCGGCTATGACGACCGTGGCGCACCGGATGACTTCGGCGGCGGCAGCCGGTCGGGTGGCAGCGGCAGCGGCGGCGGCGGCGGCCGGTCCGACATGGATGACGAAATCCCGTTCTGACCTGCACACTGCTCAAGTCTGCCCGGGTCTGCCCAGGGTTCTGGACCTTCCCGGAAAATTCCCTATATAATCGCTCAACAACCCTGGGCGAGACCGATATGAACGAGATGACCGACCCGGTCGAAGGCGCACCGCTGATTCGGCCCTCCACGACCGATCATCCGCTGTTTGACGCGGTGGTCGAGGCCTGCCGCACGGTCTATGACCCCGAAATCCCGGTGAATATCTATGATCTGGGCCTGGTCTACACGATCGAGATCACGCCCGAGAACGATGTCACCGTGGTGATGACGCTGACAGCGCCCGGTTGCCCCGTGGCCGGCGAGATGCCGGGCTGGGTCGCCGCTGCGGTAGAGCCGCTGGCGGGGGTGAAGTCGGTCGATGTCCAGATGACCTTCGACCCGCCCTGGGGCATGGACATGATGTCGGATGAAGCCCGCCTGGAACTGGGCTTCATGTAGGGCAAGGCTTTTCCCTTTCCGGCAGTCGCCGCAGGGAAAATGCTTGCACGCCGTCAACGCAAGTCAAAACCCTTGCATTACGCCATCGCAAGCCTTATGACTTGCGTATGACCCGGGCAGCGGTGTTCACTGGCGACCTGATCGACTCGACCCGGGCCGGGCCGCAGGCGACCGACCTTGCGATTCAGGCCCTGGCGAAGGCCGCCAGAATGCTGGCGGGCTGGACGCGGCAGGAGGTGCGCTTCACCCGCTTTCGCGGCGACGGCTGGCAGCTCTATCTGGGCGAGCCGATCTATGCCCTGCGCGCCACGCTGCTCTGCCTCGCCCTGCTGCGCAGCGAGGGCGGCGGGCTGGAAAGCCGAATCTCGCTGGCCATAGCGCCCGTGGATCGGCTGGGCCCATCCGGCCTGTCCGATGCTTCCGGCCCGGCCTTCACCCTGTCGGGCCGCAATCTGGATCAGATGTCCTCGCACACCAGTTTCGCCTTTGCGCAGCCAGACGCCAGAGGGCTCTGGAAAGCGGCCGTGCTCGACCTGGCGGTGTGGCAGGCGCGGCTTTGGACCGCCCCTCAGGCGCAGGCCGCAGCCCTGGCCCTTGACCTTCCGCGCCAGAGCGACCAGTCCCTGGCCGATGGCCTGGGAATCACCCGCCAGGCATTTCAGGCCCGGCTGAAGGGCAGCGGGCTGATGTCGGCCAGCGCGGCCCTCGCGGCGTTCGAGACGGAGGTCGCAGATGCTTGAGACCCTCGCCCTGCTGCTTTTCGCCCATGTTCTTGCCGATTTCCTGTTGCAGACCGACAGGATGGTCGCCAGCAAGCACCGGCTTCCCGGCCTGGCTGCGCATGGCGCCGTGGTGCTGACGACGCTGGTTCTGACCACAGGCTCGCTGTCGAGTGGCCTATTTGCCCTGACCGGCGCGCATCTGGGCATCGACCTGATCAAGCAGGGCTCGGGCCGCCGCGGACCCGGCGCCTTCCTGTGGGACCAGGCGCTGCATCTGGCCAGCCTTGCCCTTCTGGCCATGGCCGAACCTGGCCTCTGGGCCAGCGGCCTGTGGGCCCCCGCCCCCGCCCTGCCCGGCCTTGCCCTTGTGCTGGCCGGCGCGATCGCCGCCACAAGGGCCGGCGGCTATTTCGTCGCCCTCCTGATCGCGCCCTGGATGGGCAAGGTCGCCCAGGGCCTGTCGGGTGCCGGCCGGATGATCGGCCTGCTGGAACGCTCCGTGATCTTCGTGCTGATTCTGACCGGCCACCCCGAAGGCGTGGGCTTCCTGATCGCCGCCAAGTCGATCCTGCGGTTTTCGGAAACGCGCGAGGACCGGCTGGTCAGCGAATATGTCATCATCGGCACGCTGGCCTCGTTCCTCTGGGCGATTCTATGCGCCGAGGCGGTTCTCATCGGCCTTTCCGCCCTGCCCCCGCTTGGAATTTCCCGCCCGACCTCCTAAGTTCCTTGCAAAGGAGAATCCCATGTTCGGCATTCCCGGCAAATCCGCAGTCACCCTGACCCAGGCCGCTGCCCGGCAGATCGCGGCGCTGATGGCCCGCGATGGCAGTTTCGGCCTGAAGATCGGCGTCCGGAAGGGCGGCTGCGCGGGCATGGAATACACGATGGAATTCGTGCCCGCCGCCGGCCCGCTGGACGAGGTGGTGGAGCAGGATGGCGCCCGCGTCATCGTGGCGCCCATGGCCCAGATGTTCCTGATCGGCACCGAGATCGATTATGAAACCGGCCTCCTGGAATCCGGCTTCCGGTTCCGCAACCCCAATGTGATCGAATCCTGCGGCTGCGGCGAAAGCGTCAAGTTCCAGGACCAGCCTGCGACCTGACAGCGGCGTCTCGACCTGCGCCTCGCAGGGAGCCGGCCCCGTGCCACCCCGCCGCCGGCGCTATTTCATCGCGCTTTCATCTTGCCCCAAATATCCCCGCCGGAGGCTCCCGCGGCCGGCCGCCTGCGCGCGCTTGGGGCTTCCGCTCGGTCCCGGCCTTCGCTAGGCATTGGGCAGGACCATGCGAGGGGATGCGATGAAGAAACTGGCCGCCGGCAACTGGAAGATGAACGGGTCTTCGGCAGCACTGTCCGAAGTGACGGCCCTGCTGGCCGCCCAGCCCGCACCGAACTGCGAGATGCTGCTCTGTCCGCCGGCCACGCTGATCGCCCCGATGGCCGTGGCGGCACGCGGCTCGGCGCTGCGGGTGGGCGGGCAGGATTGCCATCCCGAGGCCGCGGGCGCGCATACCGGCGACATCTCGGCCGCACTGCTGAAGGATGCCGGAGCGAGCCATGTCATCCTGGGCCATTCCGAACGTCGCGCCGACCATGGCGAAACCGATGCACTGGTCGCGGCCAAGGCCGCCGCCGCGCTGGCCACCGGCCTGACCGCCATCATCTGCGTGGGCGAAACCGAGGCCGAGCGCGACTCGGGCCAGACGCTGGATGTCGTGGGCCGCCAGATCGCGGGCAGCCTGCCTGCCGGCGCCACCGCCGGCAATCTGGTGGTGGCCTATGAACCGGTCTGGGCCATCGGCACCGGCCGCACCCCCACGATCCCGCAGATCGCCGAGGTCCATGCCTTCATCCGCGCTCGCCTGGGCGCAGCCATGGGCGCCGAGGCCCCGGGTGTGCGCATCCTGTATGGCGGCTCGGTCAAGCCCTCGAACGCGGCCGAGATCTTTGGGGTGGCGCATGTCGATGGCGCACTGGTCGGTGGTGCCAGCCTGAAGGCCGTGGACTTTTCTGCCATCGTCGCGGCGCTTTCCGCCGCCCAAACTGGCGCCGCCTGACGCTGGGCTGTCGCGGGCGGGCCAGCAGCCCGCGCCCGGCCGTGCCAGAAGGCCGAAATGTCCAGCACTTCGCACCCCGCCGTCCCGGGCCTCCTGGCCGCCAACCTGGTCTGCATGGCTTCGATGCTGATCTGGGCTGCGGGCCTGCCCGCGGCCGACCACCTCATCCCGCTGATGGTGCATGAACAGCTGAACGCGCTGCGCATGGGCCTGGCCGGCCTGTCCGTGCTGATCGCCTGGGCCGTGCTCGAGGGGCTGCGTCCGGTCTTGCGGGTGAACTGGTGGAAGGGCATCGCCGTCGGCAGCCTGATCGGCCTGGGCGCCTGGTTCCTGATCCTGGGTCAGGCCCGGGGCGGTGCCGTCACCGCCGCCGTCATTTCGGCCACGCTGCCCGTGGTGGGCATCGCGCTGGAGGTGCTGTTCGACGGCCGCAGGCTCACTCTGGCATTGGGCTGGGATTGATCCTGTCGCTGCTGGGCGGGGTCATGGCGCTGGACCTGAGGGGAGCGGACCTGTCGCTGGGCTGGGGCGCGCTGCTGTGCTTTGCTTCGGTCGTCAGCTTTGCCATCGGGTCGCGCTTTACCGTCACGGCCTTTCCCGACCAGACGCCGATCGGGCGCACCGCGGTCACCCTGACGGGCGCGGCCATCGCCGCCATGGCCGTGGCCCTGGCCCAGGGCGCCGTGGGCACGGCCCCCCCGGATTTCAGCGCCTGGGGCGCGATCGAGATCGGCGCGATCCTGCTTTACGCCGTCGGTTCTCTGGGCGTTTCCCAGGTCATGTTCATCATGTCGGTCGAAAAGCTGGGCATCGGCCTGTCGGCCATGCACATCAATCTGGCACCATTCTATGTCATGCTGATCCGGCTGGGCCTGGGGTATCCCTGGTCCTGGTCGCAGGCCCTTGCCGCCCTGGTGGTGAGCCTGGGCGTGCTGATCGCGCAAGGCATCATTCCACTGGGACGCCGCCCATGAAACACCTGACCCAATCGCCGACCGACCCCGCCTTCGTGCAGAACCCCTATGCCTTCTACGAAATCGCCCGCGCCGCCGGCCCGTTTTTTTACTGGACGGATTACGGCCTGACCTGCACCGGCAATGCCGCCGCAGTCAACGCCATCTTTCGCGACCGCCGTTTCGGTCGCGAAGTGCCGCCAGAGAAGGCCCCGGTGATCCCCGATCATCTGAAGCCGTTCTACGCGGTCGAGGCCCATTCCATGCTGGAGCTGGAGCCGCCGCGCCACACCCGCCTGCGCGGCCTGGTGCTGCGCGCCTTCACCTCGCGCCGGATCGAGGCGCTGCGGCCGGAAATCGAAACCCTGAGCCACCAGCTGATCGACAGCTTTCCACCGGGCCCCTTCGATCTGCTGGCACATTTCGGCCAGAAGCTGCCGGTCATCATCATCGCCCGCCTGCTGGGCGTGCCCGAGACGATGGCCCCCGAACTTCTGGCCTGGTCGAATGCCATGGTCGGCATGTACATGGCCGGCCGCAATCGTGCGCGCGAAGACCGCGCCGTGGCGGCCACCGAGGCCTTCGTGGCTTTCCTGCGCGACTATGTGGGCCGCCGCCGCGCCGATCCCCGCGACGACCTGATCACCCATCTCATCGCCGCCGAGGAGGACGGTGAGCGGCTGTCCACCGACGAACTGATCACCACCTGCATCCTGCTTCTGAATGCCGGGCACGAGGCGACGGTGCATGCGCTGGGCAACGGCGTGAAGACCGTGCTGGAGACCGGTTCGCAGGCCGCGCTGCTGGCCGACCCCGAGGTCACGCTGGAGGAAATCCTGCGCTTCGACCCGCCGCTGCACATGTTCACGCGCCATGCCTACGAGGATGTCGAGGTCATGGGCACCCGTTTCCGGCGCGGCGATCAGGTGGGCCTCTTGCTGGCCATGGCCAATCGCGACCCCGGCCCGTGGGAGGATCCGCAGATCTTCGACCCGCGACGCCCGGTCAGGCCCAATGCCAGCTTTGGCGCCGGCCTGCATTTCTGCGTCGGTGCGCCGCTGGCCCGGCAAGAGCTGCAGATCGCTCTGCCCATCCTGTTCCGACGCCTGCCCGACCTGGCCCTGACCGAACCGCCGGTCTATGCCGATGTCTTTCACTTTCACGGACTGAAACGGCTGATGGTCAAGGCGTGAGCAGCGTGATGGGCGCGGAAGGGCGGATGACCCGTCCCCCGGTCACAGCGGCAGCATGGTCGTGGCCTTGATCTCTTCCATGCTCAACAGCGCCGTCACGTTGTGGATCTTCACTTCGGAAATGAGCGCCTGGTAGAATGTATCATAGGCCCGCGCATTCCTGACCCGGACCTTCAGGATATAGTCGATATCCCCCGCCAGCCGGTGCGCCTCCAGCACTTCGGGGCGCCTGCGCAGGACTTCCAGGAACTTGCGCTGCCATTCCGCCTCATGTTCGCTGGTGCGGATCAGCACGAAGAAGCAGGCCTCCAGCCCCAGGCTTTCGGGGTCGAGAATCGCGGTCTGGCGCAGGATCACCCCGGCCTCGCGCATGCGCTTGATCCGGTTCCAGACCGGGGTCTTCGAAGACGAGACCTTGCGTGCGATCTCATCCAGGCTCTGCTCGGAATCCGTCTGCAATTCGGCAAGGATTTTCCGGTCCAGTTCGTCAAGTTGGGCTGCCATTCGCCTCTCCCGCGGTTGCGCAGAAAATCGGTCTGATCTGTCCGCAGAATAGAATATTCTTCCTTATCTGCAAGGGTGTATGGCGTGAAACCGGGAAATTATCCTATATTCATGTCAGAAATCACGGACCAGCCATGACCACGATCCCCAGCCCTTCGCCCGCCGCCGCTGCCGCTGCCGTCACCTTCGTGGGGGCGGGCCCTGGCGCGGCCGCCCATCTGACGCTGGGTGCCTACCGGGCGCTGCAGGGCGCGGATGTGGTGATCCACGATCGCCTGGTGGGCGAGGAAGTGCTGGCCTTGATCCCGGCCCATGTGCGGCGCATCGATGTCGGCAAGGAGGGCTTCGGCCCCCAGGTCGCGCAGGAGGCCATCAATGCCATGCTGGTCGCCCAGGCCTCTGCCGGCGCCCGCGTCGTGCGGCTGAAGGGCGGCGATCCGGGCATCTTCGGCCGGCTGGATGAAGAAATCGCCGCGCTGGAATGCGCCGGCCTGGCCTATGCCATCCTGCCCGGCCTGACCTCGGCCAGCGTGGCCGCCGCGGCCATCGGCCAGAGCCTGACCCGCCGGGGCCGCAACGCCAGCCTGCGCATCGTCACCGGCCATGACATGGCCGGCTTTGCCGAGCAGGACTGGCGCGGCATGGCCCGGGCGGGCGAAGTCGCCGCGATCTACATGGGCAGGAAATCGGCCCGGTTCGTGCAGGGCCGCCTGATGATGCATGGCGCCGATCCGGCCACGCCCGTGACCCTGGTGGAAAACGTCTCTCGCCCCGACCAGCGCATCCATGCCTGTCGCCTGGCGAGCTTGCCCGAAACCGCCGCACGGACAACGGGCCCTGTGGTCATTCTTTATGGCCTGCCCCCCCGCGCCGCAGCCACCGCCCTGCATGATCTGAAGGAGGCCTGAATCATGGCCAGGAATTTCACCCCGAAAGTCGTCACCGCCAATCGCCTGCGTGAAGGCGATGTGGTCTATCTGACCGCGGCCGACACCTGGACCCCGTTTCACCATGAGGCCGAGCTGATCGAGGACGAGGCCCATGCCCAGATGCGGCTGCTGCATGCGGCAGCCCAGAAGCTACAGGTCGTGGGTGCCTATCTGGCCGATGCGAAGGCCGGCCCGAACGGACCCGAACCCACCCATTTCCGCGAGCAGTTCCGCACGCGCGGCCCCTCGAACTACAGCCACGGCAAGCAGGCGGACCACCCCAATGTATGACTATACCGACTTCGATGAGGCCTTCGTGCGCGCCCGCGTCGCCCAGTTCACCGATCAGGTGAACCGGCGGCTGGACGGCTCGCTGACCGAAGACGAGTTCCGCCCGCTGCGCCTGATGAACGGCCTGTATCTGCAACTGCATGCCTACATGCTGCGGGTGGCGATCCCCTATGGCACGCTGAACGCCCGCCAGATGCGGCAGCTGGCGCATATCGCCGACACCTGGGACAAGGGCTATGGCCATTTCACCACCCGGCAGAACATCCAGTTCAACTGGCCGAAACTGCCTGATGTGCCCGCGATTCTCGGCGCGCTGGCCGATGTGGGCATGCATGCCATCCAGACCAGCGGCAACTGCGTGCGCAACGTCACCGCCGACCATTTCGCCGGCGCTGCCGCCGACGAGATCGAAGACCCGCGGCCCTATGCCGAGCTGCTGCGCCAATGGTCGACCGATCACCCGGAATTCCAGTTCCTGCCGCGCAAGTTCAAGATCGCCATCTCCGGCGCCCCCGCCGACCGCGCGGTGACCGCGGCGCATGACATCGGCCTGCGCATGACCCGCAATGCCGCCGGTGAGCCCGGTTTCCAGGTGTTCGTCGGTGGTGGCCTGGGTCGCACACCGATGATCGCGCATCAGGTGCGCGATTTCCTGCCCGTGGCCGACCTTCTGCCCTATGTCGAGGCCGTCCTTTCGGTCTACAACACCCTGGGTCGGCGCGACAACAAGTACAAGGCCCGCATCAAGATCACCCTGTTCGAAACCGGCAAGGCCGAATTGACCCGGCTGATCGAAGAGCGTTTCGCCGAACTGCGGCCGCAGTTCGGTGGCGCGGATCAGGCCCTGCTGGCCGATATCCGCGCGGCCTTTGCCATGCCTGCGCTGAAGACCGCGGCGACCGCCCCCTTCGAGCAGGCCTATCGCGCCGATCCGGTGTTCCGCGCCTGGGCCGACCGCAATCTTGCAAGGCACCGCGATGCGGACCATGCCATCGTCACGATCAGCCTGAAGGCGCATGGCGCCACGCCCGGCGATGCCACCAGCGCCCAGATGCGCCTGATCGCGGAACTGGCCGAAACGCACGGCCATGACCAGATCCGCATTTCCCACGAACAGAACGTGATCCTGCCGCATGTCCACAAGTCGGACCTGCCCGGCGTCCATGCGGCGCTGGTCAAGGCCGGGCTGGGCACCGCCAATGTCGGGCTGCTGTCCGACATCATCGCCTGCCCCGGCATGGATTATTGCAGCCTGGCCACGGCCCGCTCGATTCCCGTCGCGCAGGAACTGGCGCTGCATTTCCAGGCGCTGCAACTGGAACACGACGTGGGCGACCTGAAGATCAAGATCTCGGGCTGCATCAACGCCTGCGGCCACCATCACGTCGGTCATATCGGGATCCTGGGGCTGGACCGCGCCGGCGTCGAAAACTACCAGATCACGCTGGGCGGCGACGGCACGGAAACCGCAACGATCGGCGAGAAGACCGGGCCGGGCTTTGCCTATGACGAGATCGTGCCGGCGATCGAGCGCATCCTGCGCACCTATATCGCGCTGCGCACCAGCGCGGATGAAACCTTCCTGCAAGCCTATCGCCGCGTCGGGATGGGGCCGTTCCGGGCAGCCCTTTACGGATCGGAGGGCGCGCAGGATGCCGCGTGACCTGCACACCGGCCCGGTGGCAGAGCGCGTGGCCGCCCTGAATGCCCGCTATCGCCACCACTCGGCCACGGCGGTGCTGGAACACGCGCTGAAGGATCACGACCTGGGCCGGGTGGCACTGGTCTCTTCCTTTGGCGCAGAATCGGTCGTGCTGCTGCATCTCGTCTCGGTCATCGCGCCGGAAACCCCGGTGCTGTTCGTCGACACGCGCATGCTGTTCCGGGAAACCCTGGACTATCAACGCGAAGTGGCCGAGCGGCTGAACCTCTGCGACATCCGCACCATTCGTGCCAATCCCGGCCGCGTGTCGTTCGAAGACCCCGACGGCACGCTGCACCGGTTTTCGACCGATGCCTGCTGCAACCTTCGCAAGGTCGAACCGCTGGAGCGGGCGCTGGCCGGTTTCGACGGCTGGATCACCGGCCGCAAACGATTCCAGGGCAACGGGCGCGAGACGGTGGATTTTTTCGAATCCGAGGCCGACATCCGCATCAAGGTCAATCCGCTGGCCCATTGGGGCCGCGAGGACATCGCCGAATACATGCTGAACAACAACCTGCCCCGGCACCCCCTGGTCGCCAAGGGCTATCCGTCGATCGGCTGCGCGCCCTGCACCAGTCCGGTCATGCCGGGCGAGGATCCGCGCGCGGGCCGCTGGCGCGGCCAGACCAAGACCGAATGCGGCATCCATTTCATCCATGGCAAGGCCGTGCGCCTGCAGAAGGAGAACTCGCTATGAGCGTGCTCGTCACCGATACCGGCTTTGGCCCGGCGCCCGCCATCGCCCCGGTCCGCCTCGATCAGATCGCCGCTCACAGGGGCGCGCTGGACCTGGCCCATACCGATGACCCGGCCCTGGTCAGGCCGCATCTGGCCACGCTGCACCTGATCCGGGTATCCTTCCCGGCCTTCAACGACGGCCGCGCCTTCACCATCGCCCGGCGTCTCAGGATGATGGGCTACCGGGGCCAGCTGGTGGCCCTGGGTCCGGTCATCGCAGACCAGTATCCGATGGCGCGCCGTGTCGGCTTTGACGCGGTGGAAATCCCCGACGATCTGGCCGCCCGCCAGCCGGAAGGCCAGTGGAAATTCCGCGCCGACTGGAAGGCCCATGACTATCAGTCGCGGCTAAGGGCCTGATTTCGCCCTTTCCAGCGACGACAGACCAACATATCTGGAAGCTCGAATGAAATGACTTATGCGGTTGCCATGCCCGTCGCTCCCCAACAGCCTGCCGGCGAAAAGCCTGCCAAGGCGCATCTGCCCGATGCCCAGACCGTCCTCTCGGTGCACCACTGGACCGAACGGCTGTTCTCGTTCCGCGTGACGCGGCCGAAGTCGCTGCGATTCCGCTCGGGCGAATTCGTGATGATCGGCCTCTTGGGCGACAATGGCAAACCGCTCTTGCGCGCCTATTCCATTGCCTCGCCCGCCTGGGACGATGAGCTGGAGTTCTACTCGATCAAGGTGCCCGACGGCCCGCTGACCTCAAAGCTGCAACATATCCAGCCGGGCGACGAGATCATCCTGCGCCCCAAGCCCGTGGGCACGCTGGTGCATGACGCGCTGCTGCCGGGCAGCCGGCTGTGGTTTCTGGCCACCGGCACCGGCATCGCCCCCTTTGCCAGCCTGCTGTGCGAGCCCGAAACCTGGGAGAAATACGGCCAGGTCATCTTGATGCACACCTGCCGCGAGCAGGCCGAACTGGAATACGGCCGCCGGCTGGTCTCGTCGCTGCATGACGATCCGCTGATCGGCGACATGGTGGACGGCAAACTGCATTATTACCCCACCACCACCCGCGAGCCATCCGAGCACATGGGCCGGATCACCGACAACCTGACCAGCGGAAAGGTGTTCGCCGATCTGGATCTGGCGCCGATGGATCCCGAGGAAGACCGCGCCATGGTCTGCGGCAGCCTGGCCTTCAACCATGATGTCAAGAAGGTGCTGGAAGGTTTTGGCCTGCACGAAGGCGCCAATTCCGAACCGCAGGAGTTCGTGGTGGAAAAGGCCTTCGTCGGCGACGGAATCTGACCTGACCGACAGGATGGGCATTCCTGCCCATCGATCTTTCCACATCAGGCTTTCGAAATGCAAAGGGCCGGGGAACCCCCGGCCCTTCCTCGTGCGCCAGTCCGGCTTACTGGATACCCAGCGCGGTCTTGATCTGCGTGATCACCGCACCGATCATCGTCGCGTCGGTGCCGGCAGCCGTGACCGCCGCCTTCAGCGTGGTCTTGGTCGCATCGTCCAGCGCGGTGGTGTCGATGAAGGCAGAAACCTTGGCGGCATCCCAGGCGGCCGGGTCCAGCACGGCGGCCGCGTCGGCAGCCAGCTTGGCCGCATCGGCCGCGGCCTTGTCCGCCGCCGCCTTGGCATCCGCTGCTGCCTTGTCGGCCGCGGCCTTGTCCGCCGCCGCCTTCTCCTCTGCGGCCTTCTGGGCCGCCGCCGCCTCGTCGGCGGCCTTCTGGGCCAGCTCTTGCGCCGGCTTGTAGCTGAACTCGTAATAGCCGCCACCGATCACAAGCAACACGATGATGCCGATGATGAGGTTTCTGTTCATGTCTGGCCTCCTGACCCAAGCAAATGGTGCCTGCGGTATGACAGAAACGCGCCCGAAAGGAAACCCCGTCCGCCGCGGTGCGGCATCCGTGCCGGGCTTCGCGCCGGGTTGAAGCGCGCCGCGCCTTGCCCTAATGTGCGCGACGTATTCACAACGAAGGACCACTCCCCTGGCACGTCGCCCCCACAACGCCCCGCCGCAACGCGAAACCGGCCCCCGTATCAATGATCGCATCCGCTCGCCCGAGATTCGCCTGATTGGCGCCGACGGCGAAAACATCGGGGTCGTCACCCCGGGCCGCGCCATGCAGCTGGCCGAGGAAGCAGGTCTTGATCTGGTCGAGATTTCGCCGAACGCGGAACCCCCGGTCTGCAAGATCATGGACTTCGGCAAGTTCAAGTATGAGACGCAGAAGCGGGAAGCCGAGGCACGAAAGAAACAGAAGATCATCGAGATCAAGGAAATCAAGTTCCGCCCCGGCACCGACACGCATGACTACGAGGTCAAGATGCGCTCGGTGATGAAATTCCTGGACGAAGGCGACAAGGTAAAGGTCACCCTGCGCTTCCGTGGTCGCGAACTGGCGCACCAGGAACTGGGGTTGGAACTGTTGCAGCGCGTGGCCGCCGATGTCGGCGATGCCGGCAAGGTGGAGCAGCTGCCCAAGCTGGAAGGCAAGCAGATGGTGATGATGGTTGCGCCGAAATAGGCGTGCCGCACCGCCAGGTGGGGCGCCCGTCGCGGCGCCCTTTTCATTTCAAGGACGAGGCCGGGACCGGGCATGACCGAACCCCTGCACATCATCGGTGGCGGCATGGCCGGGTCCGAGGCCGCCTGGCAGGCCGCCCAGGCCGGCATCGACGTGGTGCTGCATGAAATGCGGCCCTCGGTCGGCACTTTCGCGCACCGCACCGGCAATTTTGCCGAGATGGTCTGCTCGAACTCGTTCCGCAGCGACGACCACGAGCGCAATGCCGTGGGCCTGCTGCACTGGGAGATGCGCGCCGCCGGCGGCCTGATCCTGGAAGCCGCGATGGCCCACCGCCTGCCCGCGGGCGGCGCTCTGGCCGTCGACCGCGAACCCTTTGCCGAACATGTCACCGCCAGGCTGCGCAGCCATCCCAGGATCTCCTTTGCCGAGGGCGAGGTGACGGACCTGCCGCGCGAGGGCCACTGGATCGTCGCCACCGGCCCGCTGACATCGGCCGCGCTGGCCGAATCGATCCGCCAGGCCACCGGCGCGCAAAGCCTGGCCTTCTTCGACGCCATTGCCCCGATCGTCTATGCCGAGACGGTGGACATGTCGGTCGCCTGGATGCAGTCGCGCTATGACAAGGGCGCGACCCATGAGGAACAGACCGCCTACATGAACTGCCCGATGACGAAGGACGAATACGACGCCTTCATCGATGCGCTGCTGGCGGCCGAAAAGACCGAGTTCCACCCGGGCGAAACCGCCGGCTATTTCGACGGCTGCCTGCCGATCGAGGTGATGGCCGAGCGCGGCCGCGAGACGCTGCGCTTTGGCCCGATGAAACCCGTGGGCCTCACCAACCCGCATTCCGACCAGAAGCCCTATGCCGTGGTGCAATTGCGCCGCGACAACAAGCTGGGCACGCTCTACAACATCGTGGGCTTCCAGACCAAGATGAAGCACAGCGCGCAAACCGCTGTCTTCAGGATGATTCCTGGCCTGCAGAACGCATCCTTCGCCCGGCTTGGCGGTATCCACCGCAACACGTTCATCAACTCGCCCAGCCTGCTGGACGATCAGATGCGGCTGAAATCGCGACCCAACATCCGCTTTGCGGGTCAGGTGACGGGGGTCGAGGGTTACGTGGAATCCGCCGCCATGGGCCTGCTGGCCGGCCGCATGGCCGCGGCGCAGTTGCAGGGCCGCATCCTGCCGCCGCCGCCGCCCGATACCGCGATGGGCGCGCTGGTCACACATATCACCGGCGGGGCGGATGCCAGGACCTTTCAGCCGATGAACGTGAACTTCGGCCTCTTTCCTCCCATCGAGGCGAGGGGCGGGCGCAAGGGTCGCAAGGACCGCTACAAGGCCTATACCGATCGCGCCAAGGACAGTTTCACGGCATGGCTGACCGTGTGACCCGTTTTGCCCCGAGCCCGACCGGGCCGCTGCATCTGGGCCATGCCTATGCCGCGCTGGTGGCGGCCTCGCGCGGCGACCGGTTCCTGCTGCGGATCGAGGATATCGACCAATCCCGCTGCAAGCCGGAATGGGAGGCTGCGATCCAGGACGACCTGCGCTGGCTGGGCCTGACCTGGGAACAGCCGGTGCTGCGCCAGTCGACCCGTCTTGCCGCCTATGACGCCGCCCTGGCCCGGCTGACAGCGATGGGCCTGACCTATCACTGCACCTGCACCCGTGGCGACATCAAGGCCGCGCTGTCCGCTCCGCAGGAGGGCTCGCCAGATCCCGGCCCCGACGGACCCGTCTATCCCGGCACCTGCCGTGGCCGCGCCCGGGGCTCCGGTGCGCTCCGCCTGGACATGGGCCTGGCCATGGCCCGTCTGGGCGCGGTCAGCTTTACCGACACCGGCACGCAGCCCGGCCTGCACCGCTTTGACGCCGCCCACATGACCCGGGACATCGGCGATGTGGTCCTGGCCCGCCGCGACATCGGCACCTCCT
>JAKALB010000068.1 GCA_021813365.1 Pseudomonadota bacterium | reverse complement strand
CCGCATCGCCACACGCTTCGAGAAACACGCAGCCAACTTCCTCGCAGCCGTCGCTCTCGCATCAGCACGCATCTGGTTGCGATCAATTGAGTCCGCGCTCTAGACGCCTCGCAACGTCCGGGCGCGCCTTTGCTCGAAGCATTTCCGAGAGCGCGGGCACGTTGGCATCGCTGGTGAACAGAGCAGGCCCCGGGTCGCGCTCCTCCTTCTTCAGGTCCTTGTTGTTCATCTCCCATGTGGCGTGAAGCGCGATGTGCATACCCTTGAGGTGACCCATCACAGCGTTGATCGCGGGGGACTTGCCTGCGCTTGGGCATGATCGGCGCCCGGTTTGCGGCCTGCGATGTGCGGCTTCGGCGGAAACGCGGGCATGGCAAGCCCTTCGCACCGGGCCGATTGCTTGCTGCACTTGCGAAAATGCTCGACCGGGATCATGCTGCAAACGCATCAGAGGTTGACCGGCCCGCCGTCAGGCAATAGTCGGTTTGCCGTGCCGAACCTTGGTTGCGTACCAGTTCTCACCCATTCCGCCGCGCCAGCCGGAGATCCGCCCGTGCTCGACATCTCTCCGATCCGCGCCGAACTGGCTGCGACCTACGATCTTTCGCCCTCGCTGGCCGCCGCCGAGGCGACGCGCGACATCTGGACCCGGATGGCCCGCGTCATGCCCTTTGCCGATTGGGCCACGCACGCGCCCTATGTGCTGGCGATCAACCGGCTGAAGACGGAACGCGATGCGGTGATCCTGGGCCACAATTACATGACACCGCAGGTGTTTCATGGCGTCTGCGACGTGGTGGGCGACAGCCTGCAACTGGCGATCCGCGCCCAGGGCGTGAAGGCCCGCGTCATCGTTCAGGCCGGCGTGCATTTCATGGCCGAAACCTCCAAGGTTCTGAACCCCGACAAGCTGGTGCTGATGCCCGACATGGCGGCCGGATGTTCGCTGGCGTCCTCGATCACCGCCGCCGGGGTCGAGGAGATGCGCCGCCGCTATCCGGGCGCGCCGGTGGTCACTTATGTGAACACCACGGCCGAGGTGAAGGCGGCTTCCGACATCTGCTGCACATCGGCCAATGCGGCGCAGATCGTGGCGGCGCTCGATGCCGAGACGGTCATCATGCTGCCCGACAAGTATCTGGCGCAAAACGTGGCCCGGGCCGTGCCGGGCAAGCGGATCGTCTGGTGGGACGGCGCCTGCATCGTGCATGAACAGTTCACCGCCGCCGATCTGCGCGATTATCGCCAGTGGCACCCCGGCGTGCGGATCATCGCCCATCCCGAATGCCCCGCAGACGTGGTGGCCGAGGCCGACTTCACCGGCTCGACCAGCGGCATCATCGATTACGTGGGCCGCGAACAGCCAGGCAGTGCGCTGCTGGTGACGGAATGCTCGATGGCGTCGAACATTGCCGATGCGCATCCGCAGGTGGATTTCGTCGGCCCCTGCACGATGTGCCCCTTCATGAAGATGATCACGCTGGAAAAGATCCTGTGGTCGCTGCACAGCATGACCACCCCCGTCGAGGTGCCCGCCCATCTGGCCGAAGGCGCGGCGCGCGCCGTGCAGCGGATGATCGACCTGTCGCGGAAGGCCGGCTGATGGCCGACACCGTCACCTCCCGCGTCGTCATCGTCGGCGGCGGGATCGCGGCGCTTTATGCAGCGCTGTCGCTGGCGCCACGCCCGGTTCTGGTGATCACGCCAGAGCCGCTGGGCCAGGGCGCCAGTTCCGCCTGGGCACAGGGCGGCATCGCGGCGGCGGTGGGGCGTGGCGACAGCCCCGATCTGCATCTGCACGATACGATCCAGGCCGGCGCCGGGCTGGTCGACCCCGCCGTAGCCCGGATCGTGACCGAAGAGGCGGCCGGCCATGTCATGGCGCTGGCAAGCCTTGGCGCCCCCTTCGACCGCGACCTGCATGGCCAGTTCGTCCTGTCGCGCGAGGCGGCGCATGGCCAGGCCCGGGTGGTCCGCGTGCAGGGCGATCGGGCCGGGGCCGCCATCATGCAGGTGCTGATCCGCGCCGTGGCGCAGGCGGCGCATGTTCAGCTTGCCAGTGGCCTGTCGGCGACCGGATTGGTGACGGGTCCGGGCGGGGTGTGCGGCGTCCGGGTCGAGGGCGATGGCGGCGAGGCCACGATCCGCTGCCCGGCGGTGATCCTGGCGGGCGGAGGCGCGGCGGGGCTTTACGCCGTCACCACCAATCCCCATCGCATTCGCGGCCAGATGCTGGGCATGGCGGCCCGCGCGGGCGCCACGATCCGCGACGCCGAATTCGTGCAGTTCCACCCCAGCGCCATCGACTGCGGCGAAGACCCGGCGCCGCTGGCCACCGAGGCCCTGCGCGGCGAGGGCGCCACCCTTGTCAACAGTCTGGGCCACCGCTTCATGACCGCGGTTTCGCCACTGGCCGAGCTGGCCCCGCGCGACATCGTGGCCCGCGCCGTCTATCTCGAATCCCGCGCCGGGCGGCGGCCCATGCTGGACACGCGGCTTGCCCTGGGGCCGGCCCTGGCCGAGCAGTTCCCCACCGTCTTTGCCGCCTGCCAGCGCGGCGGCATCGACCCGCTGCGCGAAGCGATTCCCGTCACCGCGGCCGCGCATTACCACATGGGCGGCATCGCGGTGGATGCCATGGGTCGCGCCTCGCTGCCCGGGCTCTGGGCCTGTGGCGAGGCTGCCTGCACCGGTCTGCATGGCGCGAACCGGCTGGCCTCGAACGGCCTGCTCGAGGCCCTGGTGTTCGGACGCCGCGTGGCGCTGGATGTGGCGCAACGCCTGGCCGACAGCCCTGGCGATGCCGCTCCGGTCGCGCTGCGGCTGGATGGCGCTGCCCGCAGGCCAGACCCGCAAGCCATCGCCACCCTGCGGGCGCTGATGACGGCCGAGGTCGGTGTGGTGCGCGACGAGGCCGGCCTTGTCCGCGCCCTGATCGGGCTGCGGGCGCTCGACGGTCCCGACCAGCCTCCCGCCTTGCGCAACATGGTCGTCGCGGCAACGATGATCGCGGTCGCCGCCCTGTCGCGCCGCGAAAGCCGGGGTGCGCAGTGCCGCACCGATTTTCCCGACACCCGCGCCGATCTGCAAAAGCCCACCCTGATGACCCTGACCGAGGCGCTGCGCCTGCGCGACCAAGCTCTGAAGGCCCTGACATGACCGACCTGCCCGACCTGCTGCTGGAACCCCTGGTCCGCGCCGCTCTGGTCGAGGATCTGGCCCCCTGGGGCGATGCCACCACCCGCGCCGTGATCCCGGCGGGCACCCGCGCCACCAATGCCCTGCGCAGCCGTGGGGTGGGCATCGTTTCGGGCATGCAGGTGGCGGCGCTGGCGTTCCGGCTGACCGATCCGACGCTGACAGTCACCACCCACCTGGCCGACGGCGTGCCCTGCGCCCCCGGCGACACGTTGATGACGATCTCGGGCGATGCCGCGGCCATGCTGATGGCCGAGCGGGTCGCGCTCAACTTCGCGGGCCGGATGTGCGGCATCGCCACGCTGACCGCGGCATATGTCGCCGAAACCCGCGGTACCCGCGCCCGGATCACCTGCACCCGCAAGACGACCCCCGGCCTGCGTCTGGTGGAAAAGGCCGCCATCCGCCACGGCGGCGGATTCAACCATCGCTTTTCGCTGGGTGATGCGATCCTGATCAAGGACAACCACATCGCCGCCGCCGGAGGAATCGGCCCGGTGCTGACCGCGGTGAAAGCGGCGCGCAGCCACATGATGCGGGTCGAGATCGAGGTCGACACGCTGGATCAGCTGGAACAGGTGCTGGCCGTCGGCGGCGCCGATGTCGTCCTGCTCGACAACATGGACACGCCCAGCCTGGCGCAGGCGGTTCGCCTGGTCGCCGGGCGGATGCTGACCGAAGCCTCGGGCAACATGTCGCTGCCCCGCATCGCCGAGGTGGCCGCGACCGGCGTCGATTACATCAGCGTCGGCGCCCTGACCCATTCCGCTCCGGTGCTCGACCTGGGGCTGGACTTCCTGGCCTGAGGGTCCGCGGCTTCGGCCAGGCCCCGATGCGCCGACAGAGCTGAGGGCGCCGGCCAGCGGATCAGCAGGATGGCCGGGTTCAGCTCTGCCTGCGCGTTGCACAGGGCGGCCAGGTCGGCCAGGGTGCCGTGCAGCACCCGCTGCCGCGCAGTCTGGGCGCATGAGACGATCTCGACCTGGCTGAGTGCAGGCCAACCCGCGGCCAGCAACTCTGCCTGGATGCCGGCCGCAGCCGTGACCCCCATATAGCAGGCCAGTGTCGTGCCCGGCGCGGCGCAGCCGGCCCAGTCGGTCTGATCGCCCGCCCGGCGGTGGCCGGTGGCCAGGATGACCCGCTCGGTCCGCCCGCGTTCAGTCAGGAAACTGCCGGCAGCGGCGGCGGCGGCGCAGGCGGCGGTGACACCGGGAATGATGCTCCAGGCGATCCCGGCCTGGTCCAGGGCAGACGCCTCCTCCGCGCCGCGACCGAAAACGCCCGGATCGCCGCATTTCAGACGGACAACCCGATGGCCCTGTCGTGCGGCCTGGACCAGCAGCGCGTTGATCCGGTCCTGCGGCACGGCATGTGCGCCCGGCGCCTTGCCGACCGAGACCAGCCGGGCGCCGTGGCGGGTCTGCGCCAACAGGGCCGGGTCGGCCAGCCGGTCATACAAGACCACATCGGCGGATTGCAGTGCGCGCAGGCCGCGCAAGGTGATCAGATCGGCCGACCCGGGCCCCGCGCCCAGCAGCACGACATGACCCGGCGCTGTCGGGCGCACCCGGCTCCGGCGCCGCTTGCAGGTGCGGGGCGCGATCGGCGCCAGCACCGCTGCCGCCAGCCTGCGCAAGGCCAGCATCAGGCCCGGCACCGGATTTCCGCGGGCAGGCGTGATCATCAGGCCGGCTCCCTGGCAAGATGACGGCCCAGAAGGGCACTCAGGTCCGACCGGCACGATCCGCAATTCGTGCCCGCGCCCAGCAGCGCGCCCAGTTCGGCAACGCTGCGCGCCTGACCCGAAGCGATGGCCGCCTGGATGCGATGCAGACCCACGTTCAGGCAGGCGCAGAGGATCGGCCCCTGGTCCGGCTGGTCGCCGGTGGGCACCCCGGCCAGAACCTGGGCTGGTGCAGGCTGGCCGATCTGTGCGGCCAGGAAATCGCGCGCCAGCGCCAGCGGCGCAGGTCCGGTGTAAAGCGCGGCGATCAGGCGCGGGCCATCGTGAAACGCCAGCCGCACCAGGCCGCGCCGCGCGTCGGTCACGATCGAGGGTTGGGCATCGTTCAGGGCGAACAGGTCACGAGCAAAGGCAAGCCAATCTTCGGGCCGGTCGGTTCCCGCCAACTCCATCCGCCATCCCGCCTCGGTCCGGTTCCGCGACCAGTAGCCGCCGGGCTCGCCGGGTTTCCGGGCCGACACGGCAAAGCCGTGCCAGGCGGCGGGATAGCGCGCCAGCGCCACGCGGGCCGACTTGCTGGCGGGCTGACCCGAGATCGGATCGACCGCGCCCGGCACCAGAATGTCGACGCGCGCGGCGCTGGCGGTTTCGCCCGTCCAGTGGATCGGTGCGAACAGGTCGCCGGGCTGGACCCGCTCGGTGATCTGCGCGCGCAGGATGACCTGGCCCAGGGCGTTGCCGACCTGGACCAGATCATCCGCGCCTATGCCCAGCCGGGTGGCGTCGGCGGGGTGGATCTCCACGAATGGCTCGGCCAGATGCTGGTTCAGCCGAGGAGCGCGCGCGGTGCGGGTCATCGTGTGCCACTGGTCACGGATGCGGCCGGTGTTCAGCCGGAACGGGTGGCCGGGGTCGCGGGGCTCGGGCCGTTCGGGCGTGACCGGGATCATCCGGCCGCGGCCATCGGGGGTGTGAAACTGCCCTGTGGCAAAGAAGCGCCCGCCCGATCGGCGTGCATGGCGCGGCCAGGTGAAGGGCGTGAGGTCGGCATAGTCCTGCGCGGCAAGGCCCGCCAACCCCGAGATGTCGAAATCGCTGCCAAGACCCCCGGCGATACCGGAAAGGGCGGCATGTTCGGCAAAGATCGCCGCGGCATCGGGCCAGGCGAAGGCCGGGCCGAAACCCATGCGCGTGGCCACCTGCGCCAGGATGCGCCAATCCTCGCGCGCCTGCCCCGGCGCGGGCAGCAGACGGCGCTGACGGCTGATGGTGCGCTCGGAATTGCTGGCAGTGCCCTCCTTCTCGCCCCAGGCCTGCGCGGGCAGCAGCACATGGGCCAGCCGGGCCGTGTCGGTCTGGTCCGTCACGTCCGAGACGACGACGAAGGGGCAGGCTTGCAGCGCGGCGGCCACAAGGTCGGCCTCGGGCATGGACACGACTGGATTGGTGTGAATGATCCAGATCGCCTTGATCCGGCCGTCTGCCACGGCGCGGAACATGTCCACTGCCTTCAGGCCGGGCCTTTCGGCCATGGTCGGGCTGGCCCAGAAGCTCTGGACCGCAGCGCGGTGGCCGGGGTTTTCCAGCTCCAGATGGCAGGCCAGCATGTTGGCCAGCCCGCCGACTTCGCGCCCGCCCATGGCGTTGGGCTGGCCGGTCACGCTGAACGGGCCCATGCCCGGGCGACCGATGCGGCCGGTGGCCAGATGGCAGTTCAGGATGGCGCTGACATTGTCGGTGCCATGGGTGGACTGGTTGATGCCCTGGGAATAGACGGTGACGACCTTCTCGGCGCCGATCCACAGGGCCGTGAACCGTGCGATCAGACCGGGGTCCAGCCCGGTCAGCCCGGGGTCGGTCGCGCGGGCGGCGCGCAGGGCCGGCTCCAGCCCGTTGACCTGGGTCAGATATCCGGTGTTCAGCGCACCCCGGTCGGCGATGGCGGCCAGCAGCACATTGAACAATGCGGCATCGCTGCCCGGAGAGATCGGCAGATGCAGGTCGGCCAGATCGCAGGTGGCGGTTCGGCGGGGATCGATCACCACGACCCGCATGTCCGGCCGAGCGGATCTGGCGGCGGCCAGGCGCTGATACAGGACCGGATGGCACCAGGCGAGATTGGCACCGGTCAAAACGACCAGATCGGCGAGTTCCAGATCCTCATAGAGGCCGGGCACGGTGTCCGTGCCAAAGGCGCGGCGATGGCCCGCAACCGAAGACGCCATGCACAGCCTTGAATTCGTGTCGATATTTGCGCTGCCGATGAAGCCTTTCATCAACTTGTTGGCGACATAGTAGTCCTCGGTCAGCATCTGGCCCGAGACATAGAAGGCCACCGCATCCGGCCCGTGTTCGGCGATCACCCGTGAGAGCCGGCCGGCCACCAGGTCCAGCGCGCTGTCCCAGGAAACCTCGGCCCCGTGGACGCGGGGGCTCAGCAGGCGGTCGTGCAGGCCCAGGGTTTCCCCCAGTGCGCTGCCCTTGGAACACAGGCGGCCGCGGTTGGCGGGGTGGTCCGGATCACCCTTGACCACGATTCCGCCCAGGCCGTCGGGTGTGGCCAGTACGCCGCAGCCCACGCCGCAATAGGGGCAGGTCGTGCGGATCGGTTCCGGAATGCGCGGCGGGTCGGCGATCATGCCGCCACCCGCCGCGCCAGCCTGCGCCCGTCCAGCAGAATACGGCCGTCTGCCACCCGCACCGGATAGGTCGCCACCGTGCCCGCGTCCGCGCCCTGTGCCTGCCCGGTTTCCAGCGAAAACACCCAGGCATGCAGCGGGCAGGTGACAGCCGTCCCATGCACGATCCCTTCGGACAGCGGCCCGCCCTTGTGCGGGCAACGGTCGTCCAGCGCGAAAACCTGATCGTTCGCCGTGCGAAACACCGCAACACAGCCCTGCGCCGTCTTCACCACGCGAGCACCCGCGCTGGGGATGTCCTCCAGCGCGCCGATGTCGATCCAGCTGTCGAAACCGCCGCTCATTCCGCAGCCTCCAGCGTCAGGTCGGCCAGGGCAGCCCATTTGCCACGCTGATCGGCGGCGGCATGTTCGGCCCAGGGATCGCTCTGATAGACCTGCTGGCTGACCAGGAACCGGTCATACAGCGCCTTCCGGTTCGCCGGATCTGCCATCTGCGCGCGCACCCAGTCCAACCCCACCTTGGCGACCCATTTGTAGATCCGGTGCAGATAGCGGGCGTTCTCGCGGTAAAGCTGGATGAAGGCAGCGATGACCTCCATCGCTTCCGTTTCCGTCGCGACCTTGCAAAGCGGTTCGGTCTGCTTCACCTCCATCCCCGCCGCGCCCGCGACCGAGATTTCAAAGCCACTGTCGACGCAGACCACGCCGATGTCCTTGCAGGTGGCTTCGGCGCAGTTGCGCGGGCAGCCCGAAACGCCCAGCTTTACCTTGGCGGGTGTCCACGACCCCCACAGCAGCTTTTCCAGCTTGATCCCCAGCCCCGTGCTGTCCTGGGTGCCAAAGCGGCAGAACTCGCTGCCGACGCAGGTCTTTACCGTCCGCAGCCCCTTGGAATAGGCGTGGCCCGATACCATTCCGGCGGCATTCAGATCGGCCCAGATCGCGGGCAGGTCTTCCTTCTTCACGCCCAGCAGGTCGATCCGCTGGCCGCCCGTCACCTTGACCATGGGCACGTTGTAACGATCAGCCGCATCGGCAATGGCACGCAGCTCGGCCGGTGTGGTCACCCCGCCCCACATCCGGGGCACGACGGAATAGGTGCCATCCTTCTGAATGTTGGCATGGTTGCGTTCGTTGACAAAACGCGATTGCCGGTCGTCGCGATACTCCAGCGGCCAGTCGGCCAGCAGGTAGTAGTTCAGCGCCGGCCGGCACGTGGCGCAGCCTCCGGCGGTCTTCCACCCCAGCTCCTGCATCACCGCCGGGATCGACTTCAGCCCCCCCGCCCTGATCAGGCGGCGCACATCGTCGTGGCTGTGCTGGGTGCATTGGCACACCGGCGGGTTGGCATTGGTCCGGAAGCCCTCGCCCAGGGTCAGGGCCATCACCTGCTCCACCAGCCCGGTGCAGGTGCCGCAACTGGAACTGGCCTTGGTCTGTGCCCGCACGGCATCCAGCGTGACGGCGCCGTCCTGGATTGCTGCGATGATCTTGCCCTTGCAGACGCCGTTGCAGCCGCAGATTTCCGCCTCAGGCGGCAAGGCTGCAACGGCGGCCAAAGGGTCCGCCTGGCTACCCCCCTGGAAGGCCGGGCCGAAGATCAGCGTGTCGCGGTGGCCGGAGATATCGGTGCCGTCCTTGATCTGGGAAAAGAACCAGGCACCATCGGCAGTATCGCCATACATCACCGCGCCCAGCAGCCGGTCGCCCTCGATCACCAGGCGCTTGTAGACGCCGCGCCCGGGGTCGCGGAACACGATATCCTCGCGCCCCGGACCCTCGGCGAAGTCGCCCGCGCTGAACAGTTCGACACCCGTGACCTTCAGACGGGTTGCGGTCTGCACCGGGCGAAAGGCGGCCACCTGACCAGCCAGCGTGGCGGCCAGAACCTTGGCCTGGTCATAAAGGGGCGCAACCAGGCCGAAGAGCTGGTTTTCGAACTGCACGCATTCGCCCAAGGCAAAGATCGCCGGGTCCGAGGTCTGCATCCGGTCGTTGACCAGGATGCCGCGCTCCACTTCCAGATGGGCATCCGTGGCGATGCGGGTTTCCGGGCGGATCCCCACGGCCATGCAGACCAGATCGGCGGGGTAGACCGTTCCGTCTTCCAGCAGGACCGCCTCGACATGGGTCTTGCCCAGGATAGCCTTGGTCGCGCCGTGGCAATGCACGGTAATGCCGCGCCGTTCCAGATCCTTCTGCAGCAGATACCCGGCCGAGGGGTCCAGCTGGCGTTCCATCAGGTGGCCCATCAGGTGGATCACGGTCACGCTGGCGCCGCGCGCAGCCATGCCGGCCGCCGCCTCCAGCCCCAGAAGGCCACCGCCGATGACCACCGCCGTCGCACCGGGCCTTGCCGCCGCAATCATCGCGTTGGTGTCCTCCAGGTCGCGGTAGGTGACGACGCCCTTCAGATCCTTCCCCGGCACCGGAATGATGAACGGTGCCGAACCGGTGGCGATGACCAGCTTGTCATAGGGCGCACCGCCCTGATTGGAGTAGACCACGCGGTTGGCCCGGTCGATCTTCACCACGGCCTCGCCGAACCGGCAGTCGACGCCATGCGCGGCATACCAGCCGGCGTCATGCGTGACGATCTGCTCATAGGTCTTTTCGCCCGAAAGCACCGGCGACAGCATCAGACGGTTGTAATTGCCGCGCGGTTCGGCGTTGAACAGGGTGACGTTCCAGGCATCGGGGGCGGTTTCGAACAGGTGCTCCAGCATCCGGCCCGAGGCCATGCCAGCCCCGATCACGACAAGGTTTCCGGCTTTGGGTGCTTGCGGCATCATGCGGCCTCCGTCTTGGGGCGCCGGTGGTCGTGCTGGGTCAGGAAATCCATCACTTCGGCGCGGTAGCGGGCGTAATCGGGGTGGTCCAGCAGCGCGCGGCGGCTGCGCGGACGCGGCAGGTCGACCTGGGTGATCCTGCCGATCGTGGCACGGGGACCGTTCGTCATCATCACGACGCGGTCGGCCAGCAGGATCGCCTCGTCGACGTCATGGGTCACGCAGATCGCAGTGACCTTGGTGCGTGACCAGACTTCCATCAGCACCTCCTGCAATTCCCAGCGGGTCAGGCTGTCGAGCATCCCGAACGGTTCGTCCAGCAGCAGCAGCTTCGGGCTCAGCGCAAAGGCCCGGGCAATGCCCACACGCTGGCGCATGCCGTTCGACATGTCCGCCGCCGGGCGGTCCATCGCATCGGCCAGACCCACGCGTTCCAGGTAGTATTCCACCACCTCCTGGCGCTCGGCCTGGGTCGCCCCGGGATAGACCCGGTCCACGCCGATGGCGACGTTCTGCTTGGCGCTCAGCCAGGGGAACAGGTTGGGCGACTGAAAGACCACGGCGCGTTCGGGATCCGCACCGGTGACATGGATGCCGTCCAGCGTGATCGCGCCTTCGGAAATGCCGGTCAGCCCGGCGGTCATCGAAAGGACTGTGGACTTGCCGCAGCCGGAATGGCCGATCAGGCTGACGAACTCCCCGCGCCGCAGGGTCAGGTTGAAGTCCTGCACCACACTCAGCGGCCCCTGTGGCGTGGGATAGGTCTTGTGCAACTGGCTGAAGTGCAGATAGCGCGCCTCGCGTGGCGAGTTGGCCGCGCGGGCATAGGCACCCGGCAGGCCATCCTTCAGGGCATGGCGGGGAGTGACGCTGGGCAATGACCGGGTTTCCGGCACCTTGGAGCGGACGCCTGCATCCATCAGACAGGCGGTGACTTCGGCGCGCAGCTTGCGGTAGGCCGGATCGGCGTCCAGGCTCGCACGGTCACGCGGGCGGGGCAGCGCGACCGGAAAGGCGGCGCCCAGGCTGCCATCGGGGTTCAGGCACAGGATGCGGTCCGCCAGGATCAGCGCTTCGTCCACGTCATTGGTGATCAACACGGCGGTGCGCCGGTCAGTGCGCCAGATGGATTCGATTTCCGAGGCAACCCTGGCTCGGGTCAGCGCGTCCAGCGCCGAAAGCGGCTCGTCCATCAGCAAGACCTCGGGCCGCAGCGCCAGGGCACGGGCCACGGCGACGCGCTGCCGCATGCCCCCCGACAGTTCCGCCGGGCGGCGGCCCGCCGCATGCGACAGGCCCACCATCGCGATATAGCGGGCGGTCTCGGCGGCCCGTTCTGCGCGCGACAGCTCGGGTCGGGTGGCGTCCACGGCCAGGCGGATATTGCCCTCGACCGTCAGCCAGGGCATCAGCGCATAGGACTGGAACACCAGCCCCCGTTCCGGACCCGGTCCGACTGCATCCGCGCCCATGAAGCGCAGCACGCCCCTGTCGGGCAGGCTCAGCCCGGCCAGCAGATTGATCAGCGTGGTCTTGCCCGAGCCGGAAAATCCCAAGATCGCCAGAAATTCGCCCTCGGCCACACCGAACGACAGGTCGCGCAGCACCGGGCGACCGTTGAAGCCCTTCCACACATTCGCCAACTCCAGAATGGCCATGGCGTCACCGGTTCGCCTGAAAGGTGAAAAGGGTCTGCAGCGCGAACATCACCCGGTCCAGCACGAAGCCGATCAGTCCGATGGTCAGCACCGCGACCATGATCCGCGCCAGGCTGTCTGACGAGCCGTTCTGGAACTCGTCCCAGACGAATTTCCCGAGCCCCGGGTTCTGCGCCAGCATTTCTGCCGCGATCAGCACCATCCAGCCCACACCCAGCGACAGGCGCAGCCCGGTGAAGATCAGTGGCAGGGCCGAGGGCAGGACCAGCCGGGTGATGCGCGTCCAGAGCGACAGCTTCAGCACCCGGCCCACGTTCACCAGATCCTTGTCGATGGAGGCCACGCCCAGCGCGGTGTTGATCAGCGTGGGCCACATGGAACACAGCGTCACGGTGATCGAGGAGACAAGAAAGCTTTTCGGCATCCCGCCGTCACCGGCATGAATCGCCGAGACAACCATGGTGACGATGGGCAGCCATGCCAGCGGCGAGACCGGCTTGAAGATCTGCACGATCGGGTTGATCGCGGCATTGGCCGTGGCCGACAGGCCCGAAACGATGCCAAGCGGCACGGCGACCAGCGTGCCGATCAGAAAGCCCAGGAACACCGTCTTCAGCGAGGTCAGGATCTGGCCGGGATAGGTGGGCTTGCCGGCATAGGTGCGGTCCTTTACCTCATCTGCCTTGCCCGCCGCCACCAGGGCTGCATTCCTTTCGGCCTGCCGGGCATAGAACTCTGCTGCTTTCTGCGTTTCGGCTGCGGCATCGGCGCGCAGCACGCCCACCTGTTCCCAAACCTGAGCCGGGCCGGGAATGGCCCCCAGCGAGGTTTGCACCAGCGGCGCCAGATTGGCCCACAGCAGCAGGAATGCAGCGATGGACAGGACCGGCACGAAGGCCTGGCGCCACAGCTCCTTTGCCTGGTGCCGGGGGTTGTCGTCCGACAGCAGCCGGACGAGCGGTGTCAGCCAGCCCAGGCCCAGCACGCGGAACCAGGGATCGCAGCGGCCGATCATCCGGTGCATCCGGTCCAGTCGGCGGGCCCGCAAGTCCTGATCCTCGGGCGGAATGGCGGCGGCGGGGTCAACAGCGGTCATGGCGTGCCCCCTCAGTTCACCACCGCGCCATCGGCGACGGTCTGGTTGCCCTTCAGCCCGATGGACAGGCTGTCGATATAGGCGTTGGGCCTGGTGCCGTCGAAGATCACATGGTCGATGAAATCGGCGGTGGGCGCCTTGTAGCCATCGGCGTCGAAATCGAAATCGCCGGCTGCGGCCTTGCCCTCGGCAATAAGTTCCCTGGCGGCCGCTTCATAGATCGCGGGCTTGTAGACCGATTTCGCCACCGCGTCATACCAGCTGTCGGGGTGGGCTTCGGCGATCTGACCCCAGCGCCGCATCTGGGTCAGGGTCCAGACCGCATCCGAGTAATAGGGAAAGGTGGCATTGCCCCGGAAGAAGACGTTGAAATCCGGCGCATCGCGCTTGTCGCCGGGTTCGTATTCGAAGGTGCCGGTCATCGAATTGGCGATCACCTCGGCATCGGCGCCAACATATTCGTTGCGCGACAGGATCTCGACCGCTTCGGCCCGGTTGGCATTGGCGTCGGCATCCAGCCACATGCCGGCGCGGATCAGCGCCTTGGTCAGGGCGACCATGGTGCGTGGGTTTTCCTCGGCAAATTCCGCCGTGACGGCAAACACTTTCTCGGGGTTGTTCTTCCAGATGTCGGCATCGGTGATGACCGGCACGCCGATCGCCTTCTGCACCGCCGCCTGGTTCCAGGGCTCGCCCACGGCATAGCCGTCGATCGTCGCGGCCTCCAGCGTCGCCGGCATCTGCGGCGGCGGCGTGACCGAGATCAGCACATCCCCGGCCACCTGTCCCGTCACGTCACCGGGCTGGTAGAAGCCGGGGTTGATGCCACCCGCCGCCAGCCAGTAGCGCAGTTCGTAGTTGTGGGTGGACACCGGAAAGACCATGCCCAGGTTGAAGGTCCGGCCTTCGGCGGCATAGGCGTCCAGCACCGGTTTCAGCGCGGCGGCGCTGATCGGGTGGGCCGGCTTGCCGCCGTCCATCGTCAGCCCGGGTTTCATCGCCTCCCACACCGCGTTCGACACGGTGATCGCATTCCCGTTCAGGTCCATGGAAAAGGCCGTAACCAGGTGCCCTCTGGTGCCATAGCCGATGGTCGATGCCAGCGGCTGCCCGGCCAGCATCTGCGCGCCGTCAATCTCGCCGTCCAGAACCCGGTCCATCAGGACTTTCCAGTTGGATTGCGCCTCCAGCGTCACATCCAGGCCCTCGTCCTCGAAGAATCCCTTCTCCTTGGCGATGGCCAGCGGCGCCATGTCGGTCAGTTTGATGAAGCCAAGGGTCAACTGGTCCTTCTCGATGCCCTGGGTTTCGGCCTGGGCCAAGCCGGCCAGGCCGGCGGCCATGCAGGTGGTCAGCAGCAGAAGGCGAGTCGTCACGGGGCGCATGGCAGGGGGGGCGGCGCAAGGCATGGCGGGCGTCCTTTCGGCAAGGATGAAATGGAAAAAGCCGCTTGAATCCGGGTCGGCGAGACCAGGCTTCCAAGCGGCGTTGCTCGGCTTTCCCTCGACATCGGGGGGGGCGCGGGGACATCGTTGTCCCTTGCGTTGCAGCCAGACTGCCAATGCTGCGGTGCGGCGTCAATCGCGAGCGGCGGGGAATCGGCGCATCGGGCCAACCGCCGGTCGGCAATGCCCAAAATTTCAGCGCATGGGCTCGTCGGGGTCGAAAACCCGGGCATCAAAGAACCGATCGGGCGCCAGAATCAGCCGCCCCTGCACCGAAGGCGCGGGCGTGGGATCGGCCAGCGAACCTTCCACCTTGTCCGAGGCCGAGGGCAATTCCGCCCCGGCCTGCGCCAGGTGCAGCCGGTAGAGATCGCTGCGGAACACGGCGCGGGCGGCGGCGATGGCAGGCTCTGGCGCCAGCCCGTGTCGCCGCGCCAGCCGCGCGCCGATCCAGGCGGCCTGGCTGCGCCAGGGGAAATTCGCCGCCCCGGCGTGAAAGGTGATCAGCCCGGGCGACCGGCGTTCCTCGCCCCGGGCAGAGATCAGCACCCGCCCCGTCAGGGCGCGTTCGATCACTTCGGCCGGCACCGCCAGCCGCCCCGGCACCGCCAGCAGTTCGGACGCCACCGACGCATTGGCCGCCTGCCCCAGCCAGCGCCCGGCACGCCAGACCGCTCGCATCAGCCGCCCGGCCAGGGCGGGCTCGGCCTCGGCCCAGCCGCGTCGCGTGGCCAGTACCTTTTCCGGCGCAAAGGCCCAGATCGCCGATCCCGGCAGCAGCAATGATCCCGCGCCAGCGTCGACCGCGACCGAACCCCAGGGCTCGCCCACGCAGAAGGCATCGATCTCGCCGGCCGCCAGCGCCTCGGCCATGCGGGGCGGCGGGACGGTGCGGATGTCGAGCATCGCCGGCAACGGCAGGCCCAGGCCGTCGAGCCAGTAGCGGATCAGTTCCATATGCATCGAAAACGGGAAGGGCACGCCGATCCGCAGCTGATCCCCCGCCGCCGGCAGCAGCGCCTGTCCGGCCGCCCCGGCGTCGCGAAAGTCGAAACGGTGGCCCGCCGCCCGAATCCGTGCCGCCAGGGCCTGCGATACGCCGATCGTGTCGCCGTTCACATTCAGCACCATCAGCGCCTCGAACTGCGCCGTGCTGCCGCCAAGGCCCAACGCGCTGGCCACTGGCAGGGGCGCCAGCATCTGCGCCGCCACCACCTGACCCGCGGCCAGCATGTCGCGCAAGCTGGCCCAACTGGGCGATGGCCGCAGATGCAGCTCCAGGCCCTCCTCGGCGGCGAACCCCAGGGCTTCCGCCAGGATCAGCGGCGCGGCATCGACCAGCGGCACATAGCCAAGGGGCAGCGACAGCAGGCTCATTTCAGCAAGTCCGTCGCCATGACCAGCGCCTGGGCGATGTCGGCCAGCTTCTTGCCCTGGTCCATCGCGGCCTTTCGCAACAGGCCATAGGCCTCGTCCTCGCCGATGCCCCTTGCGCGCATCAGGATGCCTTTGGCGCGGTCGATGACCTTGCGTTCTTCCAGCGCGCGCCGGGTCTCGGCCAGCTCCACCCGCATTTTCTGCACCATGTGGAACCGGGCGATCGCCGCATCCAGGATGGGCTTGATGCGTTCGCTGCGCAGCCCGTCCACAACATAGGCCGATACGCCGGCCTCGATCGCTGCCCGGGTCAGCGCGGCATCCGACTGGTCGACGAACATCGCCACAGGGCGTTCCATGGGTGTCGAGGCCAGCGTCAGATCCTCCAGCGCATCGCGCGAGGGGTTGCCGGCGTCGATCAGCACCAGGTCGGGGTTGCGCTGCGCGATCCGGCGGGCCAGGCCCGCCTCTTCCGCGATCACGACAATGTCGAAGTCACCGGCCTCTTGCAGGCCGTCCACGATCATCATCGCCCGCTCGCGGTCCTTTTCGACCACGACGATGGAAAGCGGTTTCACCATGCGCCCTTCAAGGGCGGGATGCGCGAGGACCACAAGCCTTGCCACGCGGACGGCCGCCGTCCAACCGGAGTGGGTCGGGCCGATGCCCGATTCGGCAGCATCGCCGACCGGAACGCCGGTTTTTGCGGCACCGTCTGTCCGGTGGGTCGCGGCGGTCTCCGGATGGGTGCCCAAGGCGGCGGTGCCGGACACGTCGCCGGTCTGCGGCCCCTGGCTCGGGGTGCGGGGGCGCTGCCCCCGGCTGCGCCTCCCCCGGGATATTTGCGGCAAGATGAAAGGCCGGGGTCGGGGACCGGGCGGCTAGGAGTCGTACTCAATTGTGGATTCCCGTTTGGTCGGGTTCGTGATTCACTTCCGTTGGATGCGGGAGGGTGTGATGGCACGTTACGATCTGAGCGACGAGGAGTGGCGGCTTGTCGAGCCGTTGTTGCCGAAGCCGGGCAAGGGCAGGCATCGGGTTGACGACCGCCGTGTGGTGAACGGGATATTCTACGTTTTGCGCACCGGGGCCCCGTGGCGCGACCTGCCTGAGCGCTATGGTCCCTACACCACGGTCTACAACCGGTTCAACCGCTGGGCGAAGCGCGGCATCTGGTTGAAAGTGTTCGCGGAACTGGCGCAGCGCTCGCCACAGTCGCTGCAGTTGATCGACAGTTCCATCGTTCGTGCCCACCAACACGCCGCCGGTGGAAAAAGGGGGGCGAGGATCACGCCATTGGCCGTTCTCGTGGCGGACTGAGCACCAAGATCCATGCCGTCGTCGATCAGGATGGGCTGCCGGTCCGTCTCCATATCACGCCCGGCCAGGCCTCCGACAAGACCGTGGCCCCGGTCCTGCTCGACACGCTGCCGCCCGGCACCGTGGTTGCCGATCACGGATACGACAGCCTGGCGCTGGTCGAGAGGGTGGCGGCACGGGGCGGCAAGGCCCACATCCCGACCCAGAGCCGGGTGCGCCTGCAACGCAGCGTGCCGCCCGATCTCTATCGCCGTCGCAACCTGATCGAGCGGTTCTTCTGCAAGCTCAAGCAGTTCCGCCGCATCGCCACACGCTTCGAGAAACACGCAGCCAACTTCCTCGCAGCCGTCGCTCTCGCATCAGCACGCATCTGGTTGCGATCAATTGAGTCCGCGCTCTAGGCCGAGGGCGGGGTCAGCAGCGGGCGCAGCAGCGCCATCGGATGGGCGCGTAGCGTCAGCCGCATCGCGACGTAATCCTCGACCACTTGTTCGCCTTCGCCCATCGTGCGGAAGACCACGGCGGGTTCGACGAGGCCGATCCCGTCCATGTCGCCGGCGAACAGGGGCAGGGGGGTTTCGCGGGTCAGCGCCCTGGCGGCCCACAGCGCATCGCGGCGCTCCAGGCCCAGGCTGGCGAAGACATCGGCCTCGGCCAGGCGGGCCAGCGTGCCCGCCTTGAGCCCGGCGCGGCGCCAGACGTCTTCCACGGCGGCATAGCCATTGCCCCGGGCCGCGACGATCCACATCGCTTCGTCCTCGGCCATGCCCTTGATCTGGCGAAAGCCCAGCCGCAGGGCCAGGCCGTCGGGGCTGCGGCGGTCGGTTTCCTCCAGCACATTGTCCCAATGGCTGCGGTTGATGTCGGGTGGCAGGACCAGCACGCCATGGTCCCGGGCATCGCGCACGATCTGCGCCGGGGCGTAAAAGCCCATGGGCTGGCTGTTCAGCAGGGCGCAGGCAAAGATGCCGGGATGGTGCCGCTTGATCCAGGCGCTGGCATAGACCAGGAGCGCAAAGCTGGCGGCGTGGCTTTCGGGAAAGCCGTAGCTGCCAAAGCCCTCGATCTGCGCGAAACAGCGGGCGGCGAAATCGGCGGCATGGCCGTTGCTCGCCATGCCCGCCATGAAGCGGTCGCGGAACGCGCTGACCGTCCCATGTTTCTTGAACGTCGCCAGCGAGCGGCGCAGCCGGTCGGCCTCGGTGGGGGTGAAGCCCGCGCCGATGATGGCGATCTGCATCGCCTGTTCCTGGAACAACGGCACGCCCAGGGTCTTGCCCAGCACGCGGCCCAGCGCGTCGGAGGGGAAGGTGACGATCTCCTGCCCGTTCCGGCGGCGCAGGTAGGGATGCACCATGTCGCCCTGGATCGGCCCTGGCCGGATGATTGCCACCTGAATCACCAGATCATAGAAATTCCGCGGCCGCATCCGGGGCAGGAAGTTCATCTGCGCCCGGCTTTCCACCTGAAAGAAGATCGG
>JAKALB010000067.1 GCA_021813365.1 Pseudomonadota bacterium | reverse complement strand
CGCCCTGCTGCCGGACCCGGCCGCCCGGAGCGCAGATCGCGCCGGCAGGCCGCAGGCCGGGCGCCCGTGCCAAGGCCCGCCCCGGACCGGCACCGACCGGCAGGTTCAGGGGCGGCAGACGGCGCTGCGGCTCATTCGGCCGCCATCGCGGGAGCGGTGAATTCATCCCAGGCCGCCAGCGCATGGGCGCAGTACATCAGCGCCGGGCCCCCGCCCATCTGCACGCACATGGCCAGACAGGCGCCCACCTCTTCGCGGGTGGCGCCGACCTTCATCAGCGCCTCGACATGCAGGTTGATGCAGGGCTGGCAGCGTTGCGTGACCGCAATGGCCAGGGCCAGCAGTTCGCGGGTCTTCTTGTCTAGCGTGCCATCCGTCATCGCGCCGCTGGACAGGGCGACAAAACCCTTGGCCGTTTCGGGATTCAGCTTGTGCAGGGCGCGAAGTTCGGCACGCAGGGCGGCGGTGTCGGACTTGTAGCTGTGCTCGGTCATGGTCGGATCTCCTTTGGCGGGCAAGCTGCCATGGCGCGGGGCGTCGGGCCTTGATCCAGATCAATCATATTCAATTGCATGAATGTTTGGCGATGTGTGACCAGCATCACGTTGTCGGCGGGCATCTCGATCGCGCGGAGCGACGGGCGGGTGTTGCCGCCGGACTGTGCCGCCGGACTGTGCCGCCCAGGCTGCGGTCGAGGCGAAATTGCCGGGCTCCAGAGCGGTGGCGGGTTGCCAGACCGGGGCTGGCAGACGGGGCCCGGCAGCGCCTCGGCCATCCTGGCGGCATGCTGGCCCGAGCCCGAAGCAATTTCCAGAAGCCGCCCCCGCCCCGGCGCATGGGCGCGCAACACGTCGAGGATCGGCCCCGGATTGCGCTCGGCCGAGGCCATCATCCGCCGGCCATCGGGCAGGATCGGCGCGCCGCTGTCGGGCCGTCTCAGGCGCATCCGAAGCGTGCCGGCGACAGGCTGGCGACCAGGTCTGGGTCCAGCGCGGGCGCCCGGCCCAGCACCGCATCTGCGACCAGCTGGCTGGCGGCAGGCGAGGTCTGGAAGCCGTAGCCGCCCTGCCCGGCTGCCCAGATGAAGGTCGGCTCTCGCGGGTCGCGGCCCAGCACCAGCACCCGGTCCGGGGCAAAGGTGCGCAGACCGGCCCAGTTGGCAATCAGCCGGGTGACGGGTTCGGTCACCATTTCCTCATACCGCGCCAGCCCCTCGGCCAGAACCATGTCGTCGGCGAAGGCGTCGTGTGGCTCCATGGGATCCTCGTCCGCCGGGCTGACGATCAGCGCACCGGCATCGGGTTTCGCATACCAGGACTCGCCCGTGCCGAAGATCATCGGCCAGGAACCGACATCATGGCCGCCCGGCGCGGGAATGCGCGCCATCGAACGGCGATAGGGCTGGAACCCCAGGGGCCGCACCCCGGCAAGGGCTGCCACCTTGTCGACCCAGGCGCCCGCCGCATTCACCAACATCGCCGCAGTGAAGTCGCGCCCGCCCGCCGTCACCCGCCAACCGCCCGGCAGCCTGGTGATCGCTGTCACCGCAGACTTCAGCAGGATCTCGCCCCCATGGGCCCGCACCGTCCTGGCAAAGCCCTGCATCAGATGATCCGTGTCGATATCCCAGGCGTGATCGGCGAGGGCGGCGTATTTTACCCGATCGGGATTCAGCACCGGCACGATGGCCCGCGCGGCCTCGACCGAGACCGGCTCGACCCCCAGTGCCGCGGCTTCGGCCGCGAATTCGGCCGCCTGGTCTGCCCTGCCCAGGACCATCAGGCCCCGCGGCTTCAGCAGCAGCGGATCCGCATGAAAGAAGTCCGCCGAGGCCAGCGACAGGCCGACCACCGGCGCCAGGCCATAATTCGGTTCGTAAAGCGCCGCCGATCGGCCGGAAGCGTGATGCGCCAGCGCCGCCTCTTGTTCCAGCACCAGCACCTTGGCCTGCGGCGCCAGCCGGCCTGCCGCCGAAATCCCGGCGATCCCGCCGCCAATCACCAGAATATCCGCGTCCATGCCCGCCCCCGCCTTCGGGCCGACCATGCAAGAATTTGATCAAACAGGCAAGGGCTTGACGGAATTTATATACCTTTATATGTATATACACATGCACGCAACTATCCTGCCTGTGCTGGCCGATCCCGTGCGACTGACACTGATCAGCGCGCTGAAGGAGGGTGAGCGCAGCGTGGGCGACCTGACCCGGGCCGCGGGCATTGCACAGTCGGGCGTGTCGCGCCATCTGCGCATCCTGCACCAGGCCGGGGTCGTCTCGGTGCGGGCACAGGCGCAGCAGCGGCTGTATCGCCTGAACCCGGAGCCCTTCCTGCAACTCGAAGGATGGCTGGCCGAATTCCATCATCTGTGGTCGGCGCGGCTGGAGCGGTTCGCCGGCGCATTGACCCAACGCCAACTGGAGAGGCGGAATGACCCTGGCGAACAATGACCTGCCGATGATCACGCTGGAGCGACGCTTTCGCGCCGAACTGGCCGAGCTTTGGGCGCTGTGGACCACGCCCGAGGGCGTGGAAAGCTGGTGGGGCCCGCCCGGCTTCACCGTGACCGTGCAGGAAATGGACCTGCGGCCCGGCGGCGCCCTGCGCTACTGCATGACCGCCGTGGAGCCGGAAATGGTGGCCTTCCTGCAGAAAAGCGGCATGTCCGTCGCCACGCCGTGCCGCGCCACCTATGATGTCGTCGAACCGTTGAGCCGACTGGCCTACCGCCACCTGGTCGATTTCGTGCCCGGCCGCGCGCCCTACGAAACCCGGATGGTGGTCGAATTCCTCGCCCAGGGTGATCAGGTGACGATGCGCCTGACTTTCGACCGCATGCATGATGCGGAATGGAGCGAGCGGCAGCGCATGGGTTGGGAACTGGAACTGGGCAAGCTGGCCCGGCTGCTGGCCGACCGCGGATTGGGCGAGGCGCTGTGATGGACCGCGGCCTTCTGGCGATTGTCGCAGGTTTCCTGTTGGTGGTCGCCCTGTCGGTCGGCGCGGATGCGGTGATGCAGGGTCTGGGGGTATTCCCGGCCGAGACCCGGGCGATGGGGAGCGGGCTGTTCCTGCTGGCCACCGCCTATCGTGCGGGCTTCACCTTGGCCGGGGGTTGGCTGGCCGCCCGGCTGTCACCGCGAGACGATCAGCGCGATGTGCAGGCACTGGCGGGCCTTGGGTTTCTGGCCTGATCGGCCGGGGACTTGGCCTGGTTCCTTACCCCGGGGTTGGGCCCGCTGTGGTATGCACCGGCCATCCCGGTCACCGGAGTGATCACCACGCTGACCGGCGGCCGCGGGGGATGGGCCCTGATGCCCATCCCGATTTTCCCAGGCGACAGCCCTGAAGGCCCGCCCTAACCTGTCTGCACTTCCTTCAGCTTCTCGATGCCCAGCGCCTTCATCGCCAGGCTTTCGTAGAACGGCTCGCTCTTGCCCTTCTTGATCTTGCCGATGAAATATTTCTCGAAGCCGATCTTGGCCAGGTGCACCCATTTGCCGCTGCTGGACCAGTTGACGTTGCGCGGTGGAATCTGCGGCTGGGCCACGAAGGCCACGCCGCTGTCGCCGAAATCGGCCAGGCAGACCGCGTTCCAGGTGCCGACCTGATCGGGCTGCTGCCCGCGCACCAGGGCACCGATGTTGCGGGCCGTGGCCGTCACCATGCTTTCGATCATGAAGCCGGTCTTCGGAACGCCGCAGGCCACCGGCGTCGGGGCCACCGGCGGGATCGCCACGCAGACTCCCACGGCAAAGATGTTGGGATACTTGGGGTTGCGCTGATGCTTGTCCACGATGGTGAAGCCGCGCGGGTTCGACAGGCCCTCGATCCCCGCCACCGGCTTGATGCCCCGGAACGCCGGCAGGATCATCGAGAAGGCAAAGGGCAGTTCCCTGGTGGCCTTGACCGAACCGTCATCGGCGATTTCTTCCACGGTCATCTTGCCGTCTTCGACCTTCTTCACCTTGGCCGAGGTGATCCACTTGATGTGCTTTTCGCGCATCTCGCTTTCCAGCAGGCCGCGGGTATCGCCCACACCATCCAGACCCAGATGGCCGATATAGGGCTCGGCGGTGACAAAGGTCATCGGCACCCTGTCCCGGATCTTGGCCCTGCGCAGGGCGGTTTCCAGAATGAAGGTGAATTCATAGGCCGGGCCAAAGCAACTGGCACCCGGCGCCGCGCCGATGATCACCGGGCCAGGATTGGCCTTCAGCTTCTCGAAAGCCACTTTCGCCTGTTCGGCGTGATCGACATGGCAGATCGACTGGGTGAAACCCTCGGGCCCAAGCCCCTCGATTTCGTCAAAGGCCAGTTCCGGGCCGGTGGCGATCACCAGATAGTCGTAGGACACCGATGTGCCATCGACCAGGGCGATGCGGTTTTCCTCTGCGTGCAGCCTTTCGGCCGCGACCGGCCGGAAATCGATCCCCCTTTTCTTCATCACCGGACCCAGGTCGATCGAGATGTCCTTGCGGTCTCGCCAACCCACCGCGATCCAGGGGTTCGAGGGAACGAAGTGATACTGCGGATCCTTCGTCACCACCGTGATCCTGTCTTCCGGCCTCAAATTGTCACGCAGCTCGAAGGCCATGATCGACCCACCCAGACCCGCGCCCAAAACCACCACATGCGCCATGCGACCCTCCTCCGCTCAGGTGCGGGTCATCATATATGTCAGAAGCGGCATATGTCATCGAGAAATCGACGCCTCTGCCGTGGTGTGCGCAACGGCCGCAGCAGGAAAAAGGCCCGCCGAAGCGGGCCTTTCCTATCCATCCGCCAGTCCGGGATCACGAAGCGCTTTCGACGCCCTTCACGAACCAGTCGATGACCGCAAGATCGGCATCGGCCATCACTTCGCCGGCCTTCACCTTCTCGTTCCCGTCCTGGTCCAGGATCGGGCCGGTGAAGATGTTGAAGCTGCCATCCTTGTAACCGGCCTGGATCTTGTCCGCTTCGGCGGCCACATCCGCCGGCACGGCAGCATTGTAGGGCGCGATGACCACGGTGCCTTCCTTGAACCCGTCCCAGGTGTCGGCCGAGACCCAGGTCCCGTCCAGCACGGCCTGCGCCCGGCTGATGTAATAGGGGCCCCAGATGTCCTCGATCGCGGTCAGATGCGCGTTCGGGGCGAAGGCGGACATGTCGGCGCCCTGGCCAAAGCCGTAAAGACCCTTCTGTTCCAGGATCTGCAGGGCGGCGGGGCTATCGGTGTGGGTGGTGACGATGTCGCAGCCGAGGTTGATCAGCGTGTCGGTCGCCGCGGCTTCCTTCGGCGGGTCGAACCAGCTGTCGATCATCACCAGCTTCACCGTCGCAGCCGGATTCTTCCGCTGCGCCGACAGCGCGAAGGAATTCACGCCCAGCACCACTTCGGGCACCTTGAAGCTGCCCAGATAGCCCAGCGTGCCCGACTTCGACATCATGCCCGCGATCGTGCCCAGAACGGCGCGGCCTTCATGGAATTTCGAGTTGTAGGTCGACACGTTGTCGGCGCGCTTGAAGCCGGTGCAATGCTCGAATTTCACATCCGGAAACTCGCCCGCCACCTTCAGCGTCTGATCCATGTAGCCATAGGACGTCGTGAAGATCAGCTTGCAGCCCGCGTTGCACAGATCGCGGATCGCGCCTTCGGCGCTGGCATCCTCCGGCACGTTTTCGGTGTAGATCGTCTCGACCTTGTCGCCCAGGGCGGCATCGATCGCCTCGCGGCCCTTGTTGTGCGCCCAGGTCCAGCCATAGTCGCCGATCGGGCCCAGGAAGATGAAGCCGATCTTCAGCTTGCCCTCCGCCCGGGCGGCGGTGCCCAGCATCGGCAGGGTCGCAGCGGCGGCGCCTGCCCTCACGAAATCGCGGCGTGTCAGTCTTGCCATGGAAGTCTCCTGTTGGTGTCTTGGTTCAGGTTTGGGAATGACCTGCGTTCGGCAGGTCAGCCGGTGGGAAGGAAGGGCTTGCCAAGGCAAGCCGGGGCATTGTCGCCGCCCTTGTCGCGCGACGAAATGATCGCCAGAACGACGACCGTCATGATGAAGGGCATGGCCGCCCAGAACTGGCTGGGGATGATCTGCGCCACCGGCAGGACATCGCCGAACCCGCCGGCCTTGGCGAACAGCTCCAGCCACATCAGCACGCCGAACAGATAGGCGCCCACCAGCAGCCGCCCGGCCTTCCAGCCGGCAAAGACCACCAGCGCCAGCGCGATCCAGCCGCGGCCCGCCGTCATCCGCTCGGCCCACATCGGCGTGATCACCAGGCTGAAATAGGCTCCCGCGATCCCCGCCATGGCGCCGCCAAAGGCGATGGCAGAGTAGCGCACCAGGATCACGTTATAGCCCAGCGAATGCGCTGACCGGTCGTTTTCGCCCACCGCCCGCAGGATCAGCCCGGCTCTGGTCGAGCGCAGGAACCAGGCCACCAGCGGCACCATGATCAGCGCGAAATAGACGATGGGCGAATAGCCGAAGATGATCTGCAGGATCGGATGCCTGGCCAGCGCCACCGGGAACACGCTGCCGAAAGGCATGACGATCATGCCAGTAAAGCTGAGCCCCAGCAGCGAGGACAGCCCGGTGCCGAAAATGGTCAGCGCCAGGCCCGTGGCCGTCTGGTTGGAGTTCAGCGACAGCGTGAAGACGCCGAACAGCAGGCCCCCCATTGCGCCTGCTGCCGCCGCGCAGACCACGGCCAGCCAGGGATTGTGCGTCAGCACCCCCGCCGCAAAGCCGCCGATGGCGCCCAACAGCATCATCCCCTCGACACCCAGATTCAGCACACCCGACTTCTCGGTGATCATCTCGCCCAGACCGGCCAGCAGGATCGGGGTCGAAAGCCCCACGATCGTCATGAAACTGGCAATGACGTCAAATCCCATGACCTATTCCCCCGCCACCGGCTTGGCCCTGGAGCTGGTGAATCTCACGCGGTAGCGCACGAAGATGTCGCTGGCCAGGATGAAGAACAGCATCATCGCCTGGAAGATCCCCGCCGTGCTGTCGGGGATATGCACCGTGGTCTTGGCCAGTTGCCCGCCGACAAAGGTGACGGCCAGAACGATGCCCGCGATCAGGCAGCCGATCGGGTGCAGCCGGCCCAGAAAGCTGACGATAATCGCGGTAAAGCCATAACCGCTGGGAAAGCCCAGGTCGATCTTGTGCAGGATGCCGGAAAACTCCAGCGCGCCCGCCAGGCCGGCCATGCCGCCGCCGATCAGCATGGATGCCCAGACCGTGTTGCGGCTGTCGAACCCGCCATGCCGCGCGGCATGCGGCGCGGCGCCAACCACCCGGATCTGGTAGCCGAAAACCGACCGCGCCATGATCGCCCAGAAGACGAAGGGCAGGATCAGCGCCACCAGCACGCCCAGGTGAATGGTCGTGCCTGGCACCAGGATGGGCAGGCCCTGGTCCGGAGCCAGCGGCGCCGTGGCCGGAAAGTTCCGGCCATTGGGATCCTTCCATGGGCCGCCCACCAGATAGCCCAGCACCTGCAACGCCACATAGGTCAGCATCAGGCTGGACAGGATTTCGTTCACGTTGAACCGCAGCCGCAGCCAGGCCGGCACGGCGGCCCAGGCCGTGCCGCCGACGACGCCCGCGATCACCATGGCCAGCATGATCAGGAAGCCGCCCGAACCGACCGACAGCCCGACCCCCGCCGCGCACAGCGCCCCGATGATGTATTGCCCCTCGGCCCCGATGTTCCAGATCTGCGCCCGGTTGCCAACCGAAAGGCCCAGCGCGATCAGCACCAGCGGCGCGGCCTTTACCGCCACGTCCTGCCATTTGTAACTGGCCAGCAGCGGCGTCAGGAAGATATCCACCACCGCCCGCTGCCCGTCGATGCCGATGGCGTCAAAGACGACGATACCGATCAGCATGGTCAGCACCACCGCCAGGATCGGCGTGACGACCACCATGGCCATGCTCGGCTCGCGACGTTTTTCCAGCTTAAGCCGCATGGGTCGTCTCTCCGTGAATGCCGCCCATCAGCAGGCCGATTTCCTCGATCCTGGCCTCGCTGACCTTCATGGGTCTGGACAGGCGGCCTTCGTTGATGACCGCCAGCGTGTCGCACAGCGCCAGAAGCTCATCCAGATCCTGGCTGATCACGACGATCGCGCTGCCATCCGCCGCCAGATCGACCAGCGCCTGGTGGATCGCCGCCGCAGCCCCCGCATCGACGCCCCAGGTCGGCTGGCTGACCACCAGGACCTGCGGCTTTTGCAGGATCTCCCGCCCCATGATGTATTTCTGCAAATTCCCGCCCGAAAGGCTTTCGGCCAGTGCGCCCGGCCCCGTGGCCTTCACGCTGAAGGCCTCGATCACCTCACCGGCATAGGTGCGCGCCGCCCTGTGGTCGATCAGGCCCGACCGCACCATGCCCAGCCGGTCCCGCGCCGTCAGCACCGCATTGTCGGCCAGCGAAAAGACCGGCACCGCGGCATGGCCGTTGCGTTCTTCGGGCACCGAGGCCATCCCCTGCCCGCGCCTTGCCCGCGCGCGCATGTGCCCCACAGGCGCGCCATCGACGCTGATCGCCTGATGGCTTTTCGCCGTCGCCTCGCCCGACAGCGCCAGCAGCAGCGCATTCTGCCCGTTGCCCGCCACCCCGGCGATGCCGAAGATCTCACCCGCACGCACGCTGAAGCTGATGTCCTTCAGCGCAACGCCGAACGGCCCCTCGGCCGGCACGGACAGGCCCTTGACCACCAGCTTCTCGGCCCCGAAATTCCCCAGCTTGCCACGCTGGATGTCCTTCAGATTGCCGCCGATCATCTTCTCCGCCATCGAACGGCTGGATTCCACCCTCGGATCGCAACGATCCACCAGCTTGCCGCCCCGTAGGATCGTGGCCGTATCGCACAGCGCCTTGATCTCGTGCAGCTTGTGGGAAATGTAGAGGATCGAGCGGCCCTCGCTGGCCAGCTGCCGCAGCACGACGAACAGCTGATCCACCTCTTGCGGCGTCAGCACGCTGGTCGGTTCGTCCATGATCAGCAGTTCGGGGTTCAGCAACAGCGCGCGCACGATCTCGATCCGCTGACGTTCGCCCACCGACAGGGTCGAGACGATGCGACCCGGGTCCAGCAACAGCCCGTACTGCGTCATCACCGCCCGGATCCTGGCATCCGGTTCCCGCGCCGGGATCCGGGCATCCATGCCAAGCGCGATGTTTTCCATCACCGTCAGCGCCTCGAACAGCGAGAAATGCTGGAACACCATTCCGATGCCCAGGCGCCGCGCGGCCTTGGGGTTCGGCACCACCACCGGCTTGCCGTTCCAGCGGATTTCGCCCGCGTCCGGCTGCATGATGCCGTAGATCATCTTCACCAGCGTCGACTTGCCGGCGCCGTTTTCCCCCAGCAGCGCGTGAATCTCGCCCGGCTGCACAGCCATGCTGACATGGTCATTGGCCAGCACGCCCGGGAAGTGCTTGGTGATGCCCTTCAGTTCCAGGCGCGGCGGAGGATTCGGCATCGCGTTGTCCTTGCTCATGTCAGATCCCCGGTCAGCCCGGGCCCGCGCGAAATCCTGAAGCGGGGGCGCAACCTTGTATATGTCGGCAGATCTTGAAGCTGCTTCAAACAAGACCGACAGGATGCCTGCTGGCCCCCTGTCTGCGGCCCGCCTGCACGCGGCGCACCCGGCATTCCGTCAACCCCCTGAACTCTATCGGCCGTCTGTCGCGGCCTTGATCCCGGCAAGGCTAGACCGGAACCGCCCGGCGCGACAAGGGATTCCATGGACCCGCCCCGCCGGGAGGCACAAGCCGATTGCTCTGCATTTGCGGGTGGCGGCGGGGCGGATCACAGCGATGGCCAGGGCCAGACACCACCATCCGGCACCGCGCAACACGCTGATTCCGTTGCGCGAAACTGCAATGCTCCAGCACCCGGCCGCAGCGCCCGGCCGATCGGATCGCCCCGCCCCCTGCCGGAAATTTGCCCGCCCCTTGTCTTTTGCGCCCACTTTCCCGGCGCCGCGCGAATATTGCCCTATTGCCTTGCGGACCCAGCCGGGCATTCTGCGCCCAACCCGCAGGAGCCCACGATGCCCGAACCTGACCACGAAACCCTGCTGCGCCGCGCCATCGCCGAGGCCCGCAAGGCGCGCGAGGCCGGCCACCACCCGTTCGCCGCGATCCTGGTCGGCCCGGACGGCGAGGTGCTCATGACCCAGCACAATGCCTTCCTGCCCGATCACGACATGACCGGCCATGCCGAACGCGTGCTGATGACCCGCGCCTCGACCACCTATCCGCGTGAATTGCTGGCGACATGCACGATCTACACCAGCGCCGAGCCCTGCGCGATGTGCGCGGGGGCGATCTACTGGACCGGGCTGAAGCGCGTGGTCTTCGGCATGACCGAGAAGGCCCTCAAGCAGATCACCGGCGACCACCCGGAAAATCCCACCCTGGATCTGCCCTGCCGCATCGTTTTCGAGGCCGGCCAGCGCAAGGTCGAGGTGATCGGCCCGATGCTGGAAGCCGAGGCTGCCGCCGTGCACACAGGGGCCTGGGGCTGAGCCCGAGACCCGATCGCAGTGGATCAGCGGACGCCGCGCGATGCTTGCTGTCTCGGCGTCCGCTGCGGTTCTTGCCTGGGGGGCTCCGCCCCCGGCTTCGCCTCCCCCGGGATATTTGCGGCAAGGTGAACGCGCGAAGGGTTCCCGCCTTCAACTTGGGCCAAATATCCCCGCCGGAGGCAGGTCGGAGCCGGTTGCGCGCCAGCGCAGAGGCGACTGAATGGGCTTGCGCCGCAGGCGCTCGACTGCTTCAACCGGGCGCAAGGAGGCGCCGATGGCCGATAGACAAGAACCCTCGCCGGTCGCCGCCCTGTTGGGCCTGTCGCTGTTCCTGACCGGAATCGCCGCCGCCGCCGCAACGCCATACCGGGCGATCATTGCCATCGACGAGATCGGTATCGACCGGGCGCTGTTCGGGGCCACGATGACCGGCGGGGCCATCGCGGGGGCCATCGTCTCGATGGCGCTGGGGGCCTGGGCCGACCGGGTGCAGGATCGCCGGCCCATGGCGCTGGTCTGCGCGCTGGTCGCAGCCGTCGGATATGGCATGGTCTGGCTGGTGCCCAGCCCGGCCAGCCTGATCCTGTCGACCGCGGCGCTGATGCCCTTCGCCACGGCCACCGTGTCGCAGACCTATGCCTATTCCCGCGCCTGGTATGACGACCATCGCCCGGGCAAGGGCGCACAGGCCATGTCGAGGCTGCGGACAACCTTCTCGGCCGCCTGGATCGTGATGCCGCCGCTGGCAGGCTGGATTGCGGCCACGACCAGCGTGCTGGACGTCTATGGCATCGCCGCGCTGGCCTGTCTGGGCACCACGGCCAGTTTTATCGTCCTGATGACCCGGCCCGAAGGCGGCACGGTGAAGCCCGCGCCGATGGTCGGCGGTGTTGCCCTGGCGTTTCCGGCGCGGCGGCGCGTCGGTGTGCTGGGCGTGCTGGGCCTGCGTGTGCCGATCCTGTTGCAGATGATGACCGTTCCCCTGGTTCTGACCCACGACCTTGGCGCCTCGCTGGGCCAGGTCGGCATCAATGCCGCCATCGCTGCGGCCCTTGAAGTTCCCTTCATGCTGGCCTGGGGCGCATTGATCCCCCGCCTCGGGCTCGAGCGGATCCTGGGCATCGCCGGTGTGATCTTTGCCGCCTATCTGGTGCTGATGAGCCGCGTGCATTCCGTGCCCATGGCCTATGCATTGCAGGTGGTGAATGCGCTGGGTCAGTCGGCCCTGTTGTCGATCACGATCAGTTACATGCAGGAAACGATCAGGGGCCGGGTCGGCCTTTCGACCGCGTTGATGGACGGGGTGACGGTTTCGGCCACTCTGATCGCCTCCAGCCTGTTCGGATTCTGGCCCACGGGGGGCAGCTATCAGCCCCTGCTGGTGGTGGGTGGCGCCCTGTCGGCCATGGGAGCGGCGACGGTCTGGGCCAGCCGGGTCCGCGAAGACGCGGGGAAGGCGCGCCAGACGCGGGGCGGGAAATGACCGCATTTCAGTTACCTGTGGAAATTTCCGCGCCTGCCGCCCCGTGCCCTCGCCCGGCCTTTCAGTAGTCGGGGGCGAAACCCTGCGCCGGGTCGATGACGGACTCGCGCCCCGCAATCAGCACCTGTGCCAGCCGTGGCGCTGTGCGGGCGATCACCCTGCCCCGCCGGATCACCATCAGTTTCACCGCCTTGAGCCGGATCGCCTCGGCCGGATCGCGGGCCTGCAGGATCACCAGATCGGCATGATTGCCCCTGGCCAGACCATAGCCCTGCAACCCCAGGGTCCGGGCCGAATTCACCGTCAGCGCCTGGAAGATCGCGGTCTTCTCCTCCAGGCTGCCCATCTGCGCCACATGCACCGCCATGTGCCCGACCTCGAGCATGTCACCGGAACCCATCGCATACCAGGGGTCCATCACGCAGTCATGCCCGAACGAGACATTCAGCCCCGCCGCCATCAGCTCGCGCACCCGGGTCATGCCGCGCCGCCTGGGGTAGCTGTCGTGCCGGCCCTGCAGCATGATGTTGATCAGCGGATTCGGGATGACGTTCATCCGCGCCTCGGCCATCAGCGGGATCAGCTTGGAGACATAATAGTTGTCCATCGAATGCATCGACGTCAGATGCGAGCCCGCAACCCGCCCTTGCAGCCCGTGGCGTATCGTCTCGGCGGCCAGGGTCTCGACATGGCGGCTGAGCGGGTCGTCGGTTTCGTCGCAATGCATGTCGACCGGCAGGCCCCGGTCGGCAGCGAGACGGCAGAGGGTTTCGACCGACTGCCGCCCCTCCTCCATCGTGCGTTCGAAATGCGGAATGCCACCCACGATGTCCACGCCCATGTCCAGGGCGCGGGTCAGCGAGGCAAGGCCGTCCTTTGCCCGGAACAGCCCGTCCTGCGGGAAGGCCACGGTCTGCAGGTCCAGGTAGTCCTTCACCAGGTCCTTGACCTCCAGCATCGCCTCGACGGTCACCAGGCGGGGGTCGGAGGTGTCGACATGGGTGCGGATGGCGCCCATGCCCTGAGTCACCGCCAGGTCGATGTATTTCAGTGCGCGGCCAACGAGGGCCTCGCGCGTCAGGGTGGGGCGAAGCTCGCCCCAGAGCGCGATGCCTTCCAGCAGCGTGCCGGACCGGTTCATGCGCGGCAGGCCCAGGGACAGGGTCGCGTCGAGGTGGAAATGCGGATCGATGAACGGGGGCGAGACAAGGCGGCCGGTGGCGTCGATGACCTCGCGCGCGGGGGCGGTGATGCCGGATTCGATGGCGGCGATCGTGCCACCCCGGATGGCGATGTCCTGGCCCTTGCGGCCGTCGGGCAGGTTGGCGTTCTGGATCAGCAGGTCGAACATGCGGGTTTCCGGTGTTGCGTCATGTGGCCGGGGGTTTCACACCCCCGGACCCCCGTGGGATATTTGCGGCAAGGTGAGTGCAGGGGCGCGCAGGCCGCCGCAGCGCAGGAAGGCGGCAGCGGTGCCGATGGCGATGGACTGCGGGTGCTTGCCCAGGGCGGGATCGCCGATCGGGCAGGCTATGCGGGCGATTTCCGGCGCGGCGTGGCCGAGCGCGGCCAGGCGGCTGCGAAAGCGGGCCCATTTCGTGGCACTGCCGATCAGGCCACAGGAGGCAAAGCCATGGGTCAGGAGGCGGTGGCAGAGCTCGAGATCCAGGGCGTGGCTGAAGGTCACGATCAGGTGGTGCGCGTCTGGTGGGGCCAGGCGAACCGCCTGCGCCGGGTCGGTCACGGCCAGGGCCTCGGTGTGAGGCGGAAGCGGGTCGGGGAACCGGTCGGTGGCGATGTCGATCCAGGTGATCTGCATGCCGGGCAGCGGCGCCATGACCTGGGCCAGGGCGCGCCCGACATGCCCCGCGCCCCAGAGCCAGAGCTGGCTGGCGGGCCGGGCGACCGGCTCGATCATCCAGCCCTGCAGCAATTGCGGAGCCGGCCGCTCGCCCTGGCCGCGCGCCCGGGCCAGCAGGCGTTTCACCGCCAGCGGCATGGGGCGGCCATCGACCGATCTTGCGATGACTTCGGCCTCGGCCGGGAGCGTTGCGGTGTCATAGACCTCGGTCAGCAAGGTCACGGCGCCACCGCAGCACTGGCCAAGCGCCGGGCCGAGCGGCTGGCGGAGGAGGTCGCGGCCGCCTTTGGTCAGCCGGATGCGGGCGCGCTGGATCGCCTCGTGCTCCAGGGCGCCGCCGCCGACCGTGCCCAGTTGCCCCCCCGCCACCGTCGTATCGGCCCAGACCAGCATGGCGGCGCCGACTTCACGCGGAGTGGAGCCGTCGTGGGCCGCGATCACCACCCGGGCCACCCGGCCATGGGCCATCACGGCGGCACGGAGTTGGGCGAGGTCAAACACCTTGCACCTTCCTCACGGCCATCAGCACGCGCTCGGCCGTGGCGGGAGCGTCGAGCGCGGGATAGATGGTGCCGTCGCCACAGGCGGCCACGGCATCCGACAGCGCCAGGAGAACAGCGATGCCAAGGTTGAGCGGTGGCTCACCCACGGCCTTGGACTTGCCCACCGTGTCTTCGCGGTTGGGCTGGTTCCAGAGCGCGACGTTGAACACCGGCGGGCGATCGGAAACGGCGGGGATCTTGTAGGTCGACGGTGCGTGAGTCGACAGGCGGCCCTTGGAATCCCAGACCAGTTCCTCGGTCGTCAGCCAGCCTGCGCCCTGCACGAAGGCGCCTTCGATCTGGCCCAGGTCGATGGCCGGGTTCAGCGATGTGCCGGTATCGTGCAGGATATCCGCCCGCAGGATGCGGTTTTCGCCGGTCAGCGTGTCGACCACCACTTCGGCCACCGCCATGCCATAGGCGAAGTAGAGGAACGGGCGGCCCTGGCCCCTGATCCGGTCCCAGTTGATCTTGGGGGTGGCATAAAATCCGGTCGACGACAACGAGATGCGGTTCTGGTAGACCCATTCGGCCACGCGGGCAAAGGCGTATTGCTCACCGGCGACATGGACCATGCCGTCCTTGAAACGCACGGTGTCGGGACCGACCTGGTGCTTTTCGGCCAGAAAGGCGGCCATGCGGTCGCGGATCGTCAGAGCCGCCGCTTCGGCTGCCTTGCCGTTCATGTCGGCCCCCGAACTGGCCGCTGTGGCAGAGGTGTTGGGCACCTTGGCCGTGTCGCTGGCGGTGATCCTCACCTGAGCCGCATCCAGCCCGAACACGCCGGCCACGACCTGCGCGACCTTCTGGTTCAGGCCCTGGCCCATCTCGGTCCCGCCGTGGTTCAGGATGACCGAGCCGTCCTGATAGACATGCACCAGCGCCCCGGCCTGGTTCAGGAAGGTCAGGGTAAAGGAAATGCCGAATTTCACCGGCACCATGGCCAGACCGCGCTTGAGAACCGGGTTCCGGGCATTCCAGTCGGCCACCGCCGCCTTTCGCGCGGCATAGCCGGAGGTCTCTGCCAGTCTGTTCCACAGCGCGCGGCAGACGGAATCCTCGACGGGCATGCCATAATGCGTGGTCTGGGGGCTGCCCGCGCCCGATTCGAGGTAATAGTTCCGCATCCGGAGTTCGGCAGGCTCGATGCCGGTGACATGGGCCAGATGGTCCATCACCCGTTCGATGCCGAGGATTCCCTGCGGCCCGCCAAAGCCGCGAAAGGCGGTGGCACTGGCGGTGTTGGTCTTGAGCCGGTGGCTCTCGATGCGGATGTTCGGGATGAAATAGGCGTTGTCGGCGTGCAGCATGGCGCGGTCGGCCACGGCCAGTGACAGATCCTGACTCCATCCGCAACGGATCAGGTGGGTGAAATCGACGGCGGTCAGGCGACCCGCCGCATCGCAGCCGGCGCGATAGCGGATCTGGATGTCGTGGCGCTTGCCGGTCAGCACCATGTCGTCATCCCGGTCGTAGCGCATCTTGCAGGGCTGGCCCGTCGCCCTGGCCGCCACGGCACAGGCCACGGCCAGCCAGTTGCCCTGGCTTTCCTTGCCGCCAAAGCCGCCACCCATCCGGCGCATTTCCACCCTGACCGCCGCCATGGGCAGGTGCAGGGCATGGGCGACCTTGTGCTGGATCTCGGTCGGGTGCTGCGACGAGGCGATCACAAGCATCCCGTCCTCCTGCGGGATCGCCGCCGCAACCTGGCCTTCCAGGTAGAAATGTTCCTGCCCCCCGACGTCGATGCGGCCCTCGACAACATGCGCCGCGCCGGCGAAGCCCTGATCCACATCGCCGCGCGACCACAGGATCGGGCCCCGCTCAAAGCGGGAATTGGCGGCCAGGGCCTGCTCCACCGTCAGGATCGCGGGCAATTCGCGATAGGTCACGCGCGCCAGCCGCGCCGCCTTGCGGGCGGCGAGGTGGCTGGTCGCCACCACCAGAAAGATCGGCTGGCCGTGGAAGAACACCTCGCGCGACAACAGCGGCTCGTCCTGCACGGTGGGCGAGCAATCGGGCATCGGATCAAGGTCGTCCGGCGTCAGGACGCGCAACACGCCCGGCACGGCGCGAACGGCCGATACGTCCAGTTCCAGGATTTCGCCGCGGGCGACACTTGCCATGCCGAAGGCCAGGTGCAAGCCGCCCTCCGGCAGCGGCACGTCATCGACATAGCGGGCAGCACCGGTGACATGCAGCAGTGCCGAGTCGTGGGGAAGCGGCTGGCCCATGGTCATGGCTGCACCTCCAGCACATCGACAGGCGCGCCCGACAGATCGTGGAAATAGCGCACCGCCAGGTTCTCGGCCGCGGTCAGCCGGTAGGCCGCGGTGGCGCGCATGTCGGTCAGCGGGGTGAAATCCTGCGCCATCCTGCCGGCGGCCGCCCGCACGGCAGCCAGCGTCCAGGGCTGACCCAGCAGCGCCTGCTCCACGGCGCGCGCGCGCTTTGGGATGCCCGCCATGCCGCCAAAGGCGATGCGGGCGGCAGTCACCCGACCATCCGCGACCGTGACATTGAAGCAGCCGCAGACCGCCGAGATATCCTGGTCGAACCGCTTGGAAATCTTGTAGCAGCGCAGCGCCGGGGCAGATTCGGGGATCGAGAGACCGGCCACGAACTCGCCCGGCCGGCGGTCCTGTCTGCGATAATCCACGAAGAAATCCTCCAGCGGCAGGTGCCGCATCTCGGCGCCGCGCCGCAGGTGCAGCGTGGCGCCCAGCGCGATCAGGGCGGGGGGGCCGTCGCCGATCGGCGAGCCGTTGGCGATGTTGCCGCCGATCGTGGCGGCATTGCGTATCTGGGTCGAGGCAAAGCGGCGCAGCATGGCGGCGAAGGATGGGTGATAAGGTATCAGCGCCTTGCGCAAAGTCTCGATCGTGACACCGGCGCCGATATGCAGCGCGCCACCCTGGCGTTCGATGTGCTGCAGGTCGGTCACGCCGTTCAGGAAGGCGACAGGCGACAGGTCGCGCAGCTGCTTGGTGACCCAGAGGCCGACATCGGTGGCCCCGGCGACCAGCGTTGCCTCGGGATGGGCCAGGAACCAGTCGGCCAGATCATCCGAGGTCGCGGGGTGGCAGGCGTCGCCGGGGGGGCTGTCTGCCCCCCCGCACTCCCCCGAGGATATTTGCGGCAAGGTGAATGGGGCCGACAGCCAGTCCGGAACCGGGGCGGTTTCGACGGCCCGGGCGGCGCGAAGGATCGGGGCATAGCCGGTGCAGCGGCACAGGTTGCCCGCCAGCGTGGTGTCGTGATCGCTGTCGCCGTTCAGATGCGCGGTCGCCATCGCGGTGACGAAGCCGGGCGTGCAGAAGCCGCATTGGCTGCCGTGGTGGTCGATCATCGCCTGCTGCACCGGGTGCAACTGGCCGTCGGGACCGGCCAGGCCCTCGATGGTGCGGACCGATTTGCCCTGCAGTTGAGCCAGAAACAGGATGCAGGCATTCAGCGCCCTGGCCCCGTTCCGGTCTTGCACCATGACCGTGCAGGCGCCGCAGTCGCCTTCGTTGCAGCCCTCCTTGGTGCCGCGCAGTCCGGCATCGTCTCGCAGGTAATCCAGCAATGTCCGCGTGGGGGAAACGTCACGCAGCGCGACCGGCGTTCCGTTCAAGAGAAACGCGACCTCAGCCATCTTGTCACCCGCCGCCTTCTGTTCCCTTGGCCTTGTGCGCGGCCCCCCGATGCGGCGTAAAGGGGCGGCGCGGCCGGGGCCGGGCCCCAGGGCCGATCAAAGCCCCTGCGCGCCCGCCTGTCCAGCGCAGCTTTCGCGGCAAAGCCGGAAGCACCTTTTGCAAACTGCGGAAAATGTGCCCGACCGCGCCGTTTGCAGCCCGTCGTGCGGACTGCCCTTCCGGTGGCGGGACGGGCGGGCTAGGCTGGCGGCATGGGACAGGCGGCACGATTCATCCATCTTCGGGTTCACACCGAACATTCGCTTCTGGAAGGCGCGGTGCCGGTCAAGACCCTGGTCAGGCTGGCCAAGGCGGCCGACATGCCGGCCGTGGCCATCACCGACACCAATGTGATGTTTGCCGCGCTGGAATTCTCGGTCACTGCCATGGGCGAGGGGATCCAGCCCATCGTGGGTTGCCAGGTCTCGGTCGCCTATGACCCCTTCGCGCCGGGCGAAAGGCCGCGTCCTGCGGCGGCGATGGTGCTGCTGGCGCAGGACGCGACCGGCTATGGCAACCTGATGAAACTGTCGAGCTGCCTGTATGTCGGCAACACCTCTCAGGTGCCGCAAGTGACGCCGGACCAGTTGGAGGCACATGCCGAGGGGCTGATCTGCCTGACAGGCGGCGCCGATGGCCCGGTGGGGCGCCTGCTGCAGGCCGGACACGCGGCCCGCGCCCGCGACCTGACCGAACGGCTGGCTCGCGCCTATCCGGGGCGGCTTT
>JAKALB010000199.1 GCA_021813365.1 Pseudomonadota bacterium | reverse complement strand
CGGTCCGCAGCCGCCGGCCCGGCCGCCGCGCGGTGGCTGTCGGCGGGCAGGACCACGTCCAGAAGCGCGCGCTCGATCAGTATCCGCAGCCGGCCGTCATCGACCTCTCCGGCCGGGGCCGCGCTCTCGTCCTCGAGCACGACGATCGCACCATAGGGCACCTCGATCCCCAGTTCCTCGACCAGCACGTCGCCCAGCGAGGCCCCCGGAAGCAGTTCCGTCGACTCCGGCAGGAGCCGGACACCGCCCAGTGACATCCGGCTGGCCAGCGAGACCGTCGGCACCGAGACGATCCGCATCAGGGCCTCTGCGACAGGCCCCTTTTGGCCGTCGGGCAGGACCGTGATCGTCCCGTCCCAGATCCCCTGGAGAAGCTTTGTTGTCAGCATCGTCCCCATCGCCCCGTTGGTCTTTCCTTGCTTCCATTGATAGCGGCGGAAATCCTTTCGGGTAAGTTCATCATTGTTAATTCTGCCTGCGCGTGTGTCCGCGCTCCGGGGCGCCCTTCGCGCTCTGGTGGTGCGGGCGGGGCGTAACGCAGCCCTGACGATTTTGTGCGAATCTGCGCGGAAACGGCCATAATTCAGCCAGATTGCGACTACATATGGGGGCTTTTCCGCTTGGCGCAGCTAGAATTGGGCAGGAAAACTATCCACAGAGCCCTGGCGGGCATAGCGCGCAACATTTACAAGATTTGTCTTGACGGCCCCGGCCCCCGCGCGGTGCGCGATTCCACCCCGGCCCCCGCATCCGGCCCCGCCGGGCTCAGGCCCAGTCGGCCGGGCCGGCGGGGCTGGACTCGGCCGCCCTGGCCGCGGTCTCGGTCAGCGCATAGCCCTCGGCGCGCACCGACTGCACCGTGTAGCGATCGCCGAAGGCCTTTTGCAGCTTGCGGCGGATCCGGGTGATGTGGACATCGAACTTCCGGTCGCCATAGACCCATTCGCACTTGTCGATCGCGCGCGACAGCTCGTTGCGGGTCACCAGCAGGCCGCCGCGCCGGATCAGGACCGCCATGATCTCGGCCTCGGCGGGGGTCAACTGGACCACGGCGGGGCTGGCCGCGGCCAGCAGGCGGTGGTCGGCGTCGAGCATCAGCTCGGGCACCAGGCCCGCGGCCTGGCTTTCGGCCACGAAATCCGGGCCCAGGCGCGTGCGCAGGCGCAGGCCGAACTCCCGCAGGGAGAATGGCGCGCGGATCACGTCGTCGGCCCCCGAGGCGAAGGCGTCGCCGCCCTCGTCCGGGCTGCCGCGGCGGTCGATGTACAGCACGAAGGTCGGCAACCCCAGCGTCCTGACCCGGCGCACGAGCGCAAGGCCGCTGCCGTCGCCCAGGCCCGAGGTGACCAGCAGCCTCGGCGCGGCGGGGGCCTCTGCCGGATCGTATCCGCCGATGTGCCTGCGGTGTTCGGCCACCAGCCCGCAGCGGCGTGCCAGGTAGATCTGCAGATCCCGCCCGAGGGTTTCCGAGGGATCGATGACGACCGCGTCGACCTGCGGGATGTCCTTTTCAGGCATGGAGAGGCCATCCTTCGCAGAGCGTGTTCCGACAGGCGGGCGACGGCCGCGGCCGATCCGCCGTCCGGCCGACCCGGCGCGCCAGGCACAACCCCGACGCGAAATCGATTCCGGCGATACAGGCTGGGGTCATCCTCGGCTGCCGCGAGGTCGCGCGCAGCGCAAGAATTCGCGCGCCGCGACGAAAAACAGCAAGAATTACAGGGATCTTTGGTAATCTATTAACCAATACGTACAATCTCATGTGAACAACAACACAAGAACGATGGGCATGAGCATAGACAAGAACAGGCGGGCAGGGAAGGGCCGGGTCGGGCCTTCGCCCGCACTGCCGCGGCTGGAACTGCTGGCCGCCGCCGTCCGGCGCTGGCATGGCGCCGCGGGGCCGCAGCCGGCCCCGCCCGATCCCGCGGTGCCGGTCGCGCAGAGCGTGCAGCCCGACCACCTCGTCTGCCTCGAGACCGGGCAGCACGTCACCCTGCTTGTCGGCCATCTGCACCGGCTGGGCCTGACGCTGGAGGATTACCGGCAAAGGTGGCATCTGCCGCCCGACTACCCGACGGCGGCCCCAAGCTATGTCGCCGCCCGCGCGGCAGCCCGGAGCGCGCGGCCAGGGGCGGGGGCAGACGGGCGGGAAACTGCGCAACCGGCCCTCGCGGCCGGATATCCTTCGTGACACAAGTATTAAAGTTTGTTAATCTTGCTTTGCGGATGAAGGTGCGGCATTCTGGTACGAACATCAAGAAAAACTCTGAATTTCTTGACGTTTTACATCGCACTTTCTAGGTTCCCGCCTGACGAGTGAAGAACTGACGAGTAAAGAACGCTGGAGCGACCTGATGAACAACGACACCGCGGCCGGGGCTTTTCATGTGATCGCGAGCGTGGCTGCGGCCTACGCCGGTCGCCCGGACACCACGCCCGAGCAGATCCTGGGCCTTGTCGCCCGGCTGTCGGCCCAGCTTGGCGCCTCTGCGCCGGCGACCGATCCGGCCCGCCCCGCCCCGGTGGCGGCGCCCCGCGTCCTGGCCGAAAGCGCCACCCCGCCGGCCCTGCCGGTCGAACGCGCGGTGACGAACGACCGCGTCTTCTGCCTCTGCTGCGGCAAGGGCTTCAAGATGCTCAAGCGCCATCTCGGCTCCGAACACGGCCTGACCGAGGATGACTACCGCGCGCAATTCGGCCTGCCCGCCGATCTGCCGCTGGTCGCGCCAAGCTACAGCGAGCGCAAGGCCGCCTATGCCCGCAGGGTGGGGCTGGGCAAGTACAGCCGCGCCGAAGCCAGCGTCTGACCGGTCTTTCGCGCCGGTTTCCCAAATTTGCGCGAACCGTGCCGCATTGTCGGCACCTTTGCCCGCGACGGATGTCCCCAAGAGGCTCGGCCCCCGAAGAATCGGGTTTCCGCGTGTCACCTGCTGATCCGGTCGCAGAAGCGACCCGGCCTTGAGACCACAACCCCCGCCTTGCGGGGGCCGGGCAGGGGAGTGGGCGAATGGCACGGGCAAACGCACCGGCGATCATCATCCGCAAGTATGACGACGCGACGGACCACGGGCATCATGGCGGCGCCTGGAAGGTCGCCTATGCCGACTTCATGACCGCCATGATGGCGTTCTTCCTGCTGCTGTGGATCGTGGGCAGCACCACGAAGGATCAGCTGAACGGGATCGCCGACTATTTCACCCCTGCCAAGGTCTCGATGACCGCCAAGGGCGGGATCGGCGCGCTTGGCGGCACCGCGCTCGGGCCGAACGGGATCATGAGCGGCTCGAACGGCATGGCCAGGCCGAAGGGGATGGAGCCCGCGCGGCCCGACCCGCAGCCTGCCCCGCAGCCTGCCCCGCAGCCCCCGGCGGCCAGGCCCGCGCCCGCCGCCCCGGCGGCCCCCGCCCCCACCCCCGAGGCGAAGGACAAGCCCGCGGCCGTGGTCACCGTCGTCAAGCCGGTCGCGGTGCCCGAGCACCAGCTGGACGAGGCGCGGTTCCGCCAGGTGCAGCAGGAGATCGTGAGCGCGATGCGCGCCGAGCCGGATCTGCAGCCCCTGCTGAACAACGTGCAGTTCCGCCAGACCCCCGAGGGGTTGCAGATCGAGGTGGTCGACCAGGCCGGGCGCGCCCTCTTCGCCTCGGGCAGCGCGAAGATCGAGGGGCCCACGCTTCTGCTGATGCAGAAGCTGGCCCGGGTGATCGCGACGCTGCCCAACGCGATCCGGATCTCGGGCCATACCGACTCGGTGCCCTTCGCCGAGGGCGCCGGGCATGACAACTGGGATCTGTCCTCGGAACGCGCCAACGCGACGCGGCGCGTCCTCGTCTCGGCCGGGGTGACCGAGGGGCGGATCACCCGCATCTCGGGCGTGGCCGATACCGAACCGCTGAAGCCCGAGGATCCGCGCGATCCCTCGAACCGGCGGATCACCGTGCTGCTGGCCTATCAGAAGGGCCAGATCCCGGCCGAGGTCCAGAAGGCGCTGGAAGCCGCGGGCGGGGCGGGCAGTGTCGCGGCCACCCCCGATGCCGCGCCCCAAACCGCTCCGGCCCCGGCGGCCACATCCGCCACCCCGGATGCCGCCACCCCGGATGCCGCCACAGG
>JAKALB010000198.1 GCA_021813365.1 Pseudomonadota bacterium | reverse complement strand
TCTCCGGAACTGACCATCACGGTGCGGCGGCGGGGCGGGCGGGTGTATCTGGATGTGATCGACAACGGCGCGGGAATTCCCGTGCAGAGCCAGGCCATCATCTTCGAGAAATTCGCCCGTGCCACCGATGATTCCACGGCGGGCGGGGCCGGGCTGGGGCTGGCGATCTGCCGGGAAATCCTGACCAATCTGGGCGGGTCGATCGCCTATCTGCCCGGGCAGAAGGGCGCGGCCTTCCGGGTCACGCTGCCCTTGCGGCTGGAGCCTGCGGTGCTGCAGGGGCGGGCGGGCGCATGAGGTCGGTCGGCGGTCGGGCGCCCGGCACGGCTTGCGGCGCTGGCCGGATTGTGGAAACTGGTTTCACGTCAGGCGCTTGCCGTTTATAGATGGCTGGCGGGTTCGAAGGAGTCGGGGTCATGACGGCATATGAATACAAGGTCGTGCCGGCACCTGTGCGGGGTGAAAAGGCGCGCGGTGTAAAGTCGACGGCGGACCGCTATGCACTGGCCCTGGCGAATGCGATGAACCGGCTGGGGCGCGAAGGCTGGGAATACCTGCGCGCCGATTCGCTGCCCTGCGAAGAGCGGGTGGGCCTGACCGGCAGCAGGACCACGTTCCAGCACATGCTGATATTTCGCCGCCCGCTGGCCCAGGGCGGGCTGGCGCCGCTGGTCGAGAGCACGCCAGACGCGGCGCCGCCCAGGCTCGGCGCAGCCACGGATGCCGTGGAAGGCGCGGCCCCGGCACTGGGTCCGGCACTGGGCCCTGCACTGGGCCCCGCACTGGGCCCCGCACTGGGCTCGACGGTGCTGCCTGCGGTGAAAGCCACCAAGCCCCCGGCGCTGGCCGCCGAATGATCAGCGGCGGCGCAACGCCGCCAGCAGCGCCTCGGGCAGAATCTCGGCCAGCGTGTCCATCGCAGGCTGGTCGCCCAGCGAGATGCGGATGCAACGGTCCAGGGGCGCCACGCTGGGCATGCGAACAAAGACGCCTCTTCGGCCCAGTTCCTCCAGCAGCGCCCTGGCATGGGCACCATCGCGTCCCGCGTCGATCGTGACGAAATTGGTGGCCGATGGCAGCGGCTCCAGCCCGTTCGCACGCGCCAGCGTCGACAGGCGGGCCCGCCCGGCCTCGGCCCAGGCGCGGGCGCGGGTCAGATGGGCCCCGTCGGCGAGGGCGGCCATGCCCCCGGCCTGGGCGATGCGGCCGACGCCGAAATGGTTGCGCACCTTGTCGAAGGCCCGGGCCAGGTCGGGCGCCGCCAGGGCGTAGCCAAGCCGCAGGCCAGCCAGGCCATGCGCCTTGGAAAAGGTGCGCAGGCGGATCACGCGAGGGTCATCGGCGGCCACCGGTGCGGCGGTGCCTTCGGGGGCAAGCTCTACATAGGCCTCATCCAGCACCAGCAGCGCGCCTTCGGGCAGGTCATCCAGCAGGGCGGCGATGGTGGTGCCGGGATGGTGGCTGCCCATCGGGTTGTCGGGGTTGGCCAGGTAGATCAGCTTGGCCGCGGTGTGATGCGCCAGCGCAATCAGCGCTTCGGGGTCTTCATGGTCGTCGCGGTAGGGGGCCTTGTGCAGGGCGCCGCCAAAGCCCGCGACATGGAAGTTGAAGGTCGGATAGGCGCCATCCGATGTGACGACGGCATCGCCGGGGCCGACGATCAGGCGGACCAGCAGGCCCAGAAGACCGTCGATGCCTTCGCCCACCACGACATTGCCCGGCGCCACGCCATGATGCGCGGCGATGGCGGCCTTCAGGTCATGCATTTCCGGATCGCCATACATCCAGGCATCCGCCGCGGCCTGGGCCATGGCCTGCACGGCGCGGGGCGAGGGGCCGAACAGCGATTCATTGGCGCCGAGGCGGGCGCGGAACGGGGTTCCAGCCCGACGCTCCAGCGTTTCGGGGCCGGTGAAGGGCACCGTCGCGGGCAGGCTGGCGGCAAGTGCGGTGAAACGGGGACGGGTCATGCCGATATCTGGGGCAAAGGCAGGGCGCCGGGCAAGAGGTTTCATGCGGCCCCGTGACGCGAGGTCGCGCCGCCTTGGCGGCCGGGCGGGGCGGCCTATCTTGACCAGGACAGATGATGAGGTGCCCCGTGGCGTTTCCGACATTCCTGACCTTTCTGGCCGCCTGCGGAGCGGCAGCGGCCAGTGGCGCGTTCTTTCCGGCCGACGCCTGGTATCGGGGGCTGAACAAACCCGACTGGACACCGAAGGCCTGGGCGTTTGCGGTGATCTGGGCCCTGCTTTACCTGCTGATCGCGGCAGCGGCGGCGCGGGTGGCCGGGCTGGCTGATGCCAGGGTCGGGCCGGCGCTGGGGTTCTGGGCGGTGCAGATCGCATTGAACACGCTGTGGACCCCGGTGGTGTTCGGCGCGCACCGGATTCGGGCAGGGCTGGCGGTGATCGGCCTGCTGTGGCTGGCCGTGGCCGCCACCATGCTGGCTTTCCTTGGGCTGGACCTTCTGGCCGGGCTGATGCTCGTGCCCTATCTGATCTGGGTCAGCATCGCTGCCGCGCTGAACTACCGGCTGTGGCGGCTGAACCCCGGCGCCTGAGCGCCGGAGCGGTCCCGGTTCAGCCGATCTCGGTCAGGCGGCGCAGGGCGGCCTCGACCAGCGCGGCCTCACCCTGACGCGCCTCGAGATTGCCCCTGGCCTCGTCGACCACCTCTTCCGGGGCCGAGACGGCGAAGTTCGGGTTGTTCAGGCGGCCCTGCAACGCGCCGATTTCCTTTTTCAGCTTGTCCAGCGACTTCTGCAACCGGGCCTTTTCCTCGGCTACGTCGATCAGCCCGGCCAGCGGTATGGCAAAGGCCGCGCCCTCCATGGCGACCGCGATCGAGCCCCTGGGCGCCGCGCCCTCGGCAAAGCTGCCGATCCGGGCCAGCCTTTCGATCAGCGCGCGGTTGCGTTCAAAGGCGGCACGGGCGGCGGGCGAAAGGCTGGTGGCGATCAGGTCGATCTTCAGCCCGGCCGGCACATGCACCTGCGCCCGGGCCGAGCGGATGTCGTCAATCAGCGCGGTCACAAAGCCCATCTCGGCTTCGGATGCGGGATCCACCAGATCGGCGCCATAGGTTGGCCAGTCGGTATGCACCAGCAGCTTGGCGCGGGCGCCGGTGGTGGACCACAGTTCCTCGGTGATGAAGGGCATGATCGGATGCAGCAGGATCATGCACTGGTCCAGCACCCAGGCCATCGTGGCGCGGGTTTCGCCCGCCTGATCGCCGTTGAACAGCGGCTTGGCAAACTCGACATACCAGTCGCAGACCTTGCCCCAGACAAAGGCGTACAGACTTGCCGCTGCCTGGTCGAAACGGAAATTCTCCAGCGCGGCATTCACCTCGGCCAGGGTCTTGGCGGTTTCGCCGATGATCCAGCGGTTCGCGGTGCCCAGCGCGGCAGGCGGGGCGGCCTGGGTCGCGTGACCTTCCCAGACCCCGTTCATCTCGGCAAAGCGGCAGGCGTTCCAGAGCTTGGTGCCGAAGGCGCGATAGCCGGCGATCCGCGCCATATCCAGCTTCAATGTGCCCCCGATCGAGGCCATGGCGGCATTGGCGAAACGCAGTGCATCGGCACCGTATTCGTCGATCACCTCCAGCGGATCGATGACATTGCCCAGCGACTTGGACATCTTCTTGCCCTTGGCGTCGCGCACCAGCCCATGCAGATAGACGGTCCGAAACGGAACATCATTCACCACGGCCAACTGCATCATCATCATCCGGGCGACCCAGAAGAAGATGATGTCAAAGCCGGTGATCAGCACGCTGGTGGGGAAATATTTCTGCAATTCCGGGGTGTTGTCTGGCCATCCCAAGGTGCCGATCGGCCACAGGCCGGATGAGAACCAGGTGTCCAGCACATCCGGATCGCGCCAGATCGGATAGACCAGGCGGGTCGGATCCTGGCTGATCTCATAATCCGCCAAACTGGCGGCCAGCCGAGCCACGGCCTCGGCGCGGTCGGCCACTTCCACGACGGCGGCATGGTTCAGCGGATGGGGCAGGGCGGCCAGATCGTCGCGGAACCTTTCGGTCACCGCGCCAAGATCGGCGGCGCAATGGTGGCGCGCCTCGCGTGCGGCATAGCCGCCATCGCCCAGCACGCGCAACATCTAGATCGGAA
>JAKALB010000066.1 GCA_021813365.1 Pseudomonadota bacterium | reverse complement strand
TCGATCCGGGAGGCTTTCCAGACCCGCATCCTGAACGACACCGCCACCGAATTCGCCACCGCCTGCGCCCAGGTGGAGCGCATCGCCCTCCTGCGCCTGAAAGCGATCCTGCCATGAGTTCCTATTACGCCCCGCCCGGCGGGCTGCCGCCGCAATCCGCCCTGATGAGCCAGCGTGCCGTCTTCACCGAGGCCTATGCCGTCATCCCCAGGGGTTGCTTTTCCGACATCGTGGTCAGCCACCTGCCCGGCTGGACCGACACGCGGCTGTGGCTGATCGCCCGGCCCCTGTCGGGATTTTCGGAAACCTTCAGCCAGTATGTGATGGAGGTCGCACCCGGCGGCGGGTCAGATGCGCCCGATGCCGAAACCGCGGCCGAACACTGGCTGTTCTTCACCGAAGGCCTGGCCACCCTGACCATCGGTGCCACGGGCCACGAGGTGGAGGCGGGCTCCTATGCCTACATCCCTGCCGGCACCGCCTGGAAACTGCTTGCCGAAGGCAACGGGCCCGCCCGGTTCCACTGGTTGCGCAAGCTTTACGAAGCCGCGCCCGGCGTGGCGGCACCCGCAGCCTTCGTCATAAACGAACGCGACGTGCCGGTGCGCTGGATGCCCGACACGCTGAACCGCTGGGGCACGACCCGCTTCGTCGACCCGACCGACATGGCCCATGACGCCCATGTGAACATCGTGACCTTCGAACCGGGCGGGCTGATCCCGTTCGAGGAAACCCATGTCATGGAACACGGGCTCTACGTGCTGGAGGGCAAGGCGGTCTACAAGCTGAACAAGGATTGGGTCGAGGTCGAGGCCGGTGACTTCATGTGGCTGCGCGCCTTTTGCCCGCAGGCCTGCTACGCCGCCGGTCCGGGCCGCTTCCGCTATCTGCTGTACAAGGACGTGAACCGCCACGCCAGGCTGCGTGGCGTGCTGCGGTAGGCTCGGCGCTCCGGCCCTGCCTGTCAGACGGGATCCGCCCGATGCCACCCTTCAGGCCAGCGGCGGCCGCACGATGCCCGGGCAGCAGACTTCCGCCCGGCCGTGCGACCGGGAACATATCGCTTGCGACGGACAGATCAGCGCCGGGCGGACCCGCCACGAACCGGCGTCACACCCTGCCCCTGCCATCACGACCGCCCTGGCCACCCGCGGCGCTCCAAAGCCTCGACCAACGCCTCGACCAACGCCCCGGGCACCTGCAACCCGATCGCGTCCATCCCGCCCTCTGCGTCACCGCCGCCCGGAACTTCACCCCAGCCTCCCTTGACCGGCCCGCGGCCAATGCCCAGTCTGGCCTCATTCATCTTGCCATAAATATCCCACGGGGGGTCCGGGGGGTGTGCAACCCCCCGGCCCTCGCCAGAAAGCCCGCCATGCGCAGCCTGCATACCGAACCCCTGACCGCTACCGCCTTCGCGCCGTTCGGCGATGTCCTCGAGGCCAGCGGTGACTACCGCCTGATCAACGCGGGCCTCTGCCGCCGCCACCACGACCGCGCCCGGCTCGACTTCGCACCCGAAGTCGATGCCGCCAACCGCGCCGGCATCTCGATCTTCCAGGCCGAACCCCGCGCCCTGCCCTATGCCTTCGACCTGATCGAGCGTCACCCCGAGGGCAGCCAGGCCTTCCTGCCGATGACCCAGCATCCCTTTCTGGTGATCGTCGCGTCCGGCCCGGATGCCGTGCCCCGTGCCTTCCTGACCAATGGTGCGCAGGGCATCAACCTGCTCCGCGGCACCTGGCATGGCGTGCTGACGCCGCTGCATGCGCCGGGTCTGTTCGCCGTGGTAGACCGGATCGGCCCCTCGCCCAACCTCGAGGAACACCGCTTTTCCTCGCCCTGGATCGTGTTGGCCTGACCCCTTCCGGGCCTCGCGGTTCTGTCCTAGGCTGCGTCGCATGCGGCTTCTCGGCTACAACATCCAGTATGGCTTTGGCCGCGACGGCCGACACGACCTTTCGCGCGCGATCCGGGTCATGCAGGGCGCCGACCTGATCTGCCTGCAAGAGGTCGAACGAAACTGGGCGCGCTCAGGCCTGCAGGATCAGCCCCTGGCCATCATGCAAGCCCTGCCGCAGCATTACGCCGTCTATGGCCCGGCCTTCGACATGGACGCCTCGCATGTCGAGGCGGGCCGGGTCGTGAATCGCCGCCGACAGTTCGGCACGATGATCCTGTCGCGCTGGCCGATCCTGTGGAGTCGCCTGCATCTGCTGCCGATGCGGCGGATGGTCGCCCCCCTGAACACCCAGAACCCGGCGCTGGAAGCCCTGGTTGTCACGCCGCTGGGCCCGATCCGGGTCTGGTCGATTCACCTGGCCCATGTCGGCGTGAGCGAGCGGCTCGAGCAGATCGACATGCTTCTGGCGCATCACGATCGGGTGCCCTTGGCGGGTGGCCCGTGGAGCGGCACCGATGACGAGCCCGAGCGCAACTGGACAGAGGGTCAGGCCGAGCCGCCCTGCCCGGTGACCGCGATCTGGATGGGCGATTTCAACTGCGAGCCAGGCAGCGCCGAACATCGGCGGATCACCGGCCAGACACCCTATCACCCCGAGGCCCTGTATCACGGCGCGTTGGTCGATGCGGTTTCCCGAACGGGTGCTCGGCTTCACACCCATGAAAAGATGATCGCCGGCAAGACCCGCCTGCGCCAGCTGGATCATTGCTTTGTCACCGCCGATCTGGCGCCGCGCGTGACCCGGGCCTGGAGCGATCCGGGCGAGATTGCGTCAGACCATTTCCCGCTGTGGGTAGACCTGACATGACTTCGCCACTGGGCACCATCCTGACCTCGCCGCCGCCGGACTTCCCAGAAGAATCCGCAGCGGCGGCGCTGGACGACCACTGGGGCCTGACCGGCCGGCTGCGACGGCTGACATCGGAACGCGATGTCAACTTTCATCTGGCCACGCCGGGCGGCGATTACGTGCTGAAACTGTCCAATCCGGCCGAACCGCCGGCCGAGACCGACCTGCAGACCCAGGCCCTGTTGCATCTGGACGGCAGCGGTCTGCCGGTGCCGCGCGTGGTGCCGGCACTGTCGGGCGCCGTCGAGGTGGCCGCGCCCTGCGGTGGCAGATTGCGGCTCCTGACCTATCTGCAGGGCACGCCGCTGCATGCCACGCCGCGCAGCGATGCGCAGCGGGCGGCGATCGGGGCGCTGGCTGGCCGGCTGGCACACGCCCTGAAGGACTTCCACCATGCCGCTGCCCGGCGTCACCTGGTCTGGGACATCCGCCACACCGGTGCGCTGCGCCCGCTGCTGGCCGCCATCACCGACCCGGGCCTGCGACAACTCGCCCGGCAGGGGATGGATCTGTTCGACACCGGTCTGGCCCCGGCTCTGGCGGGGTTGCCCTGGCAGGTTGTTCATAACGATCTGAACCCACACAATCTCCTGGTGCAGGCCGACCAGCCCGACCACATGGCCGGCATCCTCGATTTCGGCGACATGGTGGAAACGCCGCGCCTTCTGGATCTGGGCATCGCCGCCTCGTATCTGATCGACCCGACCCGCCCGCAGGACAGCCTGACGCAGGTGGCCGCCGCCTACCACGGGGCCAATCCGCTCGGCGCGGCCGAGGTGCGGCTCCTGCCTCTGGCTGTCATCGCGCGCCTGGTGACCACCCTGGCCATCGCCCATGAGCGCGCCCGGCTTTACCCGGACAACGCCCCTTATATCCTGCGCAACGTGCCCGTCTCGGCGGCGGCCCTGGCCGCGCTGTCCGAAACCCCGGTCGCTTCGCTGTCCGCCCATCTTGAACGGAGCCTGAGATGACCCTGCCGCCGATGGTGAACGCCTTCGATCCCGCCACGGCCCTTCTGTCGCCCGAAGACCGGGCCCGGGTGGAGCGCCGTGCCAGGGTGCTTGGCCCGGCCTATCGCCTGTTTTACCAAACGCCGGTTCACTTTGTGCGCGGCGAGGGCGTCTGGCTGTATGACGCCCAGGGAAATGCCTATCTGGATACCTACAACAACGTCGCCTCGGTCGGCCATTGTCATGGCCGGGTCGTTGCGGCCATGGCAAAACAGGCGGCGACCTATGCCAGCCACACCCGATATCTGCACGACGGCATCCTCGAATATGCCGAGCGCCTGCTGGCGCATTTCCCGCCCGAACTGTCGAAGGTGATGTTCACCTGCACCGGATCCGAGGCGAATGATCTGGCATTCCGGATCGCATGTTCGGAAACCGGCGGCTCCGGATTCATCGTCACCGAAAATGCCTACCACGGTGTCACCCATGTGATCGCCGGCCTGTCGCCCTCGCTGGGGGCGGGCGTGCCGCTGGGCGAACACGTCAGGACCATCCCCGCACCCGATCCGCGCAGGCTGATCTCCGACAGGGCCTCCGATCTGGGAGTGGCCTTTGCGGCCCGGGTGCAGGCGGCAATCGACGATCTTCAGCGCCACGGCATCCGGCCTGCGGCGCTCATCGTCGACACGATCTTCTCCTCGGACGGCGTCTTTGCCGATCCGCCGGGCTTTCTGGCCCCGGCGGCGGCCGCGATCCGGGCGGCGGGGGGATTGTTCATCGCCGACGAGGTGCAGCCGGGCTTCGGCCGCACCGGTCAGCACATGTGGGGGTTCCAGCGCCATGGACTCACGCCCGATCTGGTGACTCTGGGCAAGCCGATGGGCAACGGCTATCCGGTGGCCGGGCTGGTGGCGCGGGCCGACCTGCTGGAGCGTTTTGGCCAGAAAGCCCGGTATTTCAACACCTTTGGCGGCAACGCCGTCGCCGCTGCCACGGCGCTGGCCGTCCTGGACGTGATCGAGGGCGAGGGCCTGATGCAGAATGCCGCCCGTATCGGCCGGGCCTTCCATGACGGATTGGCAGACCTGTCCAGGCGGCACGCCGCCCTGGGCCAGGTGCGCTCGGCCGGGCTGTTCCTGGGGTTGGACATCCTGCGCGACGGCCAGCCCGATGCCGAGCTGGCGGCGCGGATCGTGAACGGCCTGCGCGACCGGCGGGTGCTGATCTCGGCCACCGGACCGCTGGGCCATGTGCTGAAAATCCGCCCGCCCCTGCCATTCAGCTCGGAAAACCTGGATTTCTTCCTGACGCGGCTGGATGCGACCCTGGCTGCGCTTTGATCCTTCAACCGGCGCTCTGGGCCGCGCTGCCGGCCACCTGGGCGTCCAGATGCGCCACCAGGCCAGCGTCCAGACCCAGCCGCGCTGCCAGCATCGCCAGATAGCCCTTCTCCGCCGCGCCCTGCCGGTTCACCACCAGGGCCGAGGCGGTGTAGATCGCCGCCGCTTCCTCGGGCGAGCGCGCAAGCGAAGCGATCCGGCCAGGGTCCAGCGCGGCGTCCATCTCGGCCGCGATCAGGGCCGAAGCGGCATCGCCGGCCATCTGCAACTGCGCCACCTGGGCGTTCACGGCCGCGCGCTCGGCATCCGTCACCTGACCATCGGCCTTCACCGCGGCGACCATCGCCTGCAGCAGCCGCGCCGCCAGATCATCCGCTGCCGCCGGATCGGCCGGCAGAAAGGCCGTGCCCGTAGGATCGCCCGCGCCGCCCGCCGAGGGCACGGCCCCGGCCAGCCAGGATTCATAGGCCTTCATCGCCAGCGCCCCCACCAGGGCCGCACCACCGATCTCCAACCCGCTGCCCAGAACGCGCCGTCCACCCCTGGTGAACAGCGTCGCCAGCACCGCACCGCCGATGGCACCCTTCGTCAGGGCCGACTGGTCATCCCAGGTCTTCCTGGCCTGATCGGCCAGCTCGCCCAGCCCCTTGCCGCCGGTCATCTGACCCAGCCCGACCAGCAGACCATCCAGCAACCTTCTTGCCCCGTTCATGGCGGCCCCTCCAGCAGGTTCTCACCGCAATATGGGCTTTCCCGCCACCGCGCTCAACCGGGCTGCGACGCTTTGCACCAAGCTGCGGCCGAAGCCGGCGGCCGGGCGTCAGACCATATGCGCGCCCCAGGGGCCATGCAGCCCGGTGCCGGGCTGATCCAGCCGCTCGAACCCATGGGCACCAAAGAAATCGCGTTGCGCCTGGATCATGTTGGCCGTGCCGCGCGCGGTGCGCATCATGTCGAACCAGGACAGGCCCGCCGACAGCGCCGGCACCGGCTGACCATGCGCCGCGCCCGCCGCCACAACCTGCCGCAGTGCGGGGGTTGCGGTTTTCAGCAGGCTGGCGAAGAACGGCGCCAGCATCAGGCCGCGCGCCGGATCCTCGGCCAGGGCGGTCGACATGTCGTTCAGCATCGACGAGCGAATGATGCAGCCCGCACGCCAGACCTTGGCGATTTCCGGCAGCGGCAGGTTCCAGCCAAACGACTCGGAGGCCGCCGCCAGCATCTGGAAGCCCTGGGCATAGCACAGGATCTTGCCGGCGATCATCGCCTGTTCCAGCAGCGCGATGGTCACGCTGCCCTGGGGCAGAGCCTGCGGCGCCGGGCCAAAGACGGCCTGACCCGCCTGACGGGCCTCCAGCCGGGCCGAGACATTGCGTGCCATGACCGCCGCCTCGATCACCGGGATCGGTGCCGACAGATGCTGCGCCTCGATCACCGTCCAGCGACCCGTGCCCTTCTGGCCGGCCTTGTCCAGGATCACGTCCAGCATCGGCTTGCCCCCATCGGTGGCCCTGGCGACCGCTGCCGAAATCTCGACCAGATAGCTTTGCAGCGGGCCCCGGTTCCAGGCCGCAAACACGTCCCCGATGGCGGCGGCACCCATTCCCAGACCATCGCGCATCAGACCATAGATTTCGGCGATCATCTGCATGTCGGCATATTCGACGCCGTTGTGCACCGCCTTGACGAAATGCCCCGCCCCGGCCGGGCCCATCCAGGTCGCGCAAGGGATGCCCTGATATTTCGCAGAAATCGCCTCCAGCACCGGTTTCACGCGGTCCCAGTCGGCCTTGTCGCCGCCACCCATGATCGAGGGCCCGTGCCGCGCGCCCTCCTCCCCGCCCGAGACGCCCATGCCCAGGAAGCGGGGCCCCTTGATGGCGGCTTCGGCGGCGCGGCGGTCGGTGTCATGGAAATTGGCATTGCCCGCGTCGATCACCAGATCATCGCGGTCCAGCAGCGGGCGCAGCGCGGCAATCTGATCGTCGACCACCTTGCCCGCCGGCACCATCAGGATGATCGTGCGCGGCGGCCTGATCGCCTCGACCAGCGCCTGCAGCGTCTGGGTCGGCACGATGCGGCTGGCCAGTTCGCCCGCAGTGGCGGCGAATTTTTCGGTCACGCTGCCCGTCCGGTTCCACACCGCAATCCGATAACCCTTTTCGGCGATGTTCAGCGCCAGCATGGCCCCCATCGTGCCCAGCCCGATCAGCCCGATATCCGCGCGTTCCATACCGCCCCTCTCCATTCGGTTAGCGCTATCATCTACGCTTCGCGTGTCGCCACGCGCAACCCGTTACACCTGGTCCGCCATGCGGGAACCTTGTCACTCCCTGGGCAGAAAGCTTTCCAGTCTGGCCTTCACATCGGCAGGCCATGGCATCGACGTGTGCTTGTCCAGCCAGCTCGCCGCCAGCACCTGTTCGCCAGACCAGCGCGGCTCGTCGCCGCAATGCACCGTATGGGTGATGCGCACGCTGGATCTGCCAACCTTCACCACCCGCAGGCGGAAGGTCAGCATGTCGCCAAAGAACGACGGTTTCGAGAAATCGCAGCTCAGGTGCACCGTGGGCGTGCCCCAGCGTTCTTTCCAGATGATTTCGTGCCAGGGCCAGCCCAGCCATTCCCAGAACTCTTCCACGACACCATTCAGAAGGTTCATGTAGGCCGGGTAATAGGCCGTGCCCGAGATGTCGCAATCGCCGAAGTGCAGGCGGCGTTTGGTTGTGTAGCTGACCGTCATGGCCCCTCCGCTGACGAGGTTCTTCCGGGCATGGCCGATGGGTCCGGCCTTGTCAACAGCCGGTCCGGGATGTTTGCTGCCATGACGGTTCGCCAGCGTCGCGACCGGATACCGGTCAGACCTGCCGGCCCGATGTGCTGGCCCGATGTGCTGGCCCAATGCGTTGGCCCGATGCGTTGGCCCGGGCTGGCGGCTGATGCCGGGATCGAAAGGCCCCACCCGGCGCGAAACGGATCTGGCCTTGGGTTCGCTCTGGGCTTGACAGGTATTGTTATCGCTAACACAAACCAGGGCGAGCGACCTGTCGAACAGAAGTCCGGGCAAGGGGGTGCTGGGGTGGCACATCAACTATTCGATCTGACCGGACAGCGCGCGCTGATCACCGGATCCTCGCAGGGCATCGGCCTTGCCCTGGCGCAGGGTTTGGCCCAGGCGGGGGCGCAGGTGGTGCTGAATGGCCGCGACCCGGCGAAACTGGCCGCGGCCGCGGCCCGCCTGCCGGGCGCCGAAACGCTGGCCTTCGACGCCACCGACCATGCCGCCGTCCGTGCCGCCGTGGACGGATTCGAAGCACAGGGCAAGGCCATCGACATCCTGGTGAACAATGCAGGTCAGCAGCACCGCGCGCCCCTGGAGGAGTTTCCGCCCGACGCATTCCAGCGCCTGTTGCAGACCAACATCGCCTCGGTGTTCAACGTCGGTCAGGCCTGCGCGCGGCACATGATCGCCCGCGGACGCGGCAAGATCATCAACATCGCCTCGGTGCAGAGCGCGCTGGCCCGGCCGTCCATCGCACCCTACACCGCGACCAAGGGGGCCGTGGCAAACCTGACCAAGGGCATGGCAACCGACTGGGCAAGACACGGGCTGCAATGCAATGCCATCGCACCGGGCTATTTCGATACGCCGCTGAACGCCGCCCTGGTCGCCGACCGCGACTTTACCGCCTGGCTGGAAAGGCGCACCCCGGCCGGCCGCTGGGGCCGGGTCGAGGAACTGCAGGGCGCCTGCATCTTCCTGGCCTCTGCCGCATCGAGCTTCGTCAATGGCCATGTCCTCTATGTCGACGGCGGCATCACGGCCTCGCTATGACAACGCGGATCGTGATCATGGGGGTCTCGGGCTGCGGCAAATCCTCGGTGGGCAGGGCGCTGGCCGACCGGCTGGCCATCCCTTACCGCGACGGCGATGACCTGCACCCGGCGGCCAACGTGGAAAAGATGCGCCGGGGCATTCCCCTCACCGACGCCGACCGCTGGCCCTGGCTGGATTGCGTGGCGCATGTGCTGGCCAAGGCTGCGCCGGTGATCATCGGCTGCTCGGCCCTGAAACGCGCCTACCGCGACCGCATCCGGGCGGGGGCCGGCGGCCCTGTGCGCTTCGTCCATCTCGCGGGCAGCCGTGACCTGATCGCCGCCCGCATGGCAACACGCAAGGATCACTACATGCCGCTGTCCCTGCTGGACAACCAGTTCGCCGCGCTGGAACCCCCCGGCCCGGAGGAGGCAATCACCGTGCGGATCGACCAGCCGCTTGACGCCATCACCCACGACATCCTGGCCCATCTGCCCGGGCTTGCGCCATGACCGCCGCTGCGGGCGTCCCGCGCGACCGGTCTGCTCAGCCCACGACCGGAGCGGTCTTGCCCGCCACGTGCAACGCCGCGGCCTTTGACGCGCGGCGGCAACACTCGGCAAAGGCCACACCGCGCAGCAGGTTCGCCGCCAGCGTGCCGATGAAGGCATCGCCCGCGCCATGGGTCGAAACGACATCGACCTTTTCGGCCGGCAGGATCAGACGCTTTTCCTTGGCCGTCCACGCCGCCAGGCCCTCGCCGCCCGCTGTGACCACCACGCAGTCGAACCGTCCGGCCAGCCGTTCCGCCGCCTCGGCGGCCGCGTCCAGGCCGCGGACTTCGGCCGCGCCCATCATCTCGGCCTCGACGGCGTTGACCACCAGAACATCGATCAGCGCCGCAAGATCCGGTGACAGCTCACGGGCCGGTGCCGCGTTGAGCAACGTCCTGATTCCCCTGGCGCGCGCCTGCCGCGCAACGGCCAGGTTCAGCGCCTCGGGCACTTCGTTCTGCAACACGACCAGGCCGACGCCTGCCCAGAGCGCCGCGTCCAGGATCGGCCCTGTCGGCACGGCCAGATTGGCCCCCGACACGATGGTGGCAGCATAATCCCCCGCGGCGTCCAGGATCGCCACGCTCATCCCCGAACCGACCCCGGGCAAGGTTGCCACGAACCGGTCATCGACCCCGCCCGCCTGCAGCCCGGCCCGCAGGTGGCGGCCAAAATCGTCCGCCCCCACCGCCCCCAGCATCCGCGCCCTGACCCCGGCCCGCGCCACCGCCACCGCCTGATTGCCGCCCTTGCCGCCGAACTTGGGATACCAGCGCCGCCCCACCGCCGTCTCATCGCGCCGGGGCAGATGGTCGGCCTCGACCAGGATGTCATAGTGCAGCGAACCGGCGACAAGAACGGTATCCAGAGCGGTCATCGGGCCTCCTGTCCCTGTTGCGATGGCATGGCGCGCCTCTTGCGCCACGACCTCGTCCTTGCCGCGGCGGGTCGCACCGCCCCTTGGTCACGGACAATGCGCCCGGCAGGTTCGGCTGGCAAAGGTTTCCATCACCCATCAGGCGTCAGTGCAGACGCTCGGCGGGACGGCCAGCACCGAGGACGACCGCCTGCGTCTGGGGTCATGCCGATGGTCGCCCGCCAGAGCGGGCGCGACCCGGCCGGCGGTCCGGTGCAACGGGCGCGGGCCCAGGCCGTCCTCAAGCCGGCGAAGAGCCGGACTGACCGCCGATCGCGACAGCCCGACCGGGCCGCCGACCGGGCAAACCAGCGCGCCCCCACCACATGCGGGACGACCATCATCAGATCGACCGGATGCTCGCGCCGCATCCCTTCGTTCCGCATATCAAGCCTGTTCACATTGACCATGTTATCAGATGAAACGAAGCTGGCCTATTGGCTGGCTAACAGGAGTCCGCCCATGCAGATGCGCAAGATCGGCCCGCAGGGGTTCAACGTCTCGTGCCTGGCGCTGGGGGCGATGGGCTATGGCGAGTTGAAGGACCGTGACGGTCTGATCGCGGTCCTGCGCGCGGCGGTGGACCGCGGCGTGACCCTGATCGACACCGCCGAAGTCTATGGCCCCTGGGTCAACGAGACCCTGGTGGGCGAGGCTCTGGCGCCGCTGCGCGGCCGGGTCCGGATCGCCACCAAGTTCGGCTGGGACATCGACCAGACGACGGGCGAATTTCGCGGGGCCCTCAACAGCCGGCCCGCGCAGATCCGCAGCGCAGTCGAGGGGTCTCTGCGACGTTTGCGCGTGGACCGGATCGACCTGATCTATCAGCACCGCGTCGACCCGGATGTGCCGATCGAGGACGTGGCAGGCACGGTCCGCGATCTGATCGACCAGGGCAAGGTTGCGCATTTCGGCCTTTCCGAGGCCGGAGCGGCCACGATTGCCCGCGCCCATGCCGTGCAGCCAGTGACGGCGCTGCAAAGCGAATATTCCCTGTGGACACGGGAACCAGACGCCGAAATCCTGCCGCTGCTGCAACGGCTTGGCATCGGTCTGATTTCCTACAGCCCTCTGGGCAAGGGATTCCTGACCGGCAAGATCGATCCGGCCCAGGCCTTCGAAGCGCGCGACATCCGCAGCCGCACCCCGCGCTTCTCGCCCGAGGCGCGCCTGGCCAATCAGGCGCTGATCGATGGTCTGGCCCGGATCGGCGCGCGACTGGGCGCGACCCCGGCGCAACTGGCCCTGGCCTGGCTGCTGGCGAAGGCCCCCTTCATCGTGCCGCTGTTCGGCACCCGGTCGCTGACCCGGCTCGAGGAGAACCTGGGCACGGCACGGCTGACGCTGTCGCCCGCCGATTTCGCGGATATCGATGCGCTGTCTGCCGCTTTCCCGGTTCAGGGAGCGCGCTATCCCGACGACTTCCTTGCCTATTCCGGGCGCTGAGATGGCGTGCTGAGATGGGCGGGCCCGCCAATTTTCGCGTCCTGGCAACGCTGGCCGTTCTCCTGGGCTTTGCGTCGATCTCGACCGACCTGTTCCTTCCGGCCCTGCCCGCGATGCAGTCGGGGCTCAATGCCGGCGCGGGGCAGATGGAACTGGTTGTGTCCACCTATCTGCTCGGCTTCGGCTTCGGCCAGCTGTTGTGGGGTCCGATCAGCGACCGTTTCGGGCGGCGGGGGCCGATCCTGCTGGGGATCGTGATTTTCGCCCTCGGCTCCGCCGGTTGCGCGCTGGCAGTCACGGCCTGGCATATCATCCTGTGGCGGGTGGTGCAGGCGCTGGGCGCAAGCGCCGGCGTGGTTCTGGCGCGGGCCATGGTGCGCGATCTTTATGAGCGGGACCGGGCGGCCAGGGTCATGTCGGGGCTGATGACGGTCATGGCGGTGGCCCCTCTGGTCGGGCCCAGCCTGGGGGCGCAGATGCTGACGCTCTGGTCATGGCGCGCGATCTTCTGGACCCTGGTGGCCTTTGGCGGGGCGGCGCTTCTGGCGGTGGCCGCCTTGCCGGAAAGCCTGCCGGTCACAAGGCGCAGCCAGGGGGCGCTGCGCAGCGCGCTGGCCGACTATGCCCGCCACCTGACGAACGGCGGGTTGATGGCCCCGGCCGCGGCGCTGGGGTTCTACTATCTTGGGGTCTTTGCCGGCATCGCCGGCGCGCCCTTTGCCTTCATCACCTATCACGGCCTGTCGCCACAGGCCTATGCGCTGGTGTTCGGCGCGGGGATCGTCGGCCTGATGGCGGCCAACATGCTGAATGCGCGGCTTGTCACCCGTCATGGCAGCCAGAAGATGCTGCGGATCGGCGGCGCCGGAGCCGCCATCTCGGGCCTGGCCTTTGCGCTGATTTCGGCAACGGACTGGCTGGGCGCCATCGGTCTGGTGATCGCCAACCTGCTGTTCACGGCAATGAACGGCCTGATCGCGGCCAATGCCGTCGCCGGCGCCCTGGCCAGCGTCCGGCAAGCCGCGGGCAGCGCCTCGGCCGTGGTGGGCGCGGTGCAATACGGCAGCGGCATGATCGGCGCGGCGCTGGTCGGACGGCTGGCCGACGGCACACCCCGGCCGATGGGCGTGGTGATCGCGCTGGCGGGCTGCGGCTGCCTTGCCTGCGCCTGGACCGTGGCAGACCGTCGCCGCGCGGACTGACCCAGGCCATCCCCGGGCCCGCGCCTCGGGCTGCGGATCAGCCCACCGGATTGCCGGAAAACCGCCGGCCCTGATCCAGCGGCAGCGCCGGCAGATAGCTGCCATTCAGCGCCACGATGTTCCGGGCTATTTCCGCCCCGGCGGCGGATTGACGCCGATCCACCAGATTGACCAGAAACCAGTGCCGGATGATGGGCAACTGCGGCGCATCAAGCAGCACCAGTCTCCCGCTGGCCAATTCGTCGGTCACCGTGTGCAGCGACAGGAAGGCGATGCCCAGACCCGCGATGACAGATTGCTTGATGGTCTCGTTGGAGCCCATCTCGACCGTCTGGAACTGTTGGCCATCGCCGATCCTGTCCAGATAGCGCGCCATCAGGATGCGCGTCCCGGAACCTTCCTCCCGGCAAATGAACAGTTCCTGCGCCAGATCCGCCGCGGAAAGGGCGCGCCGGCCGGCCAGGGGGTGCTCGGGTGAGGCGATCAGGCCATGGGGGTGCGGGCCAAGCGGGATGGCCTCGACCTTGGGGGTCAGGGGCGGTCGGCCCATGATGGCCATGTCGATCACCCCGGTGTCCAGATCGGTGATCACCTGATCCCGGTTGCCCACCCGCAGGGAAACCTCCGTGCCCGATGCCAGCGTGCGCAGGATCTTGACCAGACGGGGCGCGAAATACTTCCCGGTTGACACCACACCCAACCGCACCCGGCCAAGATGCCCCGCCTTCATGGCGGTGATCTCTTCGGCCACCTGCGACAAAATCACCTCGATCCGGGTGGCAGCCTCGGTCAGCACCCGGCCCTCGGCAGTCAGGCCCGATCCCGCACCATCGGCGTGACGCTGCAGCAGCGCGACCTGCATCGCGTCTTCTAACGCTTTGATCTGACTGTGAACGGCCGGGGCCGTCAGCCCCAAATCCTGCGCAGCCGCGGCCATGGATCCAGCCTTGCCGACGGCAAGCAGCGCGCGCAACTGGCGCAGGGTCACGGCATCGGGGCGTATCATTCAACTTTTCCTTCTCGTCAGTAGAAATTATTAAATTTTCCTTTCTCGCCACGCAAGGCATCACTGACCCGCAGACACCGGGCAGGAGGCAGCGTTGGCGGTCGACACCACAACCCACATGGACACGGCCTATGGCGCCATCGCCACGGATCTGATTCCTGCTCCGCTGCAGGATCCGCTGCGGCGCCTGTGTGCGGCGGCGGCCAGGCTGGCACGCCTGATCGCCATGGGCGAGCTTGCAGGCGACCACGGCTCGCAGGTCGGCACCAATCTGGCAGGAGATGGCCAGAAGGCGCTTGACGTCATTGCCGATGACCTGTTCGCCGATGCGCTGCGCGGCTCTGCCATTTGCCATTATGCGTCCGAAGAACAGGACGGCGTGCTCAGCCTGGCCGATACCGGCGCCTATGGGATCGCGATCGACCCGCTCGATGGGTCGTCCAACATTGGCGTCAACATGTCGGTCGGCACGATATTCGCGCTGTTTCCGGCGGCAGACAGCCCCGAGGCAACCTTTCTGCGGCCGGCCGATCAGATGGTGGGCGCGGGGTATTTCATCTATGGCCCCCAGTGCTGTCTGGTCGTCAGCTTCGGCGAAGGCACCCGGAAATACACTCTCGACCCGACCAGCGGTCGGTTTGTCCTGACGGCAGAGCACATGGTCATTCCGGCCCAGACCAGCGAATTTGCCATCAACGCCTCGAATTATCACCACTGGCGGGCCCCGATCCGCATGTTTGTCGACGACCTGATGGAGGGCCAGAACGGCCCGCGCGGGCGCGCCTTCAACATGCGGTGGATTGCGTCGCTGGTCGCCGAAACCCACCGGATCCTGACGCGCGGCGGCGTGTTCCTCTATCCGGGCGATGCCCGCCCCGGCTATGAAAAGGGCCGCCTGCGCCTGCTGTACGAATGCGCCCCGATCGCCTTTCTGGTGGTCCAGGCACAAGGCGGGGCGACCGATGGCATGGACCCGATCCTGTCGCAGCCGATCACATCCCTGCACCAGCGCACCCCCTTCGTCTTCGGGTCCGCCGACAAGGTCGCCCGGGTCACCAGCTATCACGATCTGGCAGACCGCCCCGACGCGGCGCTGTTCTCCAAACGTGGCCTTTTCAGGAGCGCCAAATGAGCAAGAAGCACCCCATCATCTCGGTCACAGGATCGTCCGGCGCGGGCACGTCGACGGTCAAGAACACCTTCGAGCAGATCTTTCGCCGCGAAGGAATCAAGGCCGTCTCCATCGAGGGTGACGCCTTTCATCGCTACAATCGCGCCGACATGCGGGTGGAACTGTCGCGGCGCTCGGCCGAGGGCGACCAGACTTTCTCGCACTTTTCCTACGAGGCCAACGAACTGGGCGAACTGGAACGTGTGTTCCGGGAATATGCCCTGACCGGATCGGGGCGCACGCGCACCTATGTCCATGATGAGGTCGAGGCCGCAAGGACCGGCGTCGCTCCGGGCAACTTCACGGCCTGGGCGCCGTTCGCCGACGGCTCGGACCTGCTGTTTTACGAAGGTCTGCACGGCTGTGTGGTCAATGACGAGGTCAACCTGGCCAGGTTGGCCGACCTGAAGATCGGCGTGGTGCCGGTCATCAACCTTGAATGGATCCAGAAGATTCACCGCGACCGCGAACATCGCGGATATTCGACCGAGGCCGTGACCGACACGATCCTGCGCCGGATGCATGCCTATGTGCACTGCATCTGCCCGCAGTTCACGGAAACCGACATCAATTTCCAGCGCGTCCCGGTCGTCGATACATCGAACCCCTTCATTGCCCGCTGGATTCCGACACCTGACGAAAGCCTCGTCGTCATCCGCTTCAAGAATCCGCGCGGGATCGACTTCCCCTATCTGGTGTCGATGATCGCCGGGTCGTGGATGAGCCGCGCCAACTCCATCGTCATTCCGGGCAACAAGCAGGATCTGGCGATGCAACTGATCCTCACCCCGCTGATCGAACGGCTGATCCACGACTCACGCCGCGCATAAGGACGATCGACATGACCACGCAAATGACTGCCGCCGATGAGCGGCAAATGGCGAATGCTGTCCGCTTCCTGGCGATGGACGCCGTCCAGAAGGCCAATTCAGGCCATCCGGGCATGCCCATGGGCATGGCCGATGTCGCGGCGGTGCTGTTCAACCGGTTCATCAAGCTCGACCCGGCAGACCCGGACTGGCCCGACCGCGACCGCTTCGTGCTGTCGGCCGGCCATGGCTCGATGCTGCTTTATGCGATCCATCACCTCCTGGGCTACAAGGACATGCCGATGGCGCAGTTGCGCGCGTTCCGCCAGCTGGGCGCGCGGACGGCGGGGCATCCCGAATATGGCCACGCCGCCGGGATCGAGATGACAACCGGCCCGCTGGGCCAGGGAATCGCCACCTCGGTCGGCATGGCGATTGCCGAACGCATGGCCGCGGCGAGGTTTCCGGGGCTGGTCGACCACCGCACCTGGGTTGTGGCCGGAGACGGGTGCCTGATGGAAGGCGTCAGCCAGGAAGCCATTGATTTGGCAGGGCATCTTGGCCTGGGCAGGCTGTGCGTCCTCTGGGACGACAACAAGATCACCATTGACGGCAACACCAGCCTGTCGACCTCGACCGACCAGATGGCCCGTTTTGCCGCAAGCGGCTGGCACGTGCTGACCTGCGACGCCCACACGCCGACCGAAATCGCCGATGCGATCACGGCGGCGATGGCCGACCCGCGCCCCAGCCTGATTGCCTGCCGGTCGATCATCGGTTTTGGCGCGCCCGGCAAGCAGGGCGGACATGATGTGCATGGCGCGCCCCTGGGCGAGGCCGAAATCGCCGCGGCCCGCGCCCATCTGGGCTGGCCGCACGCGCCCTTCGAAATTCCGGACACGGTCTATGCCGCGTGGCACAAGGTGTCCGCGCGCGGGGCAGCGGCCCATGCCGAATGGTCCCGGACGCTGGCCAGCTCGCCCGACCGCGGCGCATTTGACGCCGCAGTGACCTGCGATCCGGCCCCGCTGACCCTGGCAATGGCCGCCCACAAGGCTCAGCTCCTGGCCGATGCGCCCAAGGTCGCCACCCGCAAGGCTTCGGAAATGGCGTTGGGCGTCGTCACCACGGCGCTGCCCTTCGTGGTGGGTGGATCGGCGGACCTGACGGGCTCGAACCTGACCAGGACCAGGACGCAGAAGCCGATCACCAGGGGTGATTTCTCGGGTAGCTACCTGCACTACGGCATCCGTGAACATGGCATGGCCGCCGCAATGAACGGCATCCAGTTGCACGGCATGTTCAGGCCCTATGGCGGCACCTTTCTGGCCTTCGCCGACTATTGCCGCCCGTCGATCCGGCTATCGGCCCTCATGGGCCTGCCAGTGACCTATGTCATGACCCATGACAGCATCGGTCTGGGCGAGGACGGCCCGACGCACCAGCCGGTGGAAACGCTCGCCTCGCTGCGCGCCATTCCCAACCTTATCGTGCTGCGCCCCTGCGATGCGGTGGAAACCGCCGAAGCCTGGGAAATCGCCATGGCCTCGACCGGAACGCCGACGCTGCTGGCGCTGTCGCGGCAGAACCTGCCCCTGCTGCGCCGGCATGCCGACGAGAACCTGACCGCACGTGGCGCCTATGTGCTGCAGGAATCGGATGGCAAACGCGACATCACCCTGATCGCCACCGGCTCCGAGGTGGAACTGGCCATGACCGCCGCCAGGATGCTGGCCGGCGAAGGCATCCAGGCCGCCGTCGTCTCGGCCCCGTCCTTCGAGCTGTTCGCCGCCCAGGATGCCGACTACCGGGCCGCGACACTGGGCGATGCCCCCCGCATCGGGGTCGAGGCCGCCATCCGCCAGGGCTGGGATGCCGTGCTGCGCCATACCGACGGGTTCATCGGCATGACGGGCTTTGGTGCCTCGGCGCCCGCACCCGCCCTCTATCGCCATTTCAACATCACACCCGAGGCCACGGTGGCCTTGGCCAAGAACCTGCTGGGATAAGATCATGACCGTGAAAGTCGCCATCAACGGATTTGGCCGCATCGGCCGCAATGTCCTGCGTGCCATCGTGGAAGCGGGACGCACCGACATCGAGGTGGTCGCCATCAACGACCTGGGTCCGGTGGAAACCAACGCCCATCTGGTGCGGTTTGATTCGGTGCATGGCCGCTTTCCCGGCAGCGTCACCACCGGCGAAGACTGGATCGACGTGGGCCGCGGCCCGATCAAGGTCACCGCGATCCGCGACCCGAAAGACCTGCCCTGGGCCGGCGTCGATATCGCCATGGAATGCACCGGCATCTTCGTGACCAGGGAAAAGGCCAGCGCCCACCTGTCGAACGGCTCCAGGCGCGTGCTGGTTTCGGCCCCCTGCGACGGCGCCGACAAGACCATCGTGTTCGGCGTGAACCACGACACGCTCGGCGCCGGTGACATGGTGGTGTCGAACGCTTCCTGCACCACCAACTGCCTGTCGCCGGTGGCTGCCGTGCTGAACGATCTGGTCGGCATCGAAAAGGGGATGATGACCACGATCCATTCCTACACCGGCGACCAGCCGACGCTGGACACGATGCACAAGGATCTGTATCGCGCCCGCGCCGCCGCGCTCAGCATGATCCCCACTTCGACCGGGGCCGCCAAGGCCGTGGGCCTGGTGCTGCCCGAGCTGAAGGGCAAGCTCGATGGCTTCGCCATCCGGGTGCCCACGCCGAATGTCTCGGTCGTGGACCTGAAGTTCATCGCCAGGCGCGCCACCACGGCCGAGGAAATCAACGCCGCCATCAGGGCCGCCGCCAACGGCAGGCTGAAGGGCGTGCTGGGCTATACCGAGGCAAGGAACGTCTCGTCCGATTTCAACCATGACCCGCACTCGTCGGTATTCCACATGGATCAGACCAAGGTCATGGACGGCACCCTCTGCTCGGTGCTGTCGTGGTATGACAACGAATGGGGCTTCTCCAACCGCATGGCGGACACCGCCGTTGCCATGGGGAAACTGCTGTGAGCATCGCCGCCATTCAGGAACTGGACGTGGCGGGCAAACGGCTT
>JAKALB010000065.1 GCA_021813365.1 Pseudomonadota bacterium | reverse complement strand
AGCGTCTTGCCCAGACGGCCGGCATTGGCGGCGATGATGCCGCTGGCGGCAGAGAGGATATGCGGGGTCGAGCGATAGTTCTGCTCCAGCCGGACCACGGTGGCACCGGGAAAATCCTTTTCGAACCGCAGGATGTTGCCGACCTCGGCGCCGCGCCAGCCATAGATCGACTGATCGTCGTCGCCCACGCAGCAGATGTTCCGGTGCGCCTGCGCCAGCAGCCGCAGCCACAGGTATTGGGCCACGTTGGTGTCCTGATATTCGTCGACCAGGATATAGCGGAAAAAGCGCTGGTACTGCGCGAGCACATCGGGGTGTTTCTGGAAGATCACCACGCAATGCAGGAGCAGGTCGCCGAAATCGGTGGCATTCAGGGCTTTCAGCCGGTCCTGATAGGCCTCGTACAGTTCCGTGCCGCGGTTGTTGTAGGCATGGGCCTCGGAACCGGGCACCCGGTCGGGCGTCAGGGCGCGGTTCTTCCAGCTGTCGATCAGCCCGGCCAGCATGCGGGCCGGCCATCGCTTTTCATCGATGTTGGCGGCGGTGATCAGCTGTTTCAAGAGGCGCAGCTGGTCGTCGGTGTCCAGGATCGTGAAGTTCGACTTCAGCCCGACCAGTTCGGCATGGCGGCGCAGGATCCTGACCGACAGCGCGTGGAAGGTGCCCATCCAGGGCATGCCTTCGGCGACCTCGCCCAGCAGCCGGCCGACGCGCTCCTTCATCTCGCGCGCGGCCTTGTTGGTGAAGGTCACGGCCAGGATTTCGTTCGGGCGGGCGCGGCCCATCCGCAACAGATGGACGATGCGGGCGGTCAGCGCCCTGGTCTTGCCGGTGCCGGCACCGGCCAGCATCAGGACCGGGCCATCCAGCGCCTCGACCGCGGCGCGCTGCGCCGGATTGAGCTCATCCAGATAGGGCGCGGCCCGCGCGCTCAGCGCGCGCTGGCTGAGCGGCAGGGCCGCCTCGAAAGCCTCGGAGTCATCCCAGCTGGTCATGGGTCGACATTATCGGGACCGGCCCGGCTTGGAAAGGTTGTTCCTTCATTGTTCTTCTTTCAGGCGCCCGCTCCGGCACGGGCCAGCCGCGCGGGCGATGCGGATGGCGAGGCAGATGCCGGGTCGTCCGGCGCGATCTGCGGGATCCTGCGCCGGATCCTGGCTCAGCCGGCCGGATATTGTTCGGTCATGCCGTCACGATATTTGGCGAACAGGCGGGCGAAGGTCACGATCTCGTCGGTGGTCCAGCCCTGGAACAGGCGCATGGTGCGCTGCCATTTGGCGGTGTGAAAGGCCTCGAACAGGGCGCGGGCCTTGTCGGTCAGTTCCAGCACCGATCGGCGGCCATCGGCCTGGCTGACCGCCCGGGCCAGATAGCCGCGCGCGACCAGGTCGGAAGCGATGCGGCTGGCGCGCGACGGATCGACCGCCATCTCCTCGGCCAGAAGGCCCACGGTCGGCTCCTCGGGCGCGGGGCGGCCGTGGCCATGGCGGATGCGGGTCAGCGCGGCCAGGGCGTGGAACTGCGTTGCTTCCAGATCGGTGCCCAGGGCTTCCAGCAGGCTTCGCGGCACATCCCCTTTCATCACCCGGCGGACATGATGGAACATGTCGGCATCGAGCCGCATCAGCGCCGCCGCCGCCGCCTGATCGAATCCGGCGGCGCGCAGACTGGCCATGGCGGCTTCCTGATAGGCTGGACGCTTGGTTGTGGCGGCATCGGCATTCATGGCATCGAGATGCCAAGGCTTGATGCCTTTGTCAAGAACATGCCAAACAAAGATCTATGCCGTTGACATACATTCACGGCAGGATTAGGAAGCCGCATTCGTTTCGCAGGGTATCACATGACCGCTTCCCCCTCGCCCGAGGCGCAATCGGCGCCGGCCCCCGGTGCCTCGACGCGCCTGGTGCTGTTTTCCATCGGGCTGCTGCTGCTGCTGGCCAGTCTGGACCAGACGATCGTGTCCACCGCCCTGCCAACCATCGTGGCCGAACTCGGCGGACTTGAGCATCTGTCCTGGGTCATCACCGCCTATATCCTGACCTCGACCGTGGTGGCGCCGCTCTATGGCAAGCTGGGCGATCTTTATGGCCGGCGGAACATGGTGTTCGTTTCTGTTGCGCTGTTCATCCTCGGCTCGGTGTTGTGCGGCACGGCCAATTCCATGACCTATCTGATCGTGGCACGAGCCATCCAGGGCCTGGGCGGCGGCGGGCTGTTCGTGCTGGCGCTTTCGGTCGTGGGCGACGTGATCGCGCCGCGTGAACGGGGCAAGATCCAGGGTGTGTTTGCGGCGGTCTTCTCGATCTCGTCGGTCGTGGGGCCCCTGGCCGGCGGTTTCTTCGTGCAGGCGCTGGACTGGCACTGGATCTTCTTCATCAACCTGCCGCTTGGCCTGATCGCGGCACTGGGCTTTGCCGCGGGCTTCAAGCCGCGCGGCGCCCGGGTCAGCCACCGGATCGACTGGTCGGGCGCGGCGCTCTTGACGCTGTCGGTCGGCGCATTGACGCTGCTGACCAGTCTGGGCGGGCGCAGCTTTGCCTTCTCCTCGGCCCCGGCGCTGGGCCTGATCGCCCTGTCGCTGGTGGCGGGCGTCCTGTTCCTGCTGGTGGAACGCCGCGCAGCCGAGCCGATCCTGCCGCTGGGGCTGTTTTCGCTGAACGTGTTCTGGGTGACATCGGTCGTGGGCTTCATCGTGGGCGTGGCCATGTTCGGCGCGGTGACCTTCGTGCCGATGTATCTGCAGATCGCCAAGGGCGCCACGCCCACAAATTCGGGGCTGCAGATGATCCCCCTGACGGCAGGGATCCTGCTGGCCACCACCTTTGCCGGCCGGTACATGAGCCGGACCGGGCGCTACAAGATCCTGCCGATCGTGGGCCAGGGTGTGATGATCCTGGGCATGGGGCTGCTGACGCTGCTGAACCGCGACACCGGGATCGTGCAATTCTCGGCCTCGCTGGGGGTGCTGGGTCTGGGGATGGGCTGCATCTTTCCGGTGGTGACGACGGCGGTGCAATCGGCGGTGCCGCGTGAGCAGATGGGCACCGCGACGGCGGCGGGCATCCTGCTGCGCCAGCTGGGCGGATCGCTGGGGATCGCGCTGTTCGGCGCGATCTTCGGGCGCAGGCTGAGTGCCGACCTGGCCGCGATGCCGGATGTGGCGGGCGCCCTGGGCGGCGGGTCGGAGCTGGGTCCGCAGACCCTGGCCAAGCTGACGCCGGATCAGCAGGTGGCGGTGGGCGATCTGGTGGTGAATGCCATCCATCCGATCTATCTGATGGCGGCAGGGCTGGCGGTCCTGGGCTTTGTGGCGGCGTTTTTCCTGCAGGAAGTGCCATTGCGCAGCGCCCGGCAGTTTCGCGGCGAATGACCGGCTGAATGGCCCGCAAGAGCGATGGGCGGCCGAAGGCCCGCCTGCCGTGCCGCCAATCCTGCGCTGAGGCCCGGGGTGTCGCAATTGCGTGAAGAATCGGCGATACGCCCCCTTGCGCTGCACTGCGGCACGCATAATGTGCCCCCGACCCGCCACCGTGGGGACCGGAGGCCGCCATGACCGAATTCAAGAAGATCCTGATCGCCAACCGTGGCGAAATCGCCATCCGCGTGATGCGCGCTGCCAATGAACTCGGCAAGAAAACCGTGGCGATCTATGCCGAGGAAGACAAGCTGAGCCTGCACCGGTTCAAGGCCGATGAAGCCTATCTGGTGGGCCAGGGATTGTCGCCCGTGGGCGCCTATCTCTCGATCCCGGAAGTGATCCGGGTGGCCAAGCTGTGCGGGGCCGACGCGATCCATCCCGGCTATGGCCTCCTGTCGGAAAACCCCGATTTCGTAGAGGCTTGCGATCAGGCCGGCATCACCTTCATCGGCCCGAGGGCCGAGACGATGCGCGCTCTGGGCGACAAGGCCAGTGCGCGGCGGGTGGCGATGGCGGCGGGCGTGCCGGTGATTCCCGCGACCGAAGTGCTGGGCGACGACTTTGCCCAGATCAGGAAGGCTGCCGAGCAGATCGGCTATCCGCTGATGCTGAAGGCCAGCTGGGGTGGCGGCGGGCGCGGCATGCGGCCGATCAACGGCCCGGACGAACTGGAGGCCAAGGTGCTGGAGGGTCGGCGCGAGGCCGAGGCCGCCTTCGGCAATGGCGAGGGCTATCTGGAAAAGATGATTCAGCGCGCCCGCCATGTCGAGGTGCAGATCCTGGGCGACCGGCACGGCCAGATCTATCACCTTTTCGAGCGCGACTGCACCGTGCAGCGCCGCAACCAGAAGGTGGTCGAGCGCGCTCCGGCCCCCTATCTGACCGAAGAGCAGCGCGCCGAGATCTGCGAACTCGGCCGCCGTATCTGTGCCCATGTGGGGTATGAATGCGCCGGGACTGTCGAATTCCTGATGGATATGGACAGCCAGAAATTCTACTTCATCGAGGTCAATCCCCGCGTTCAGGTCGAGCACACCGTCACCGAACAGGTGACCGGCATCGACATCGTGCAGGCGCAGATCAGGATCGCAGAGGGCAAGACCATTGCCGAGGCGACCGGGGTGCCCTCGCAGGACCAGGTGCGGCTGAACGGCCATGCGTTGCAGTGCCGGGTGACGACCGAAGACCCGCAGAACAATTTCATCCCCGATTATGGCCGGCTGACCGCCTATCGCAGCGCCACCGGCAACGGCATCCGGCTTGACGGCGGCACGGCCTATGCCGGGTCGGTGATCACCCGATATTACGACTCGCTGCTGGTCAAGGTCACCGCCTGGGCGCAGACGCCGGAAGCGGCAATCGCCCGGATGGATCGGGCGCTGCGCGAATTCCGGATCCGCGGCGTGTCGACGAACATCGAATTCGTCATCAACCTGCTGAAGCACCCGACCTTCCTGGACTACAGCTATACCACCAAGTTCATCGACACGACGCCCGAGCTGTTCCAGTTCCAGAAGCGGCAGGACCGGGCGACCAAGATCCTGACCTATATCGCCGACATCACGGTGAACGGTCATCCCGAGACTGCCGGCCGGGCCAGGCCCCATGCCGAGGCCCGGGCGCCGCGTCTGCCCAGGCTGAAATCCGACCCCCCCATGGGCACCCGCAACCTTCTGGAGCAGAAGGGTCCGCAGGCGGTAGCCGACTGGATGAAGCTGCAGTCCAAGGTGCTGATCACCGACACGACCATGCGCGACGGGCATCAGAGCCTGCTGGCCACCCGGATGCGGTCGATCGACATGCTCAGGGTGGCGCCGGCCTATGCCGCCAACCTGAGCCAGCTGTTCAGCGTGGAATGCTGGGGCGGCGCGACCTTTGACGTGGCCTATCGCTTTCTGCAGGAGTGCCCCTGGCAGAGGCTGCGCGACCTGCGGGCCGCGATGCCGAACCTGATGACCCAGATGCTGCTGCGCGCCAGCAATGGCGTGGGCTATACCAATTATCCCGACAATGTGGTGCGCTCCTTCGTGTTGCAGGCCGCCAAGACCGGCGTCGATGTGTTCCGCGTGTTCGACAGCCTGAACTGGGTCGAGAACATGCGCGTGGCCATGGATGCGGTGATCGAGGCGAACAAGGTCTGCGAAGGCACGATCTGCTACACCGGCGACCTGCTGGACCCGGCGCGGCCCAAGTACAACCTGAAATACTATGTCGATCGCGCCAAGGAACTGAAGGCCGCCGGCGCGCATGTGCTGGGGTTGAAGGACATGGCAGGGCTGCTGAAGCCGGCCGCGGCGCGCCAGCTGATCAAGGCCCTGAAGCAGGAGGTAGGCCTGCCGATCCATTTCCACACCCATGACACCAGCGGCGCCGCTGCCGCCACGGTCCTGGCAGCCTGCGATGCCGGAGTCGATGCGGTGGACGCGGCGATGGACGCATTCAGCGGCGGCACGTCGCAGCCCTGCCTGGGCTCGATCGTCGAGGCGCTGCGCCACACCGACCGCGACACCGGGCTGGACATTGCCGCAATCCGCGAGATTTCCAACTACTGGGAGGCGGTGCGCCACCAGTATGCCGCCTTTGAAAGCGGCCTGCCGGCGCCCGCCAGCGAAGTCTATCTGCACGAAATGCCGGGCGGCCAGTTCACCAACCTCAAGGCCCAGGCCCGCAGCCTGGGGCTGGAGGAACGCTGGCACGAAGTTGCCCAGGCCTATGCCGATGCCAACCAGATGTTCGGCGATATCGTGAAGGTCACGCCGTCTTCGAAGGTCGTGGGCGACATGGCGCTGATGATGGTGGCCCAGGGGCTGACCCGGGCGCAGGTGGAAGACCCGACCGTGGAAGTGGCCTTCCCTGACTCGGTCGTCGACATGATGAAGGGCAACCTCGGTATTCCGCATGGCGGCTGGCCCAAGGGCATTCAGGCCAAGGTGCTGAAGGGCGACACGCCGCTGACCGAACGCCCTGGCAAATCGCTGCCGCCGGTCGATCTGGAAGCCGAGCGCGCCAAGGTGCAGGCCGAACTGGGCGGCCTTCCGGTGGATGACGAAGATCTGAACGGATATCTGATGTATCCCAAGGTCTTCCTGGACTACATGAACCGCCACAAGACCTATGGCCCGGTGCGGGTGCTGCCGACACGGACCTTCTTCTATGGCATGGAGCCGGGCGAGGAGATTTCCGCCGAGATCGACCCCGGCAAGACGCTGGAAGTGCGGCTTCAGGCCGTGGGCGAAACCACCGAGGACGGCGAAGTGAAGGTCTTCTTCGAACTGAACGGCCAGCCTCGCGTGATCCGCGTGCCGAACCGCGCCATCAAGGCCAAGACCGCCGCCAGGCCGAAGGCGGCCGAAGGCAACCCGCTGCATGTCGGCGCGCCGATGCCGGGCGCGATCGCCTCGGTGGCGGTGAAGGCCGGCCAGCCGGTGAATGCGGGAGACCTGATGCTGACGATCGAGGCGATGAAGATGGAAACCGGCATCCATGCCGAACGCGCCGGTGTGGTGAAGGCGCTGCATGTCCATCCCGGCAGCCAGATCGAAGCCAAGGATCTGCTCATCGAGTTCGAGTGAGATCAAGCCTGGGCGCCGGCCTCACGCCGCGCAGACATAGGTGACGGTGCGGATCCGGCGGTCGCGCAGGTTGGCGACCTGATTGCGGGCCATTGCCGGGAAGTCATTGCCCAGGAAGGTCTGGAACGTCACCGCCGGGGTGCTGCCGGACAGACGCGCCGCCATGGCCTGAAACCACTGCAAGGACGCATCCGTGGAATCCTGGACCGAGACGATGCGAAAGCCCGCATCACTCAGCAGCGCCTGCATCTGGTCAGGCGTGGCAAGATGGCTGATCTCGGGCGTGCGGGCCCACGGAACCGGGTAAAGCACCTCTCCGCCCTCGCCCTGCAGCACATCATAGACGGCAAAGCGGCCGCCGGGCTTCAGGACCCGCCGCGCTTCGGCATACATCCGGTCCTTGGCCGCGATGTTCATGGCGACATGGATCGTCATCGCCGCATCGAAACTGGCATCGGCAAAGGGCAGGTCGGTGGCATCGCCTTGCAGGAAGGTGACGCGCCCCGACAGGCCGACCCAGTGGCTGAGCGTCGTGGCGGCCTGACAGAAGGCCGGCGTCAGATCGATGCCGGTTACATGGCAACCAAAGCACTCGGCGAGGGTCCGCGCCGGGCCGCCAAGCCCGCTGCCCAGATCGAGCAGCCGCGCATCGGGCGTCAGGTTCAGCGCCGCAGCGACATCCAGCGTCGCCTTGCGGCCGCCGATGTGAAACTCGTCCACGCTGGCCAGATCGGCAGTGGTGAGACGGCCGATGTCCTTGCCCGCGCCGGCGAGACTGTCGGCAATGACCTGCGCCAGACGGCTGTCTTCGCTATAGTGGCGCACGATGCCTTCGGTCATCGCCTCACTCCGTCCCCAACGGTCGGACCCGCGCGGTGCGGCCACGTCAACCGGGAAGGAACGTGACGTGGGTCTGCCGCCCGCAGCCTGACGGCAGGATACCCGAACAGCGCATCCATGCAAGGGCGGCTTGCGGCACGACCACCCCGCACGAGCGCCGGGCGCCGGAATGGGTCGCCCGGCCTGGCCCGGTCCGGCCGGACATTTTCGGCCAAATTCGGTCGCCTTGCCGTTTTGCCTCTTGCAAGCCGCCGCCCGACCTTCTAAATCCGCCGCCATCGACAGGGTGCGGGCGTAGCTCAGGGGTAGAGCATAACCTTGCCAAGGTTAGGGTCGAGGGTTCGAATCCCTTCGCCCGCTCCAGTCGAAGGCCAGAGGGCTCCGTCAGCGGAGCCCTTTGCTTTTCAGGTGGCAGAGGGCGGGCCGGCACGACGCCCGGCAACCCCGGGTCGTCGGGTCATGGGTCTGTACCGGCCGCATTCCTTGATGGCCATCTCTGGCACCCAGGCCATCGGGCCGGCGGGCCGTGCAGGACTTCACCCCGCCGGTCCTGCGGTGCGGCGCTCGGGGAATATGACATGTCGGGCATGGCCGGCGTCACGGCCGTGAACCACCCGCACTGCCATGCCGGCGCAATCAGGATCGAGATCGGGCCGGGGCCGGATGCGGCCGGCCACCAGCGCAGACACGGCGATTGTCTATGCTTGACAATGTAAAGCTGATGTCTGCAATCTGGAGCCTGACACTGTAAAGTTCCGATTGCAAGGCAAGACATGCGCGATCCCGAACCTCTGCGCGAGGCGTTGATCAAGGCCGGCATTTCGCTGCTGGAGGAAGGTGGCGCCGCGGCCCTCAGCCTGCGCCGCGTCGCGGCCAGAGCGGGCGTCAGCCATGCCGCTCCGGCGCATCATTTCGCAGGTCTGCCCGGCTTGTGGACCGCCATCGCCGCCCGCGCCTTTCAGGACTTTGCCCAGTCGCTGCAACGCCAGGTCGATGCGGCCCCGCCCGATCCCCGCGCCCGGCTGGAGGCGACCTGCCAGGGATATCTGGACTTTGCCGCCACCCATCCCGGCCTGTTCCACATCATGTTCGTCTCGCCCGAGGTGAACCGGGCGGATGCCGGGATCGCGCCGCATTCCGCCCGCGCCTATCAGATCCTGCGCGATGCCTGTCTGCCGTTTTCGTCGACATCCGCCCCTGACCCGGTGCTGGAAATCGCGGTCTGGTCGATGGCGCATGGCTATGCCACGCTCCGTCTTCACGCCAGACCGGCGGGGCGCCCGATGCCGCAGGCGCCCGCCTTCGCCGCCTGCCTGGCGGCCCTGCTGGACGAAAGGACGCGCGGCCCTCTTGCGAGCCAGGATGAGATGCGCTAGCTACCGGCCACGGAGTGCGGGCGTAGCTCAGGGGTAGAGCATAACCTTGCCAAGGTTAGGGTCGAGGGTTCGAATCCCTTCGCCCGCTCCAGCGAACGGGGCCGCCGAAGGGCGGCCCTCGGCGTGCCGGGGGGCCGGCATGCCCGCAGACCTTGCCCCCCTCTTGCCCGGATTTTCCCCGGATCCACGCCAGAAACGCGCCCGGATTTCCCTGGGTTCCCATCGGGGTTTCACCAGGAATTCCCTCGGTTTTCCTTGGGTTCCTGCCCCCGTTCGGCTAATGTCGCGTGGACATCCGCAAGGGGATCCGATGCGCCATATCGCCGTGCTGGATATCGGCAAGACCAATGCCAAGGTGCTGCTGATCGATCTGGCCAGCGGGACGGAAACGACCGCCCTGAAACGGCCGAATGCCGTGGTGCAGGCCGCACCCTACCCGCATTACGATGCCGAGGGGCTGTGGGCCTTCCTGCTCGAGGGGCTGCGGCAATCGGCCGGCCGGCACCGGATCGATGCGATCTCGATCACCACCCATGGCGCGGCGGCGGCCCTGGTCGATGCGACCGGCTCACTGGCGCTGCCGATCCTGGACTACGAGCACGACGGCCCGGATTCATGCGCGGACTATGACGCGCTCCGCCCCGATTTCGCGGAAACCGGCGCGCCGCGGCTGCCCGGCGGCCTGAACCTGGGAGCGCAGATCCATTGGCAGGCCAGGACCTTTCCGCAAGCATTCGCCCGCGTCGCGCAGATCCTGACCTATCCGCAATACTGGGCCTGGCGGCTGACCGGAGTCGCGGCCAGCGAGCCGACCTCGCTGGGATGCCACACCGATCTGTGGAACCCGTTCGCCGGTGATTTCTCCTCGCTGGTCGACCGGATGGGCTGGCGCGGCCTGTTTCCGCCGCTGCGCCCGGCCTCGGCCGTGCTGGGGCCGATCCTGCCGCAGGTGGCGCGGGCGACCGGCCTGCCGCCCGACACGCCGGTGCTCTGCGGCATCCACGACTCCAACGCCTCCCTGGTGCCCCATCTGGGCGATCCCGGCCCGCGCGCGGTGCTGTCCACCGGCACCTGGATGATCGCGATGGCGCTTGGCGGGCGCCGGCGGGCGCTGGACGCATCGCGCGATGTGCTGGTGAACGTGAATGCGCGCGGCGAGCCCACGCCCACCGCCCGCTACATGGCCGGACGCGAATTCGACGAGATCACCGGGGGGCACATCGTCGCGCCCAGCGAGGCGCAATTGCGCGCCGTCCTGCGCGACGGCACCATCGCCCTGCCCTCGCGCCATCCGGACACCGGCCCCTTCCCGGGCCTCCGCTTCTGCTGGCAGCCCGCCGCCCCCGACGATGCCGCCGCCCGCACCGCGGCCGCCTCGTTCTATGCCGCACTGATGGGGGCGGAATGCCTGGACCTGATCGGCGCCGCGGGTCCGACGATCGTGGAAGGCCCGTTCGCCGGCAACCCGGCCTTCGCCCGGATGCTGGCCACCGCCACCGGCCGCCCGGTGATGGCGACAGGCCCTGGCGCCGGCACCGGCCTGGGCGCCGCGCTGCTGGCCGGGCCGCTGACCGCCGCGCGCCCGGCCATCTCCGAGGTCAAACCGGAAACCGATCCGCTGTGGACCGGCTATGCCGCGGCCTGGCGCGCGCGCGTCGGCCAGCTCTGGGCGGCACGCCGGGCTGACCCCGCCTGACCTTCAACTTGGCGAAAATATCCCACGGGAGGGTCCGGGAGGGTGTGAAACCCTCCCGGCCGGCGCGACCTTCCCGGTCGGCCCCGCGGGCCGCGCACCCATGGCCGCGCACCCATGGCCTCGCGCCGGGCCCCGCGCCGGGCCTCACGCCATGTGAAACGTCTCGACCAGGTCGATCACCACGGGCGAGCCATCGGGGTTGGTCTCCATGATGTCGCCCATATGCGCCCACCAGCGCTTCATCACCGGATGGTTCGGCAGGTCTGCCATCGCATGGTCATCCCGCCGCTCCAGATAGCCGAACAGAAACCTTGTCTCGCGGTCCAGGTGGATCGAATAGTTGGAAATTCCCGCGGCGCGCAGCAGGTCCACCAGTTCGGGCCAGATCGCGTCATGGCGGCGGATGTATTCCGCCTCGGCCCCGGGGTTCAACCGCATCCTGAAGGCATGGCGCTGCATCTTTCCCTCCGTTCAGACGCGCATCAGACGCGCGCCGCGCGCGCGCGCAGGTCGCTGACGATGTTCGGCACCAGGACCGAGGCGATCAGCAGCACGCCGATCACGCCGGTCTGGATATGGCCGGTGATGTTCATCAGGGCCATGCCGTTGCGCAAGTTCAGGATGATCAGGATCGACAGCACGACGCCGGGCATCGTGCCCCTGCCGCCGAAGATCGATACGCCGCCCATCAGCACCATGGTGATGATGTCCAGCTCGAACCCCAGTGCGCTGTCGCCGCGCACCGAGCCGAGACGAGCGGCATAGAACAGGCCTGCGACCGTCGCGGTCAGCGCCGACATCACGAACAGCGTGGTCTTCACGCGGGCGACGTTCAGGCCCGAGAACCGCGCGACCTCGGCATTGGTGCCGATCACCACGACCTGGCGGCCGAAGCCGGTGCGATGCAGCAGCACGCCCAACACGATCAGCAACCCCAGAAACAGCCACAGCGACAGCGGGATGCCCAGCATGAACCCCTTTTGCCCCAGGTCGGTGAACCAGACCGGAAAGTTGCCGAGGCTGGTGTCCTTGACCAGCACCCTGGCAAAGCCGCGAAAGCCGATCATCATGGCCAGCGTGACCACCAGCGAGGGGATGCCGACCCGCGCGATCAGCACGGCATTGATCAGGCCGGCCAATGTGCCCACGCCCAGGCAGATCAGCAGCGCCAGCCCGCCCGGCACGCCCTGGTTCACCGCATAGGCAAAGACCGCCGCCGACAGGCCCATGATCGAGGCCACCGACAGATCGACCTCGGCATTGACGATGATCAGCGTCATCGCCAGCGCCACGATGATCTTCTCGATCGACAGCTGGAACAGGTTGATCTGGTTCTGCAGCGTGAGAAACTCGGGCGCGTTGGCGGCGTTGAAGGCCAGGGTCAGCAGGAAGATGGCCAGAAGGCCGCCCTCCCAGGATTTCAGCGCCTTCGGCATCATTCGCCCCCCCGGCGTTTCAACCGGTTCAGCGACCGGCTGGCCAGCGTATCCACGGTCACCGCCGCCATGATCAGTATGCCCAGAAGCGCATCGCGCCAGAATTCCGACAGCCAGGGCAGTCGGGTCAGGGAATTGTCGATCGTGTCGACCAGCACGGTGCCGATCAGCACGCCCAGCATGGTGCCCGATCCGCCCATGATGCTGACCCCACCCACCACCACGGCGGCCACCGCCTTCAGCTCGAAGCCCATGCCCGCCACCACGGTGATGTTGCCGAACTTGGCCAGAAAGATGAACCCGCCCAGACCCGCCAGCGCGCCCGAGATCACGAAGGCCAGAAACACGACCCGGGCCGAATTGATCCCGGCCATCAGCGCGGCATCCGGGTTTGACCCCACGGCATAGAATTTCCGCGCCGGACGCAGCCGGCTCAGCGCCAGGCCGACGATCAGGCAGGCGGCCAGCGCCAGCGCCACGGTCACGCGCAGATCCAGCCCGCCCAGCGACAGCAGGCTCATCTGCGGCAGGTCCACCAGCCATCGCGGCAGTGCATCGGCGGTGATGGTTCTGGCATTGCCATGTTCCACCAGGAAGGTGCGGAACAGGGCCAGCGTGCCCAGCGTCACGATGATTGAGGGCACCCGGCCCCAGGCCACCAGGATGCCGTTGATCGACCCTGCGATGGCGCCCAGGCCCATTGCCATCAGGATGACCAGCGCGGGGTTCAATCCGGGCCACAGCACCAGCGCCTCGCCCACCATATAGGCCACCACGCCCATGATCGACCCCATCGACAGGTCGATGTTGCGGGTAATCACCACGATGGCCTGCCCCACCGCGACCGGCAGGACCACGGCGGCCGATGTGGAGATGCGGTTGAACATCCGCGGCGACAGATAGTTGTCGATCTGGGTGGAGAAGAACAGGACCACCGCCAGCAGCGCCAGGCCAAGCGCGATCAGGCGCAAGGTCTGGGGGTGAAGCGCGCGGATCATGCCGCGCTCCTTTCGCCCTGGCCCGCGGCCAGACCGATGATGCGCTCCTGGCTGGCCTGTGCGATGGGCACCAGGCCGGCCTGACGGCCTTCGCGCATCACCAGCACCCGGTCGGCCAGCGCCAGAACCTCGGGCAGGTCCGAGGAAATGACCAGCACCGCCACGCCCTGCCTGGCCAGGTCGCGGATGATGTTGTGCACTTCGGCCTTGGCGCCGACGTCGATGCCGCGCGTCGGCTCGTCAAAGATCAGCACGCGGGGCCTGGTTTCCAGCCATTTGGCCAGCATGACCTTTTGCTGGTTGCCGCCCGACAGCTTGCCGACCTCGGCCCGCACATCGGCGGACTTGATGGCAAGCTGGTTGCGATAGGTCTCGGCCATCGCCGTTTCCGCCCTGCGGTCGATCAGGCCGAAGGCGCGCAGCAGTTTGCCCAGACTGGCCAGCGAGATGTTGGCGAAGATCGGCATCGGCATGGCCAGCCCCAGCTTGCGCCGGTCTTCCGAGACATAGGCGATGCCAAGGTCCATCGCCTGGCGCGGAGTGGTGATGGCGACGGCCTGCCCGGCCAGCGTCACACGGCCTTCGGTGGCGGGCGCAATGCCGAACAGGGCCAGCGCCACATCGGTGCGGCGCGCACCGACCAGGCCGGCGAGGCAGAGGATCTCGCCTTGCGACAGATCGAAGGAAATGCCCTGAAAGACGCCCGCCCGCCCCAGATTCTCGACCGAAAGCAGCACCGGCCCATGCGGATTGGCGGCCTGCTTCATGGCAAAGGCGTCGATCGCCCGCCCCACCATGTCACGCACCATGCCCTGTTCGGTGACATCGGCGATCGGCCGGGTCGAGATGTGCTGCCCGTCGCGGATCACGGTCACGCGGTCGGCGACCTTGAAGATTTCATCCAGGCGATGCGAGATATAGATGACGGCCACGCCGCGCTCCTTCAGCGCCCTGGCGATCGCCAGAAGCCGCGCGACCTCATGTGCCGAAAGGCTGGCCGTGGGCTCGTCCATGATCAGGATCTTCACGTTCAGGCTGAGAGCGCGGGCGATTTCGACGGTCTGCTGTTCGGCCAGGGTCAGCCCGCTGGCAGCGCGGCGAACGTCCAGCGTCACGCCCAGCTGCTGCACGATCCGGTCGGCCTCGGTGTAGAGCTCGCCCCAGCGCATCCAGGTGCCCTTGGCGCGGTTCGAGACGAAGATGTTCTCGGCCACGTCCAGATCGGGAAACACCATCGGTTCCTGATAGATCGCGGCAATGCCGGCCGCTTGCGCGTCCTGGGGCGAAGGCAGGTGCCGGGCGTGGCCATCCACCAGGATTTCGCCGGTGTCAGGCTGATGCACCCCGGTCATGATCTTGATCAGCGTGGATTTGCCCGCGCCGTTTTCGCCCACGATGGCGTGCACCTCGCCCGGCAGGATGGACAGGTTCATGTCTTTCAGGGCGGCCGTCGCGGAAAAGCTTTTCGAGACGTTCCGAAGTTCGAGAACGGGGACCATGGGCCAGACCTGAGGGAAGGGTTGGGGCGGGCAGGGAGAGACAGGGCCGCAGGCGGCGGCCCTGCCGAAAACCTGTCGGAGGCCTACTTGGCGGCGGCTTCGACATTGTCCTTGTTGTAGACGGTGAACGGCCCCATCAGGATGCGCCTGGCACCTTCGCGGCCCGGATCGGCCTCGATCGTGTAGTCGCCCATGCGGCCGGCGTGGATCTGTTCGCCGACTTCGCCCTTGATGGCGCCGGTCGCCAGCATGTAGCTGGCGTAGTAGGTCAGGTAGCCCAGGTCGACGAAGGACCACAGCGCGAATTCGGGCGCGCAGCCGTTCAGGGTGTAGCTGACCATTTCGGCCGGCAGACCCAGACCCGAAACCTTGACCTTGTCACACAGGTTTTCGTCCTGCATGGCCTTGGAGGCCGCAACGATACCCACGGTGGTCGGCGCCATGATCACCTTCAGGTTCGGATATTTGTCGACCAGGCCCAGCGCCTTGTTGTAGGACTCTTCCGACTGGTCGTTGCCATAGACCACATCGTCCAGCTTGAGATCCTTGTACTTGGCATGCGTGGCCAGCGTCGTCTTCATCGCTTCGATCCAGGCATTCTGGTTCGAGGCATCGGGGCTGGCCGAGAGCACGGCGAATTCGCCGGCGCCGCCGGTCAGGTCATAGACCATGTCGGCCATGACCACCCCGATCGAGCCGAAGTCGACCTGCGCCACGAAGAACGACTCGCCCTTGCCCGAGGGGATCGGGCTGTCCCAGGTCACGACCTTGGTGCCGGCCGCGGCCGCCGCTTCGGCCGCGGGGGCGATCTGGTCGCCGGCATTGTTGGACAGCATCACGACATGCTGCTTCTGCGTGGTGGCGGTGGTCAGCATTTCGATCTGGCCGGCCGCCGAGTTTTCCGGGGTCGGGCCGATGTATTGCAGCTTGCCGGTCGAGCCCAGCTCTGCCGCGGCCTCTTGCGCGCCGCGGTTGGCCTGGTCGAAGGGCAGGATACCCAGGAACTTTGGCAGCAGAACGGCATTCACCTCCTGGCCCGGCGTCGCCTGGATGGGTTCGGCCCGCACCGCCGAGCCCATCAGGCCGGCGAGCGCACCCGCCCCCAGCATCAGGCCCGAAATCATCTTCATTTTCATTATATTCCTCCCTCTGGTTGCAAATCTGCCGGCTCAGGCCGCCGACAGGGTCTTCACGTCTTGCGGATCCGCGATCAGCACCTCGACACCCAGGCCGCGCAGATGGTCCAGCATCTGCGGCGGGGCGCCGGGATCGGTGATCAGCGTGGTGACACGGCTCAGCGGACAGACAACCATGTTGCCCCGCACCTCGAACTTGGAACTGTCGGCCAGGACGACCAGCTTTTCGGCGCGGCTCAGCAGCTTGGCCTCGGCCCGGGCGATCAGCGGATCGCTTTCGATCAGGCCCAGCGGCGTGACCGCATAGCAGGACATGAACATCTTCGATGCGGCGAAATGCTGGATCGCATCTTCGTCGAACGGAGACAGGATGATGCCCGGTTCGCGATACAGTTCGCCGCCCGGCAGGACGACGCGGTTGGCGGAATTGGCGATCAGCTCCTGCGCGATCGGGAAGGAATTGGTCAGCACCTGCATCCGGTGGCTGCGCAGGCATTGCGCCATGAACCAGGTGGTGGACCCCGCATTCAGGATGATCGAATCGCCATCGTCGCACAGCGCCGCCGCCCGGGCGGCCAGGGCACGCTTTTCCGCGGCATGTTCGGTCTGGCTGGCGCCGAAGGAGGTCGCCGTCAGCTCATGCGCGCCCGACACGACCGATTCCGCCCCGCCATGCACGCGACGCAACTGGCCGCTGTCTTCCAGCTTGGCCAGGTCGCGGCGCAGCGTGGCCACCGAAGCCCCGGTCAGCGCCGCCAGGGCGCTGACCCGGACGATGCCGCGGTCGCGCAGCCGATTGAGGATGAGTTGCCAGCGTTCACGTTCATGCATGGCGATCAAGCTAGTCAGAATCGCTCATATCCGTCAATAAACAATCGCATTTCTGCATCGCAGTAGTTTCTCTGCGACGCAGAATGTCCTTTCTTGATTGACTATGATCGTTTTGCCCTTATCCTTGGCGAAAATCCCATCCGGACACCCATTCCCAACACCATTGGACCGATGACCCAAGACATCCTTCTGCCGTCCCTTTGGGACGAGGCCGTGGCCGCAAAGCTCGACGAGCCGGGCCTTCTGCTTTACCGCTCGAACCTGCTGGGGTCCGACCTCAGGATCACCAATTTCGGCGGTGGCAACACTTCGGCCAAGGTAATGGCGAAGGATCCGCTGAGCGGGGCGGATGTGCAGGTGCTGTGGGTCAAGGGCTCGGGTGGCGACATCGGCAGCATGAAGCTGGACGGGTTTGCCACGCTCTACATGGACAGGCTGTTCCAGTTGCGGGCGCAATACCGGGGCCTGGACCAGGAAGATGCCATGGTCGAGGCGCTGGCGCACTGCATCTTCAACCTGAACCCGCGCGCGCCGTCGATCGACACCTGGCTGCACGGCTTCGTGCCCAGGGCGCATGTCGACCATGTCCATTCCGACGCGGTCATCGCCATTGCCGCCAGCAAGGATCAGGTGCGGCTGACGCAGGAGATCTTCGACGGCGAACTGGGTTATCTGCCCTGGCAGCGCCCGGGCATCGACCTGGGCATCAAGCTGGGCCGGATCGCCGAGGCCAACCCGCATCTGAAGGGCGTGGTGCTGGGCCAGCATGGCCTGTTCACCTGGGCCGACACGGCGAAGGACTGCTATGAGCTGACCTTGCGGATCATCAACAAGGCCGCCGCCTGGCTGGATGCCAACATGAAGCGCCCGGCCTTCGGCGGCGAGAAGCTGGCCGCCCTGCCCCCGGCCTCTCGACAGGAGGCCGCGCGGCGGCTGATGCCGCTGATCCGGGGCCGGATTTCCGGGGCCGAGATGAAGACGGGCCATTTCACCGACGCGCCGGAGGTGCTGGAATTCGTGAATTCCAATGCCTTGGCACGTCTGGCGCCGATGGGCACGTCCTGTCCGGACCATTTCCTGCGGACCAAGATCAAGCCGCTGGTGGTGCCCGCAGAGGCCGACGGCGCCACACTGGATGCCTTGCTGGACGGATACCGCGCCGACTACGCGGCCTATTACGACCGCTGCAAGCGGCCCAATTCTCCGGCGATGCGCGACCCGAACGCGGTGATCTATCTGGTGCCGGGGGTCGGCATGATCGCCTTTGCCAAAGACAAGGCCACCGCGCGGATTGCGGCAGAGTTCTACATCAACGCGATCAACGTGATGCGCGGGGCATCGGGGGTGTCGGACTATCAGGGCCTTCCGGAACAGGAAGCCTTCGACATCGAATACTGGCTGCTGGAAGAAGCCAAGCTGCAGCGCATGCCGAAACCCAAGGCGATGCAGGGCCGTGTGGCCTTCATCACCGGCGGGGCGGGGGGCATCGGCTCGGCATCGGCCGAGCGGCTCTTGCGCGAGGGCTGCAACGTGGTGCTGGCCGATATCGATGCCACGGCCCTGGATGAGGTCGTGGCCGGATTCGCCGGACGATACGGCAAGGACATGGTGCGCGGCGTGGTGATGGATGTCACCGACGAGGCGGCCGTTGTCGCCGCCATCGCCACGACGGTCGGCGAATATGGCGGGCTGGATGTGCTGGTGAACAACGCCGGGATCACCTCGGCCGCCAATGTCGAGGATACGACGCTGGCCATGTGGAGCAGGACGATGGACATCCTGTCCACCGGCTATTTCCTGGTGGGCCGGGAGGGCTATCGGGTGATGAAGGCGCAGGGCATGGGCGGGTCGATGGTGTTCGTCGCATCGAAGAACGGCGTTGCGGCCAGCCCCGGCGCCAGCGCCTATTGCACGGCCAAGGCGGCGGAAATCCACCTGGCCCGCTGCATGGCGCTGGAAGGCGCGCCGCTTGGGATCCGTGTCAACGTGGTGAACCCCGATGCGGTGCTGCGCGGATCGAAGATCTGGGCCGGCGAGTGGAGCCAGCAACGCGCGGCCTCGAACAAGATCGCGGTCAGCGACCTTGAGGAGCATTACCGCAAGCGCAGCCTGTTGCAGCGGTCGGTCTATCCCGAGGATATCGCCGAAGGGGTGTTCTTCTTCGCGTCGGATATCTCGAGCAAATCCACCGGCAATTTCCTGAATGTCGACGCGGGCAATGCCGTGTCGTTCACGAGGTAAGCGATGATCGACGTGATTTCGGCCGACCTGATCGGCAGCCTGAACGACAAGGCGCAGGCCGCGCATCAGGATGATTTCGACAGCCTGGCCCGCCATCTGGCGCGGCGGGGCCTGGATATCCAGGCGCTGGTGAAACGCGCCATGGCCTGGTCGGTGGCCGTGCCCACCTGGGGCGTGGGCACCGGCGGCACAAGGTTTGCGCGGTTTCCGGGCAAGGGCGAGCCGCGCAACATCCACGACAAGCTGGAAGACTGCGGCGTGATCCAGCAGCTGACCCGCGGCACGCGCACCGTCTCGCCGCATATCCC
>JAKALB010000064.1 GCA_021813365.1 Pseudomonadota bacterium | reverse complement strand
GTGCACGTTTTTCAGCATCTTCATATGGGCCAGCGGGATTTCGGCCCAGGGGAAGACCTCGGACATGCAGGGGTCGAGGCGGCGCTCGATCATCAATTGATTGGCGGCACTGGCCTGTTTGAGGTTGGCAAAATGGCTGCCCTGCACGCGCTTTTGGTGCATCCACAGATAGCGGGCATCCAGCGTCAGGTTGTAGCCGGTGGTGCCCGCGCAGATCACGATCATGCCGCCGCGCTTGACCACGAAGACGCTGACGGGGAAGGTCTGCTCGCCGGGGTGTTCGAACACGAGATCGACGTTGTTGCCCTTGCCGGTGATGTCCCAGATCGCCTTGCCGAAACGGCGTGCCTCGCTGAACCATTCCCGGTATTCGGGCGTGTTCACCCTGGGCATCTGGCCCCAGCAGTTGAAGTTCTTGCGGTTGATCACGCCCTTGGCGCCCAGGCCCATGACGAAGTCGCGCTTGTCTTCGTCGCTGATGACGCCGATCGCATTGCCGCCCGCGGTATTGATCAACTGGATGGCATAGGAGCCCAGGCCGCCGGATGCGCCCCAGACCAGCACGTTCTGCCCCGGCCGCAGTTCGTGCGGCTTGTGGCCGAACAGCATCCGGTAGGCGGTGGCCAGGGTCAGGGTATAGCAGGCCGATTCTTCCCAGGTCAGGTGCTGCGGGCGGCGCATCAGTTGCTGGGCCTGGACGCGGGTGAACTGGGCAAAGGATCCGTCCGGGGTCTCATAGCCCCAGATGCGCTGGCTGGGCGAAAACATCGGGTCGCCGCCGTTGCATTCTTCGTCGTCGCCGTCGTCCTGGTTGCAATGCACCACGACCTCGTCGCCGACCTTCCAGCGCTTCACCTTCTCGCCCACGGCCCAGACGATGCCCGAAGCATCGCTGCCGGCGATGTGATAGGGCGCCCCGTGGCCGTCGAAGGGGGAAATGGGCGTGCCCAGGCAGGCCCAGACGCCGTTGTAGTTGACGCCGGCCGCCATCACCAGGATCAGCACCTCATGCGGGTCGATCGAGGGGGTTTCGACGACTTCGACCTGCATGGCCGTGTCGGGGTTGCCATGCCGTTCGCGGCGGATCGTCCAGGCATACATGCGGGCGGGCACGTGACCCAGGGGCGGGATTTCCCCCATCTCATACAGATCCTTCACCGGCGCGTCGGCGCCGGAACGCGCCTTGACGGGCACATCGCGGGAATCCAGGGCCATGATTCTCTCCAGGCTTTCCGCACCGCAGAATCGCGGGCTTCCGACCTTGGAGATATTTTGTTGCGCGCAAGATTGCAACAAGTTTGCGCGCAACTTTGTAATTTTATGTCTGCCGCGCTGCGGCGAGATCAGTTGATCGTCACCTGGCTGACGGCACAGACGTCGATGCCGCTTTCGGTGGTGTAGGTGCCGTCCGAGAAGACCGCCTTGAAATCGAAGGTGCAATAGCCCGTGCCATCGTCGAAATTGACGTTGACCGAGGCGCCGGGGGGCAGCACGTCGGCGCCCAGGATGTCTTCTTCCCAGGAATCCGACCCGGCATTCGAGCCGTAGAACTGGGTGACCGTGTAGGGCGAGTTGTTCACAACCAGGACATGCCGGTCATAGCCGCCGCCAGACGCGGTCGAGGTGGTTTCGCAGGCAGCAAGGGCCAGGCCGGAAATCGCCAGCAAAAATAGGGGTTTGAAAGTCATGTAAAGCTCCGCGGTTACTATCACGCGGGCGTTACTGTAGGTCTGACACGACCGGGCGGGCAACGGGCGGGCAGCGGGCGCGGCGGAAATGCCATGCCCCTGTGGCAGCCGCGCCGCAGTTTCAGTCGGGCAGCAGGCCCAGGCGCTGTTCGACCGGGGCGGCGTAAAAGGCCAGCAGGCGGGCCTGCTCGGGGCGGGGGGCCAGATCGGGGCCGATCACGCCGCGACGCTGCAACAGGGCAAGGCCGTCCTGAAGGGTCTGGCGATCTTCGGCCGGCAGGTGCAGGTCGGCGCCATAGCCGGCCAGCCGCGCCTTCAACAGGCCGATGCGCTGCAAGAGAGTCTCCTGGCCGGCCGGACCCTCGCGCAGGGCAGCGGCCACCAGGGGCACGGGCAGGACGGGCACGGCGCGTTCGATCTCGGCCATCAGATGCGTGCCCAGATCCTCGACCGTGGCGCCGGGGCGGCTGGCAAAGAAGGCGCGCAGCGACACCGGCTGGCCAAAGCCCGCCGCAGCCGTGCCATAGGGCGGCGCTGCCCGGCGCAGGCGTTGCACCAGCAATTCCAGCACGAACCGGAGGATCGCCCGCTTGCGCCCGGCGAATTTGCGGCTGCCCTCTGCGTCGGCCCGGGTCAGCACCGCGTCCTCCAGCACCCGGTCATAGGCCAGGCCGACCGGCAGGAACACCACATCGCGCCGCACCGGATCATAGCCCGAGACGATGTAGCTGAGCAGCCCCAACCTGGCCGCCCCCACCCGACCCGTCAGGCTGAGCCCGCCTTCGGGAAAGACGCCCTGGGTGATGCCCTCTTCGGTGGTGATCTGGACGTAGCGGGCCAGCACCTTGCGATACAGCGAGCGGCGCGCATTGCGCCGGATGAAATAGGCCCCCAGCGCCCGGATCAGCCCCGACAAGGGCCAGACCCGCGCCCATTCACCCACGGCATAACTCAGCGCCGAGCGTTCGGCCGCCAGCCAGGTGATCAGCACATAATCCATGTTGGAGCGGTGGTTCATCACGAAGATCACCGTCGCAGCCGGGTCCACCGCATCCGGTCCCAGCTCGGGCCGGCGGATTTCGACCTTGTAGAGCGCGCGGCTCAGCCAGCGCGCCAGCCGGGCGGCGAAACTGAAGTAGAGCGTGGCGGAAAAGGCCGGCACGATCTCGCGGGCGTAGTGCCTGGCCTCCTGCAGCGCGACGGCGCCGGGCACACCGTTCAGACGGGCATGGTCGGTCACCGCCTGCAACACCTGCGGGTCATAGACCAGCCGCCCGATCATGTCCTGCCTTGCGGCCAGCCGAAACAGTTCGATCGGGCGATCCAGCCGGGCGTTGAGGCGGCCGAGCGCCCGCTCTGCCCGCGCGCGAAAGAACCAGCGGACCGAGGGGAACAGGAAATGACTGGCGAAGGTGACCGCGGCAAAGGCCAGGATCAGCACCAGCAGCCAGACAGGCAAGGCAACGGTCTGCAACATGGGCCGGAAAGTTGCAGGATTCCCTGGCAGGGGCAAGCCGGGGCCGGCAGCGGGTCTGGGCGGCAGCGGGTCTGGGCCGGTCCCGGCGGGTCAGCCGAAGGCCAGCACCGCCGCACCCACCACCGCCGCCAGCAGAGCAATGGCGACCCTGGCCATCACCGCGCCTTGCCGGGCAGCCTGGGCATCGCCCTGCATGGCCCGGGCGCCCAGCCGGCGGTTGTAGGCAATGACGCCCACCAGCACCACGACCAGCCCCATCTTCAGCCAGAACCAGCCGCCAAGCTGTGAAACCCCGTTGTATTTGCTGAAGACCAGGATCGCCCCGGTCAGGATCAGCGTGCCGATGGCCGCAGCCCCGAGTTTCGAGAATCGCTGGATCGCCTGCGCCAGCACCGGGCGCGCGGCCGGATCGGCAGTGGGCATCCGCGCTGCCAGCAGCGGGATGCCGAACGAGGCCAGGCCACCCAGGGACAGGGCCATGAAATGCAACCAGAACAGTGCGGTGTTCAAAACATTCATTTCCGCCTCCTCTTTGGTGCCACCCAACGCCGGGGGGGCCGGGCTGTCAACTGTCTGCATCCGAGATCATGCCGCAATGCGGCGATTGACATTGGATCATTCTTTCCCGATAACCGCCGGTGACGCAATTTTATTGCGCACACGAATCTGGAGGCCCATGATGCAGTCGCAGAAGGAAAAGCCCTGGCTGTTCCGCACCTATGCCGGACATTCGACGGCCAAGGCATCGAATGCGCTGTATCGCGGCAACCTGGCCAAGGGGCAGACGGGCCTGTCGGTGGCCTTCGACCTGCCCACCCAGACCGGCTATGACAGCGACCATGTGCTGGCGCGGGGCGAGGTTGGCAAGGTCGGCGTGCCGGTCAGCCACCTGGGCGACATGCGGGCGCTGTTCGAGGGCATCCCTCTCGACCGGATGAACACCTCGATGACGATCAACGCCACGGCGCCCTGGCTGCTGGCGCTGTATGTGGCCCTGGCCGAAGAGCAGGGCGCCGATGTGGCGGCCCTGCAGGGCACGGTGCAGAACGATGTGATCAAGGAATATCTGTCGCGCGGCACCTATGTGCTGCCGCCCCGGCCCAGCCTGCGCCTGACCACCGATGTCGCCGCCTGGTGCGGGGCCAACCTGCCCCGGTGGAACCCGATGAATGTCTGCTCCTATCACCTGCAGGAGGCGGGGGCGACGCCAGAGCAGGAGCTGGCCTATGCCCTGGCCACCGCGATCGCCGTGCTGGACGATCTGCGCGCCAAGGTGCCCGCGGCGGATTTCCCGGCCATGGTGGGCCGGATTTCCTTTTTCGTGAACGCGGGCATCCGGTTCGTGACCGAGATGTGCAAGATGCGCGCCTTTGCCGAACTGTGGGACGAGTTGTGCCAGACCCGCTATGGCATCACCGAGGCGCATCACCGGCGATTGCGCTATGGCGTGCAGGTCAACAGCCTTGGCCTGACCGAACAGCAGCCGGAAAACAATGTGACCCGCATCCTGATCGAGATGCTGGCCGTCACCCTGTCGAAGCGCGCCCGTGCCCGGGCGGTGCAGTTGCCGGCCTGGAACGAGGCCCTGGGTCTGCCCCGCCCCTGGGATCAGCAATGGTCGCTGCGGATGCAGCAGATCCTGGCCTATGAAAGCGATCTGCTGGACTTTGACGACCTGTTCGACGGCAACCCGGCCGTCGAGGCCAAGGTGGCAGAGCTGAAAGCCGCCGCGCAGAGCGAACTGAAGCAGATCGAGGCGCTGGGCGGCGCGGTCGCGGCCATCGGCTTCATGAAGCACCGGCTGGTGGAATCGAACGCCGCGCGGTTGCGGCGGATCGAAAGCGGCGAGACCGTCGTTGTCGGCGTGAACCGGTTCACCGAGGCGGTGCCAGGCCCGCTGGGCACCGGATCGGGCGCGGTGATGGTGGCCGATCCGCAGGCCGAACAGGATCAGATCCAGCGGCTGACCCAGTGGCGCAAGGCCCGTGATGCCAGGGCGGTGGCGGCTGCGCTGGCCGCGCTGGAGGCGGCCGCCCGGTCCGGGGCGAACATCATGCCGCCCTCGATCGCGGCCGCGAAGGCGGGGGTCACCACCGGCGAATGGGCTGCCGTGATGCGGCGCGTCTTCGGCGAATACCGTGCGCCCACCGGCGTGAGCCAGGAACCCTCGAACCGGACCGAGGGCCTGGAGCCGATCCGTGACGCGGTGGCGGCTGCCTCGCGCCGGCTGGGGCGGCGGCTGAAGTTCGTGATCGGCAAGCCGGGGCTGGACGGCCATTCCAACGGCGCCGAGCAGATCGCCATGCGGGCGCGGGATTGCGGCATGGACATCTCTTATGCCGGCATCCGGCTGACCCCTGCGGAAATCGTGGCCCAGGCGCGCGAGGATCGGGCGCATGTGCTGGGCCTGTCGGTGCTGTCGGGCAGCCATACCGAACTGGTCGAGGAAGTGATGGCCGAGCTGCGCCTGGCCGGTCTGGACAAGGTGCCGGTCGTGGTGGGCGGCATCATTCCCGAGGTGGATGCTGCCCGGCTGCGGGCGATGGGGGTGGCCGAGGTCTACACGCCCAAGGATTTCGAACTGAACCGGATCATGCTGGACATCATCCGGCTCGCTGACGAAAAAGCGTCACGCGCGGCCTGAGTCTCCGGCGAAATTTGCGCCAGATCAAGGTGGCGCCCACCTTTCCCGGCCATTCTGGCCCAAAGGAACGCGGGGGTTTGCCATGTTTGAACGGATGAAGGCACTGCGCGCGCGGCTGCGCGAACTGTCGGAGATCGACGAGATGACCGAACACGATCTGGTCGATCTTGGCCTGTCCCGCGAGCAGATGAAGGCATTGATCACCATCCCCCGTGACGTGGCCGACCGGGTGGCCCGCATGGCCGAGATCTTCGGGGTGGACCCCCGGGATCTGACCGCCGACCGCAGCGGCTATGTCGACATCCTGTGCAACTGCGCGGGCTGCAAGGCCCGGGTCGAATGCGCGCATGAAATGGCCAAGGGCGAGGATGCCGATCCGGAAAACTGCGGTTTTTGCGTCAATGCCGGCAGTTTTGCCCTGCTTTCGGCCCAGCCCGCCAAGGTCTGAGCCAACCATTCCCCGCCTGAGACCTGGCCGGACGGGCAGTTGCCCTTCCGGCCCTTTTCGTCGTTTCCGGCCTCTTGCGTCAGACGGGAAGCCGACGCGCCGCCTGCACCACCTGGCCATTCAGCGGCAGGTCGGCAGAGCTCTGCCCGACGCGGATATCGTAAAGGCCCGCGACCACATTCCAGTTCTGCGCGTCCTGGTCCCAATAGGCGAAGGCGCGTGGCGGCAGGGTGATCGTCACTTCGCGCGACTCTCCGGCGGCGAGCGCCAGCTTGGCGAAACCTTTCAGTTCCTTGACCGGGCGGGCCACTGGAGCGGTCGGCGGGTAGACATAGACCTGCACCACACTCGAGCCGGAACGCGCGCTGGTGTTGGAAACCGTGACCCTGACCAGAACCGAACCATCCGGCGCCGGATCGGCGATCTTCAGCCCCGACAGCGCGAAGCTGGCATAGCTGAGGCCGTGGCCGAAGGGGAACATCGGCTCCACCCCGTGCCGGTCATAATGGCGATAGCCGATGAAGACGCCTTCCTCATAGCGCATGTGGCCATGCAGGCCCGGATAGACCTGGCGGTCCTGGCTGTGGGTCGGGTTATCCTCCCACCGGACGGGGAAGGTCTGCGGCAGGCGCCCGCCGGGATCGGCCCGGCCCAGCAGCACGTCGGCGATCGAATTGCCGGCCTCTTGCCCTGGATACCAGGCTTGCAGCACGGCCCTGGCCTGCGACAGCCAGGGCATCTCGACCGGGCCGCCGGTTTGCAGCACGACCACGGTGTCGGGATTGGCCTGCAGCACGGCGCGCACCAGATCGTCCTGGCGGCCCGGCAGCTTGATCGTCTCGAGATCTGAACCTTCGGTGTCCCATTCGCCATTGCGGCCCACGCAAACCACCGCGCGGTCGGCGCTGGCGGCGACGCGGGCGGCCTCGGCGATCTCGGCATCGCCCATCGGGCGGCCGATACCGACGCGCAGGGCGGAAAACACCAGATTGTCGGAGGGGCGGCTGCAATAGTCGATCACCACCTCATGCGCGCGACCCGCTTCCAGCACGACCTCGCCCACGACTTCGTCACAGCCCTCTTCAAAGAAGGTGCGGCCCTTCTTCCAGCCGTCCCAGGCATTGGCGACCAGCTTGCCGTCAACATGGACCTTGGCGTAGCCCGCCGCCGCCACGCCAACCCGGTGCCGACCCGAGACCTCGGGCGTGAAGTTGCCGCGGATCCGGGCGCTGAAATCGGCGGGATCGACCTTGCCCTCTGCAAAGGGCGGAAACCAGAACGCCTCCAGATCGGCCATCTTGCCTATATGCGCGGGCGGGCCCTTCAGCGCACGGCCCCTGAAGAATTCCACGGTGAAATCGCCGGTCAGCAGCGGTTCGAAACGGTGGTTGGTGCAGCCCGCAGCATGGCGCAGGTTCGCCTCGCCGAAGACGGCCGCCAGGCCGTCCCACGGGCTGACGGCGTAATGCGGATTGAGCTGGGCCGAACCGCCGCCCATGATCTGCGCGATCCTGGCATTCGGGCCGATCACCGCCAGCGTGCCCTTGGCGGGCAGGGGCAGAAGGCCGTCGTTCTTCAGCAGCACCGCGCCCTCGGCCCCGGCTCGGCGGATCAGCGCCCGCGTCGCCGGGCGGTCATCGGCGCGTTCCTCCCGGGGCCGGTGATCGTCGAGCGCGCCGGTGCGGGCCATCATGCCCAGCACCGCCCGCGCCCGCAGGCGCACGGTTTCGGCGCTGACCGTGCCGGCCGCGACGGCGGCCAGCAGCTTGTCGCCCCGGTCCCGTGTCGGGCCTGGCATTTCCAGATCGAGCCCGGCATTCACCGTGGGTTCGGTCGAGCGCGAACCGAACCAGTCGGACACCACCATGCCATCCCAGCCCCATTCGTCGCGCAGCACCCTGGTCAGGAGCCAATGGTTTTCCGCCGCATAGGTGCCGTTGACCTTGTTGTAGGACGACATGATGCCCCAGGTTCCGGCCTGCTTCACCGCCGCCTCGAACGGCACGAGATAGAGTTCGCGCAGCGTGCGTTCGTCGACATCGGATGACATGGTGGTCCGCTCGATCTCGCTGTCATTGGCCACGAAATGCTTGATCGTGCAGCCGATGCCCTGGGCTTGCAGCCCCTCGATGAAGCCCACGGCCAGTTCGGCGGTCAGCAGCGGGTCTTCGGAATAGCATTCGAAGTTGCGGCCGTTGGCGACCGTGCGGTGCAGGTTGACCGTCGGTGCCAGCAGCACATGCGCCGACTTCGACTTCACCTCATCCGCCAGGGCGGCGCCGATCTGGCGCACCAGGTCGGGGTTCCAGGTGGATCCGACCGCGATGCCGACCGGAAAGGCCGCCGATTTCACGCCGCCGACCAGCGAGCCGCCGCCGCGCGCGCCGTTCGGCCCGTCGGTGACCCGCAGCCTGCCGATGCCCAGACGCCGGACCCCCGGCACTTCCCAGAAACTGTCGCCCGACAGCAGGCCAACCTGTTCCTGCAGCGTCATCCGATCCAACAGGCTGTCGATCCGCGCCCAATCCATCAGCAAGGCCCCCTTCGGCCGGTCTTGGCGAAATTCGGCTGCCCATGGCATGCTGCAACGGTACAGTAAAGCCTTTTGCCGCTTGCCCCCTTCCCATTGCGCCGGTTCTTTCTAGTCTGGCGACTGCCCAGGGCATTCAATCAATTCCATCACAGGAGACGGCCATGACCTTTCACATCGGCGCCAGGCACGGCGAGATTGCCGAAACCGTGCTGCTGCCGGGCGATCCCTATCGCGCGAAATGGGCGGCGCTGAAATTCCTGGAAAACCCGGTGCTGGTGAACGAGGTGCGCGGGATGCTGGGCTATACCGGCACATGGCGCGATCCGTCGGGCAAGGAGCATCCGGTGACGATTCATGGTTCGGGCATGGGGATGCCCTCGCTGTCGATCTATGCCAATGAGCTGATCCGCGATTACGGCGCCCAGACGATCATCCGCATCGGCAGTGCCGGGGCCATGCAGGAGCACGTGAAGCTGCGCGATGTCGTGCTGGCGCAGACGGCATCCTGCGCCGGTTCGCCGTCACGCACGATATTCCGTGAGCTGAACTTTGCCCCGGCGGCCGATTTCGGCCTGCTGGCGGCCGCCCATGCCGCCGCCTCGGCGCAGGGCGTTCCGGTGCATGTGGGAGGGATCTATTCGTCCGACACATTCTATGACGAACGCCAGGATCTGACCGCGCAACTGATGCGGCATGGTTGCCTGGCGGTGGAAATGGAGGCGGCGGAACTCTACACCCTGGCCGCGCGCTACAACCGCCGGGCACTGGCGGTGCTGACGATTTCCGACCATCTGCTGACCCATGAGGCGCTACCCGCCTCGGAGCGCGAGACCTCGTTCGCGGCCATGATCGACATCGCCCTGAATGCCGCATTCCCAGCAAGGGGCGCCTGATGCTGCAACGGAAACCGGGGGGCGGGGGCCGGAGGTCGGCGCCATCGGCCGGGGCTGCGTGAGCTTTGGCGGCACCCTCGGCCCCACCACGACCGAGAAAGGCCTGGCCTGCCTGGATGCCGCCCTGGGCGCCGGGATCACCGATTACGACACGGCCAACATCTGTGGCATGGGCCTGTCGGAGACGGTGCGCCCCGTTCTCGGCCCCCCCCGCCCGTTCTCAGGCCCCGTGGCTGCGGTCATAGCCGTTGGCGGGCCAGGGCGCCCAGCCGGCCGGCCGCGGCACCCCGGGCGCAAAGACCTCGACGCGCAGCGGATAACAGGCCACCGCATCCGAGGAATGTTCGGAGGAACAATCCCCTCCCGGGCAGGCGGAAAGTGCACCCAGAAGGTCGATCTCGGCAAAGAACTCCAGATAGTCGCCCGGACGGACCGGACTGGCCTTCATGAAATACTGGCCGGTGTCGCGGGTGAAGCCGGTGCACATGAAGACATTCAGCACATCATGCACATGCAGTTCCGCCTGATGCAGCGGCAAGCCGGTGCGGTCGGCCAGCGCCCGGGTCAGATTGGAATGGCAGCAGTGATGATACTGGCCACCGTGGCTGAGCAAGTTGTGGGTATAGGGATCGCAGCGCGTGCCGATCACGTCATGAACCGATCCGCCGTGGTCATCCCAGCCATACCAGTCCAGGCTGTCGTCGGTGATGGTGGCCATGGCCCGCAGATGCGGCAGGTTCGACCACATCCGGTCGCCGGTGCTGAGATGCGTGCCGTGCAGGGCGCGGGTCTTGCCGGAAAAGAACCTCTCGCCCAGGTCGACGGCGCTCCACAGGTTCAGATCACCCACCTGGGGGCCATCGACACAGGTGATGCGAAAGAAATGCCCGGCCGGCACGTCGAAACAGCGCGCCTCGCGCGCGGGGACCAGCACCTCGGCCAGCCGGGTCCAGCCGGCACGGGCGGCGCGCAGCGCGGGCAGGTCCGGCGCGGGCAGGCCGTCGACCGGATAGCAGATCACCGGAGCCACGGCCTTGCGACGGGCCGCATCGGCGGGTCGGACATGTTCGGGAACGACAGGTTTCATGGGCCACCTCTGGCCACGACAGTGCCGCGCCGCCCGCCCCTTGCCAAGACCCGACCGGCGCCCGACCATCCCGGCAGAGGCCCGACCACATGGGGCCGGACCTGATGCCGCTGGCCGTTTCGGGTCAGGCGATGGCTTCGGTTCGTTCCGTCCGCGCCGGATCGGCCACCATGTCGACCACCGGATCGGCCGCCGGATCGGCCACAGGGACCGCCGCCAGGGACGGGCGCTGCGGGAAGGGAATGGGCCGGACCCTTTCGCGCCGCAGGTTGGAATAGTCGGCCGACATCTTCAGCACGCCGTAAAGCCGCCCATCCTCGTCATTGCGATAGACCTCGCCGATACGCGTGCAGTCAAAGCCAAGACCGCGCAGCACCCGCATCAGATGCATGGATGACAGGCAGATCAGCTCTTCCGCCCCGGCCTCGCGGGCCAGGTCCACCAGGCCGTCAGTCAGCATGGCCAGGCACGCGGACCGTTCCGCCTGCGTAGTCAAGGTGGGCGACACGACAAGCCGGGTGCATTCCCAGACCCGCGGGCTGGTGATTTCCACGCTCATCACATGCGGCGGAATGTGCTTCAGCTTGCCGACATGGGCATCGCGCAACATGTAGGTGTGCTCGCCCCAGACCGCGGTCGTCGCCATGGCCCGCGCGCCGCCCACCACCTTGCCGTCCTTCAGGATCAGCGAGTAATGCGCGACCGGCGTGTCGTACTGGTCCATCTCGACTTCGTCGTTGTGCGGGATGTCCCAGCCCAGTTCATCGACGAAGACCCGCTTGCGCAGGGCCAGAAACTCGTAAAACGCGCGTCCATGACGGTGAAACGACGAAAAGTCGAAGGTGATGTTCTCCATGGGGTCCCCCAAAAGCAGCAGCATTGGAGCCCCAGGTTATTATGCCTATAGTTGTATTACTGCGCGATTTTTGCCAAAATGGCGAAAAAAATTGCCCTTTGGACAGGATTGTTCACCTATAGGATGCGCTTGCGCGCCGCCAGCGAGGCCGCCTGGGACAATGTCCTGGCGCCGAGTTTGCGTTTTGCATTGTTCAGCCGCGCCTTCACGGCGCTTTCGGAAATGCCCAGTTCGCCGGCCACCTGCTTCAGCCGCAACCCGCCCGCCTGCAGGCGCAGGGCCTCGATCTCGGCCGGGGTCAGGCCCGGATCTTCGTCTTCGCCGGCATGAAGGCTCAGCATGATGCGTTGCAGCCGATCCAGATCGGTCAGGTTGAAGTCGCGGTCGTCGCGGTAGAACAGGCCATAGCTGCGCCGCCCGCGGTCGGTTCGCTCCATGATCGAGACGACCGCGCCATGGCTGAGACCGAAGATCGCCGCATGGGCACGGATGCGGTGCGGATCTGCCTCGGGGATGTCGGACATGCGTGCCGCGCCGGTGTTGCCATAGACCCATTTCATCGCCGGGTCATGCACCACAAGGCCATGCGTGGTGTAGAATTCGACCCAGCTTTCCGGCAGAAGGTTCAGCTCTTCTTCCGGAAAGGAAAATCCGACGCGCAGGGCCACGTAGAACCCGGCAGGCGCGATCTCGATGATCTGATCCTTCATGGCCTTAAGCAGGGACATATGATTTTCGGTTGCCGAATGAGAGCCACGGCTCTAGCCTCTGCATTGCGTTTGTGCCCAGTTCAAGTGTATTCCGCAGCAACTTGCATCTTGTGGGTGAGTAATGGCAACCCCCGACACTCGGGTCCAGATCGTTTCCAAGGCGTTGGACAGGCTGAATGCCCTGTGCGACCGCGGCTTTGCATTGGCCGTGCACATCCGCCTGATCCGCCCGACACTGTTGTATCAGACCTATTCCGCAGCCTGGACCGAGCATTATTCGATGAAGGGCTACATGCTGACCGACCCGGTTGTGGGCTGGGGCCTGCAGCAGACCGGCCGGGTGAACTGGGCGGACCTGGGCGATCAGGATCCTGCGGGCGTGTTCAGGGATGCGGTGCAGTTCGGCCTGACCAACGGCTGGACCTATTCGACTGGTCCGGCCTCGTCGCGCACCATCTCGGGTTGCGCGAAATCCGGCGCCGATTTCACCGACGCCGAACGGGATGAGATCTGCGGCCTGGTGGATGCGATCCACCAGGCGACCGACGGGTTCGAGCATTTCCCCGCCCAGGTGCAGCAGGCCCTGCGCGACCTGGGGCATCTGGGATAGGGGCATCCGGGCCGGGGCCGGGCGGGCTCAGACCACCCGGTCCACCATCATCTTCTTGATCTCGGCAATCGCTTTGGCCGGATTCAGCCCCTTGGGGCAGGTCTTGGTGCAGTTCATGATCGTGTGGCAGCGGTAGAGCTTGAAGGGATCTTCCAGATCGTCCAGGCGTTCGCCCGTCGCCTCGTCGCGGCTGTCGATGATCCAGCGGTAGGCGTGCAGCAGCGCGGCCGGGCCAAGATACTTGTCGCTGTTCCACCAATAGCTGGGGCAGGACGTCGAGCAGGACGCGCACATCACGCATTCGTATAGCCCGTCCAGCTTTTCGCGATCCTCGATCGACTGGCGCCATTCCTTGGCCGGGGTGCTGGTCCTGGTTTCGAGCCAGGGCATGATGCTGGCGTGCTGGGCGTAGAAATGCGTCAGATCGGGGATCAGATCCTTGACCACGGGCATGTGCGGCAGGGGATAGATCTTCACATCGCCCTTCACCTCATCCAGGCCGCGGATACAGGCCAGCGTGTTCACGCCGTCGATATTCATGGCGCAGGACCCGCAGATGCCCTCGCGGCAGGACCGGCGAAAGGTCAGGGTCGGATCGATTTCATTCTTGATCTTGATCAGCGCGTCCAGAACCATCGGGCCGCACTTGTCCATGTCCAGAAAGTAGGTGTCCACCCGGGGGTTTTCGCCGTCATCGGGCGACCAGCGGTAGATCAGGAACTTGCGCACGTTCCTGGCATCGGCCGGCCGCGGCCAGGTTTTGCCGGTGCGGACCTTGGAATTCTTCGGCAGGGTGAACTGAACCATGATCGGACCTTCTTCGTCAGGCTTACGGCTTGGGCAGGGCGTAAAGCGGTTGGGTCGGCATCTGGCCGGACAGGCGATAGACGCATTCGTCATAGACCTGCGCGGGATCGCGGCCCTGCAGGTAATCGCTCGACACGCCGAGGGTCACGCCGGTCGAGACGTTGCCATGGTTGTCGAACTGGAACTGAACCGAGCCCTGGGGCCCCATCGCCGCCTGGGCGCGCTCGAGGCATTGCTGTTCGGCCTGGGCCAGCGGAATCGGGCCGCAGCCGGCCAGCGGCAGCAGAACCAGGGAAACGGGGGCGATCTTGCGCAGCATGGCCTAAACCCTCGGCTGTGGCAGGTTGGCGTCGATCAGGCAGGCCTGCACCTCGGGCCGGGCCACGATCCGGGCGATCAGCGCCGGCGCGCGCGTGCCGCCGCTGGCACCCAGATCCTGCGCCAGAGCCTGGACCTCGGCTGTGCTGGCGTTGTCGACGATGCAATGCGCGGTCAGGTCGGCCTGCACGGGCGGCAGGCCCGCGGCCGCGATGGGACGCACCACCTCCAGCGCGGCCAGGCGCATCGGCGCCTCGACCAGCGGTCCGCTGCAGGCAGCCAGGGTCAAGGGCAGAAGGGCCATGCGGCAGGATCTCATCCGACGGCTCCTGCGTTGAGATGGGCGTCGAGATGGGCGTTGACATGCGCCGCGCGCGCCTCGGTCCGGATGACCAGCTTCAGGCCCGACCACCGTTCATCCACGGCGCAGACCTTCACATCCACCAGGACATCGGCCAGCGCCAGATTGCGGATGATGTCCTCGGTCACATCGGTGGGCACCTTGGCCGCTTTCTTGGGCCAGCTGACCCAGATCATCCCGGCGGGCGTGATCAGATCGCGCAGCACCGGCAGCGCCCGCGACAGATCGGCCGCGCTGTCGGTGAACAGATGGATTACGTCCCGCGCGCCCTCCGGCAAGGCCCGCCAGTCGGGCGCCAGCTCGATCCGGCGGTAAAGCGCCGCCTCGGTCAGGTGCTCCAGGCTGTCCGGCAACCGCACGAAGGCAACCGCCTGGCCATCTTTCAGGCCCAGCTTCTTCGCCAGGGGGGTGCCGGAATAGCCAGCTTGGGCCAAGGTCGGTTCCTTCTGTTCAGGCGGCCGGGCAGCGGTCTGTCCGCGCGCGCCCGGCCATCTTTGATCCAAAGTGAACGGGTCAGTAGACCCGCGCCTTGGGGGCGATCTTCTTGCGCGAAATGCCGCCTTCCTCTTCCTTGGTCAGCGGCTCCAGGTGGACCGGGCGGCTGCCGAGTTTCACCTGGTTGCCATTGACCCATGCCAGCGAATGCTTGCGCCAGTTGACATCGTCACGGTCGGGATAATCCTCGTGCGCATGGGCGCCGCGGGATTCCTTGCGCGCCTCGGCGGCGACGATCGTCGCCAGGGCGTTGGGCATCAGATTGGTCAGTTCCAGCGTTTCCATCAGGTCGCTGTTCCAGATCAGGCTGCGATCGGTCACCTTCAGATCGCCCAGCTTGGCGGCGATCTTCTCCATCTTGGCGACGCCTTCTTGCAGGCTCTTTTCGGTGCGGAACACCGCGGCATCATTCTGCATGGTGCGCTGCATTTCCAGCCGCAGGTCGGCCGTGGCGATCGCACCCTTGGCATGGCGCAGGTCATCGAACCGGGCCAGCGCCTTGTCGACTTCGGCGGTGTTCGTGGCCGGCACCGGCGCGGCGGCATCCACCACCTTGCCGGCCCGGATCGAGGCGGCCCGGCCCAGCACCACCAGGTCGATCAGGCTGTTGGCGCCCAGACGATTGGCCCCATGCAGCGAGGCACAGGCCGCCTCGCCCACCGCCATCAATCCGGGAACGACCGCATCCGGCTGGTCGGCCGTGGGCCGCAGCACCTCACCCCAGTAGTTGGTGGGAATGCCGCCCATGTTGTAGTGCACGGTCGGCAGCACCGGGATCGGCTCTTTGGTGACATCGACCCCGGCAAAGATCCGCGCGCTTTCGGAGATCCCCGGCAGCCGTTCGGCAAGCAGGTCGGCCGGCAGATGGCTCAGGTTCAGATGGATGTGGTCCTTGTTCGGGCCGACCCCGCGCCCCTCGCGGATTTCCAGTGTCATGCAGCGGCTGACGACATCGCGGCTGGCCAGATCCTTGAAGGTCGGGGCGTAGCGCTCCATGAAGCGCTCACCGTTGGAGTTGGTCAGATAGCCACCCTCGCCCCGCGCACCTTCGGTGATCAGCATCCCCGGCCCGAAGATGCCGGTCGGGTGGAACTGCACGAATTCCATGTCCTGCAACGGCAGACCGGCCCGCGCCACCATGCCACCGCCATCGCCGGTGCAGGTATGCGCCGAGGTGCAGTTGAAATAGGCCCGGCCATAGCCGCCGGTCGCCAGCACCGTCATCTTGGCATTGAAGACGTGGATCGTGCCGTCATCCAGCTTCCAGCAGACGACGCCGGTGCAGGCACCATCGGTCATCATCAGGTCGATGGCGAAATATTCGATGTAGAATTCGGCGTTGTGCTTCAGGCTTTGGCCATAGAGCGTGTGCAGGATGGCATGGCCGGTGCGGTCGGCCGCGGCGCAGACCCGCTGCACCGGAACGCCCTCGCCGAATTCCGTGGTATGGCCACCAAACGGCCGCTGATAGATCCTGCCGTCCTCGGTGCGGCTGAAGGGCACGCCGTAGTGTTCCAGTTCGTAGACGGCCTTCGGCGCTTCACGGGCGACATATTCCATCGTGTCCATGTCGCCCAGCCAGTCCGACCCCTTGACCGTATCGAACATGTGCCATTGCCAGCTGTCGGGCCCCATGTTGCCCAGGCTGGCCGCGATGCCGCCCTGCGCCGCCACGGTATGGCTGCGCGTTGGAAACACCTTGGTCACGCAGGCCGTGCGCAGGCCCTGTTCGGCCATGCCCAGCGCGGCGCGCAGGCCCGCGCCGCCGGCGCCCACCACGACCACGTCATAGTCGTGCACTTCATAAGGATAAGCAGCCATCATGCCCTCAAAGCGCGATCTTGATCAGCGCGTAAAGCCCGGTCGCGGCCATCACCGCGGCCAATGAATAGACGAAGATGATCCAGGCCTTGCGCTGGAAGCCGCGCGTGTAATCCTCGATCGCCATGGTGGAACCCTTGGCAAAATGCCGGAGCCCCACGATCAGCACCAGCGCGGTCAGGATCGCCGGAAAGGGGCGGGCAAAGATTTCGACGACCTGGGCGCGGTCTTGCCCCAGGGCGCGGCCAAAGATCCAGAGCCAGGTGGGCACCATGAAGGCCAGGGCCACGGCGCTGACGGTCATCGACCAGTGATGTTCCGTGCCGGTATGGGCGGATCCCTTGCCCACGGCGCGCTTGCGGTCGGTCAGGTAACGCATCTCGGGCCTCAGATCTGCAACAGGAGGATGCTGAGCACGGTCAGGCCGACCGAGCCGATGACGCAGGCCCAGCCCAGGCGCTCGGCCGTCTTCAGCTCCAGCCCGTGGCCGGCGTCAAAGTAGAGGTGCCGCAGGCCGGCCAGGTAATGATACCAGACCGCCCAGAGCGAGCCGGTGAACACCAGATCGCCGAACCACGAGGTCGCCACCGCATTGGCCGTGGCGAAATAGGCATCCGATGTGGCGGCGGCCAGCAGCCACCAGACCGCCAGGATCACCCCCGCCATCAGCGCATGGCCGGTGATCCGGGTCAGGATCGACGAAACCGCCGTGATCTGGATGCGATAGATTTGCAGATGCGGTGAGAGCGGACGCTCCACCCGTTTGACCTCTGCCATGATTGTCCCCTTGGGTCGGAGTTGCAGCCGTAATTGACCGCGCTGTGCTGTTCATAACAAGATTTTCCCGGCTGTCACCTGCGTGAAGCCCCGCCAGGCAGCGCGTTTGCGCTATCGGACACAAAAACCGTCAATTGTGATCACGATTTTTCCGCAGGTGATCACAAAATTTGCCGCGATGCGGCGGCAGTCGGCCGGGCGGAGATTCGGCAGGGATCGAGCCTGCGACCAGGCAGGCCGAAGCGGAGAAGGCGGGGGAAAGTGCATTCACCGTCGCAGGATCCGGCACCCGTCTCCTCTTTGGGCAGCCCCGCAGAGCGGCCCGGCCCGGCCCCTTGGGCACAAAGCCTAGCGCGGAACCAATGCCCAGTAATCCAGGTCCAGCAGAACGCCGGGCAGATACTTGCCGGCGGCATCCTTCAGCGCGAAATGCGGCGACCCGTGTTTCACCGCCACCAGCCGCAGCCGCAGGGCACCGACGCCGGGGGCCGCCGTTTCGGCGCGGTCCAGCACTTCGGACCAGGCGCGCACCGTGTCGCCCGCGAAACAGGGGTTCACATGCACGCCGGAATTCAGGGCGACGATCATCTGGGCATTGGCCAGGCCGTTGAAGGACAGCGTGCGGGCAAGGCTGATCACATGGCCGCCATAGATCAGTCGCCTGCCGTCTTCGCGCTGGGTGGCGTCGAAATGCACTTTCGCGGTGTTCTGCCACAGCCGGGTGGCGAGCATGTGCTCGGTCTCCTCCACCGTCACGCCGTCGACATGGTCGATCTTCTCGCCCGGCTCATAATCGCCCCAGCGGTGCGGCTCGCCCGCCAGGACCGTGTCCCAGCGGGTGAAATCCAGACCCGGCGGCACCACCAGATCGGCCGCCGCGACCGCCGGAACCAGACTGGGCACCAGACTGGGCACCAGACTGGGCACCACCGTCGCCGGGGCGGCAGCGGAGGGATCGCGTTTCTTCACCATGACCCAGCGGACATAGGTCAGCACCACCTCGCCCCGCTGGTTCAGGCCCCGGGTGCGGACATAGACCACGCCGGACTTGCCGTTGGAATTCTCTTTCAGACCGATGACTTCGGATTCCGACCGCAAGGTATCGCCGGGCCAGACCGGGGCCAGCCAGCGCCCCTCGGCATAGCCGAGATTGGCCACCGCGTTCAGGCTGATGTCGGGCACGGTCTTGCCGAAGATCAGGTGAAAGACGATCAGGTCATCGATCGGGGCGGCGGGCAGGCCACAGGCGCGGGCAAAGGCATCCGACGAATGAAGCGCCCCGCGCGCAGGGTAGAGCGCATGATAGAGCGCGCGCTCCCCGCCCGAGATGGTGCGGGGAACCGCATGGGTGATGACCTGCCCCAGGCGGTAATCTTCGAAAAAGCGGCCGGGGTTGGTCTTGGTCATCGGCGTCTCCTCAGGACGATGGCATGAAGGCGCATCCTACAACTCGCCGAGCCTGGTTTCGGGCGTGTAGGTGCCCGGAACCTCCTTCACCACGGCCTGACCGCAGCGCATGACGCCGCGCGCCGCATCGAAGGCATAGCTGGGCGGGCCGTGCAGCGCCCAGCCCCGGTTCAGGGCCGCGGTCACCTTGTGGCAGAAGGCGGAAGTGTCGTCGTCCGAAAGGAAGCGGTAAAGTTGCATCGCCTCAGCCCACCGCTCAGCCCACCGGCGGATAGCCAAGCCAGCCGTGAATCCAGATGATCACGCCCAGCAGCAGCAACGAGGCCGCAACATAGATCACGTCGTTCACCGCCGGGCCGGCCTGCGGACGCTGCCAGGCCGGCTCCATGCGGTTGATGGTGATCACATCCACGACCGCCCAGGCCAGGATGCCGCCGAACAGGATGATCGAGGCCAGATCGCCATTCACCAGCAGATGCGCCACCGCCCAGATCTTGATCGAGGTCAGCATGGGATGCCGCATCCAGGTGCGCAGGACGCCGCGATTGGCCCGCATGTTCAGCAGGATCACCGAGA
>JAKALB010000063.1 GCA_021813365.1 Pseudomonadota bacterium | reverse complement strand
GAACCTGCCGCTGCGCTGTTCGGGCAACTTCACCACTTCGAAACTGCCCGATGCGCAGGCGATGATGGAAGGCACGATGTCGATGCTGGCCGCGGTGCATTGCGGGGCGAATTTCATCCTGCATTCGGCCGGATTCCTGGATGGGCTGCTGAGCATGTCCTACGAGAAGTTCATGCTCGATGCCGATCTGTGCGGCGCGCTGCATGCCTATCTCGACGGGGTGAAGATCGACGACGACCAGCTGGCGGTCGAAGCCTTTGCCGAGGTCGGCCCCGGCAACCATTTCTTCGGCTGCAGCCATACGATGCAGCACTATGAAACCGCCTTCTGGGACAGCGACCTGTCCGACAACGAACCGTTCGAGAAATGGGAACAGGCGGGCAGCCGGGATGCCGCCAGCCGCGCCAACCGGCTGTGGAAACGGCGGCTGGCCGAATATGAGGCGCCGCCGATGGACGTGGCGGTCAGAGACGCGCTGGAGGACTTTGTGGCGCGCAAGAAGGCAGCGGCGGCCGACGCCTGGTATTGAGGACGACGGACAGGAAGGCCCCCCGGATCAGCCGCGCAGGCCGGTTTCCTCCAGCAATCCCAGGCGCTTGGCCTCGTAGTAATAGCCGCGGGAATACCAGTAGACCGCCTTGTCCTGGTTGCCGTGGCTGACCAGCCAGGCGCCGCGCAGGTATTTTCCGGCGTAGATCAGGTTGGTTTCGGCATCCAGCAGCGCCTCGGCCGGGCCGCGGAAGCCCATGGTCCGGGCGGTGGGCAGGGAAATCTGCATCAGCCCGTAATAGGCACCATTGCGCGCGCGCGGATTGTAGCCGCTTTCGCGCTGGATCACGCGGTGGATCAGGCTTTCCGGCATGGCATAGATGCGGGCGTATCTGGCGACCAGCCGGTCCATCTCGGGCGTGCGGCCCGGGGCTTCGGGCGCGGGCGGAGCGCCACAGGCGGCGAGGGCGGCGGCGCCCGCCAGCGCGGCCAGGCCGGCCAGCAGACGACGGCGGGGCAGGGCGGGCGGAGCCGGAATCGGGGCCCGAATCCGGGCTGGCATCTGGGCCGGAAGCGGGGTCGGAAGCGGGCAGGACAGATCGTGCATGGCCCACCCTAGCCCGGGGCCGCGCCCGTCGTCAAAGCCGGGCAGGCCGGTTGGCTGTCATCCGCCTGTCATTTCGGCAGGGCAATCCTGGTGGCGGGGGGCGCACAGCTTGTCCCTTGCAAGGGCATCTTCGCCAGATATAGTGGGCATGACGGGGCCATCCCAGGCCGGCCCCCGACGACGAGACAGGGTGCGACCGGCGATGGACGGCGATTTCAGGACCCATTTCGTGCGTGATCCGGCGGCGCTGAAGCACTGCCCGGCCCTGGTGCTGAATGCCGATTTCCGCCCGCTCAGCTATTACCCGCTGTCGCTGTGGCCCTGGCAGGAGGCGATCAAGGCCGCGGTGCTGGACCGGGTGACTGTCCTGGCCGAATATGATCAGGTCATCCACAGTCAGAGGCATGATTTCCGCCTGCCATCCGTTGTGGTGCTGAAGGAATTCCTGCAACCCCAGAAGCGCGTGGCCTTCACGCGCTTCAATCTTTTTCTGCGAGACCAGTTCACCTGCCAGTATTGCGGCGGCAAGGGCGATCTCACCTTTGATCATGTGCTGCCCCGATCCAGGGGCGGCATCACGAGCTGGGAGAATGTGGTTGCCGCCTGTTCGCCCTGCAACCTGCGCAAGGGCAACAAGACGCTGAAGCAATCGGGGCTGAGCCTGCGGCATCTGCCGCGCGCGCCCAGCCCCGAGGAGATGCTGGCGCATGGCCGCCGCTTTCCGCCCGGCCATCTGCACGACAGCTGGATGGACTATCTGTATTGGGATACCGAACTCGACGCCTGACCGGGGTGGTCCAGAGCCGGGAGGGTGGCTCTGGCCGGCCGGGCCGGGCTGCGGCAGCCACCGCTTGCCTTCAGCCGACGGGGCTGCTTGACTGCTGCGAACTGCCCCGGAGCCGCCGATGACCATCGCCCTGCATGCCGCCGCCTTCAACCTGATCACCGCGCTGTGCTGCGGCGCGGTGATCGGCAGCGAGCGTCAGGTCCGGCAGCGCATGGCCGGGCTGCGGACCAATGCGCTGGTCGCGCTGGGGGCCTGCGGATTCGTCACCTTTTCGGAACTGATGCCGGTGGCCGACACCTCGCCCAGCCGGGTCGCGGCCCAGGTCGTGTCGGGGATCGGTTTCCTGGGGGCGGGGATCATCTTTCGCGATGGATTCGAAATTCACGGCATCAATACGGCGGCGACGCTGTGGTGCTCGGCGGCGGTCGGGCTGATTTCCGCCACCGGCCAGGTGCAGTACGCGCTGCTGATGACCGGGCTGGTGGTCTTCGTGAACCTGGGTCTGCGGCCGCTGGTCAAGCTGTTGAAACGCTATACCGCCGCGGGCCAGCCGGTGGCGCGGGTCTGGTCGATTCATCTGGATTGCAAGCCCGATCAGGAAGGCGCCATGCGCGGGCTGATCCTGCGGACCCTGACGCTGTCCGGCCTGCACCTGCAGGAAATCCAGGGGGCCGAGGCGGACGGTGGCGTTTCGCTGATCGCCCAGGTGACGGGCGAGGGCGTGACGGATGCCATGCTGGAGCAGACTGTGCAGCGCCTGGCGGCAGAGCCTGGCGTGATGCGCCTGCGCTGGCAGGCGGCGGATGAGGGCTAGCCGGCGGGGATGGGCCGTGACAAAGCTTCCGCCGCAACGGCAGTCTTGCTAGACTCTTGGGTGTCGTCGGCGTAAAAGGCGCCCGTTAGCGCTAACAGGCGTGCAGACCAAAGGGGCTCTCATGGTTTCCCGCGTGATTCCGGTCGACACTTTCGATCTGGTGATCTTTGGCGGCACGGGCGATCTGGCCCGGCGCAAGATCTTTCCAGGGCTTTACCGCCGATTCATGGCCGGCCAGATGAACGATGCCAGCCGCATTTTCGGCGCGGCCCGTGCGGCCCTGAGCGAACAGGAATTCCGCGACCAGATCGGTGCGGCGCTGAAGGAATTCGTCGCGACCGACCGCTTGGAGCCGGAGGCGGTCGAGGGCTTTCTGGCGCGCATCTTCTATGTGCCGATCAACGCCAGGGAAGAATCGGGCTGGGAAAAGCTGAAATCCACCCTGCGCGGCGATGTCGTGCGCGCCTTCTATTTCTCGGTGGCGCCCAACCTGTTTCCCGACCTGGCCGAGCGCCTGCACGCCCATGGCATCACCGACGCCACGAGCCGGATCGTCGTGGAAAAGCCCTTTGGCCGCGACCTGGCCTCGGCCCGCGCGCTGAACGAGGTGCTGGCGCGGTATTTCCACGAGGACCAGATCTACCGGATCGACCATTACCTGGGCAAGGAAACCGTGCAGAACCTGATGGCGGTGCGCTTTGCCAACATCCTGTTCGAACCGATCTGGAACAGCCAGCACGTCGATCATGTGCAGATCACCGTGGCCGAAACCATGGGGGTCAACGGCCGGGGCGCCTATTACGACAAGTCGGGCGCCATGCGGGACATGGTGCAGAACCACCTGATGCAGCTCTTGTGCCTGATCGCGATGGAGCCGCCGTATCACTTTGACCCCGATGCGGTGCGGGACGAAAAGCTGAAGGTGATCCGCGCATTGCAACCCGTGCCGCCGCAGAACATCGTCCGTGGCCAGTATCTGGCCGGCGGGGGCGAGGGAAGCTATCTCGAGCATTGCGACAACCCCGACAGCCGGACCGAAAGCTATATCGCGATGAAGGTCGAGATCGCGAACTGGCGCTGGAAGGGCACGCCCTTCTATCTGCGCACCGGCAAGCGCCTGCGGGCGCGGCATTCGGAAATCGCCATCACCTTCAAGGAGCCGCCGCATCTGATCTTCGACGATGCCGAGGGCTGGAAGGAAAACGTGCTGGTGATCCGGCTGCAGCCGAATGAAGGCATGCACCTGATGGTGATGATCAAGGAGCCGGGCCCCGGTGGCATGCGCCTGATGCAGGTGCCGCTGGACATGACCTTTGCCACGGCCTACGCCGAGGCGGCCGAAGCGGCCGAGGATGTGCCCGATGCCTATGAGAGGCTGATCATGGACGTGATCCGCGGCAACCAGACGCTGTTCATGCGCGGCGACGAGGTCGAGGCCGCCTGGGCCTGGGCCGACCCGATCATCGAGGGCTGGGAAGCGCGGGGCGACAAGCCGCAGGGCTATGATCCGGGCTCGTCGGGGCCGGAAGACGCGCTGATGCTGATCCACCGCGACGGCCGGCGCTGGCGCGAGATCAAATAGGGGTCGCCATGGAGTTTCGCGCCTATCCCAGCCGCGAGAAGCTGATGGAAAGCCTGAGCCGCAGCATCGCCGTGGAACTGCGCGCCGCGCTGGCCAGGGGCGCGGCGACCCTGTCGGTGCCGGGCGGCACGACCCCGGGCCCGGTGTTCGACCTCTTGTCGCAAGAGGATCTGGACTGGCCGCGCGTCGCCGTGCTGCTGAACGACGAACGCTGGGTCGACGAGGACAGCCCGCGCTCGAACACCCGGCTGCTGCGCGAACGGCTGCTGGTGGGCAAGGCGGCGCGGGCGCGTCTGGTGCCGCTCCATGCGCCGACCGCAACGCCAGAGGCGGCGCTGGATCGGCTGACCGAAGGCATCCTGCCGCATCTGCCGATCACCGTTCTGCTGTTGGGCATGGGCAGCGACATGCACACGGCCAGCCTGTTTCCCGGTGCCGACAAGCTGGCCCAGGCTCTGGCCAGCAATGCGCCGGTGCTGATGGCGCTGCGGGCCGCGGGGGCGGGCGAGCCGCGCATCACGCTCACGGCCCCGGTGCTGCGGCAGGCGCGCCACATTCACATCCTGATCACCGGCCGCGAAAAACGCGCCGCGCTGGAACGGGCGCAGGGCCTGCCTGCGGCCGAGGCGCCGGTGCGCGTGGTGCTGGATCAGGCAGTCGTCCATTGGGCCGAGTGACGGGGCCGAGTGACGGGGCCGAGTGATGGGGCCGATGGACCGGATCGACCGGATGGAACAGGGAAGCGAGATGAGCAAGTTCGACGCATTGCGGGCCTATCATGCCAAGGTTCGCGACCGCAGGATCCTCAGTCTGTTTGCCGGCAATGACGGTGGCCGGGCGGCCAATTTCACCGTCAGGGCGGATGGGCTGATCTTCGACTATTCCAAGACCAACATCGACGAAGTGGCGCTGGGCATGTTGCTGTCCCTGGCCGAAACCAGCGGTGTGGCGGTGAAGCGCGAGGCGATGTTCGCCGGTGAAAAGATCAATGACACCGAGGGTCGCGCCGTGCTGCACACCGCGTTGCGGGCCGACGATGATGCCGTGATCCGGGTCGATGGCCGCGACGTGATGCCCGCGGTCCGGGCCACGCGCGCCCGGATGGCCGCCTTTGCCGCGGATGTGCGCGAAGGCCGGTTCCGGGGGCAGGGCGGCAAGATCACCGACGTGGTCAACATCGGTATCGGCGGTTCCGACCTTGGCCCGGCGATGGGCACGCTGGCGCTGGCACCCTATCATGACGGGCCGCGGCTGCATTACGTCTCGAATGTCGATGGCGCGCATGTGCACGACGTGCTGCGGGGGCTGAACCCGGAAACCACCCTGGTCATCGTGGCGTCCAAGACCTTTACCACGATCGAGACGATGACCAACGCCGACACCGCCAGAGGCTGGATGGCAGGCAAGGTCGCCAACCCCGCGGCGCAGTTCGTGGCGCTGAGTTCCGCCACCGGCAGGACTGCCGCCTTTGGCATTGATGAAGAACGGGTCTTCGGCTTCGAGGACTGGGTCGGCGGACGCTATTCGCTGTGGGGGCCGATCGGCCTGGGCCTGATGCTGGCGGTGGGGCCGGAGGCTTTCGGGATGTTTCTGGGCGGCGCGCGGTCGATGGACCGGCATTTCCGCACCGCACCCTTCATGAGCAACCTGCCGGTGCTGCTGGCGCTGGTCGGGGTCTGGCACAATCAGGTCTGCGGCCACGCCACCCGCGCCGTGCTGCCCTATGAACAGCGCCTGGTCCGCCTGCCCGCCTATCTGCAACAGCTCGAGATGGAATCGAACGGCAAGCGCGTCAGCATGGATGGCGCCGATCTGCCCTATGACAGCGGTCCCGTGGTCTGGGGCGAGCCCGGCACCAACGGCCAGCACGCCTTCTACCAGCTGATCCACCAGGGCACCCGGGTGATTCCCTGCGAATTCCTGGTGGGCCGCGAAGGCTTTGAGCCCGAACTGGCGCATCAGCACCGGCTCCTGGTGGCCAATTGCCTGGCGCAATCCGAAGCCCTGCTGCGCGGCCGTTCCCTGGAGGAGGCCACCGCGCTGATGGCGAAGGCGGGCCTGACCGGTGCCGAGCTGGACCGTCAGGCGCGGCACCGGGTGTTTCCGGGCAACCGGCCCTCGACCACGCTGGGCTATCCGAAGCTGACCCCCTATGTCCTGGGCCAGATCATCGCGCTCTACGAACACCGGGTGTTCGTGGAAGGCGTGATCCTGGGCATCAATTCGTTTGACCAATGGGGCGTGGAACTGGGCAAGGAACTGGCCCTGGCGCTGCAGCCGATGCTGGAAGGCAAGGCCGGGACCGAGGGCAAGGACGGCTCCACCGCGCAGCTGGTGGCCTGGGCGCGCGGCTAGGCGAAGATCTGGCCGGCGCGGCGCGAAAGTGTCGGGGCCGCGGGGCGATGGCCCGAGCCGGCCGGCCGGTCGGCGGAGACGCTGACGCCCACCGCCGGGTCCAGCCGGTTGGAGTTCCGCCACCTCCCGGTCTGGTCTTGCGATGGGCGTCCGATCCGTCCAAACGGGTCGCTCGAACGAATTTGCAGATTGCCGCACGGATTTTCGCGGCGAAGTCCGGCTGTTGTGGCCTAGAGCGCCGCGGTCACGATGACTTCCACCTTGTATTTCGGCGCCGCCAGCCTGGCCTCTCCGGTCGCGCGGGCCGGAGTGTGGCCCTGGGGCACCCATTTGTCCCAGACCGAGTTCATCTCGGCAAATGTCGCCATGTCGGCCAGCCAGATCTGGGCGGAAAGGATCCGGGTCTTGTCGGAGCCGACCGAGGCCAGGATGCGGTCGACCTGGGCCAGGCAGTCGGCCATCTGTTCGGCCACGGTGTCGCCTTCGCCAACCTGACCGGCCAGCCAGGCGATGCCGTTGTAGCAGACCGCTTCCGACATGCGGGCGCCGACGCCCACGCGCTTGATTTCGCTCATCTCTTTCTCCACTGATGGGTCAAACCGGATATCCGAAGGCTTCGTAGTCGGCGGCATAGAGCTGCCGGATCCTGGCGCGTTGCCCGGGGGTGATGTCCAGCGCCGGCTCTGTTCCGGAGGGCGCAATCAGCCCCGGCGGCGGGAAATCGCCCGCGCCGCCGGCCTGAAAGACCTGCGCGATGTCGGCGGCGAAATTTTCCACCCGGCCGATGAAATCATAGTCGATCTCGCGCCAGCCGATGTTGTCGACCTGCATCCGCCAGTGCCGGTCGGTGGCATGGCGGTCCAGCTCGAGACTATGCGCGACATAGTCCAGAAACACGTCGAAGTTGTAGCCGGCATCACGGTCCGGGTCGTAGCCATGCGCCTTCATCGCCTTGTAATGCAGCCGCCCGTCGATGTCGGTCGCCTCGAGGAACAGGTCGCGGAAGGCGGAAATCAGCCGCGCCTCGGGGTTGCGCACGAAGGTGAACAGATAGGACATGTGCGCCTCATGGATCGGCTTGATGTCCAGCCAGCGATAGCGTGCCGGGATGATGACCGAATTGGCGCGGTGAATGTCGCCCGGATAGGTCTCGCCCCCGGCGCCCCAGGCATAGAGCAGTTGCACCGTCAGGGTCGAGGCGCATTTCTGGTTGCGCAGATACAGGAACCGGTAATCGTGGCTCAGCACCAGTTCGCGCAGGGCATCGCGCAAGGATGGCGGCTCTTTTTCCAGCGCGTCCAGCACCTGATATTCGGCGTAGAACGGCGTCAGAAACCGGCGCCCCAGGGTCGAATGCCGCATCGGCTCCAGAAAGACCGGTTTTTCCTGCATGGCTCGGGCTCCGCCCCCGGTGGCTTCCGGGGCCCGCCGGTCATCGCCCAAAGGGCCGCGCAATGCAAGATGGCCGGGCGCGGGAAAGCAGACGAAGACACGCAGGTAGGGGGGCTGGAGCGGGTGAAGGGAATCGAACCCTCGTATTCAGCTTGGGAAGCTGCTGCTCTGCCATTGAGCTACACCCGCGTGTTGCGGACAGGTAAGCGAGCGGCGTGCGCTCGTCAAGCCGTGAAGAAACGGTCCGCGGCGGCCAGCGCGGCGGCATCGGCCAGGATCTCGCCCGGGGCATTGGCAAAGCCCAGAAGCGTGCCCATGAAGGCAGCCTTCATGTAGCTGGCCGAATGCCGCAGGCAATCGACCGCCGGGGCGATTTCCTCGGGTCTGGAGCCGGAATGGGTCATGACCAGCCAGATCCGCTTGCCTGCCATGCCTTCGCGGAACCCGGTGCCGAGCCGCATCCAGTGCGACCAGTGGTCGAGATACAGCTTTGCCGGGGCGGGCAGGCCGTACCAGTACAGCGGGCAGACAAAGACCAGATCCGTCGCCACCTCGGTCGCGGTCAGCAGGGCCTGGGCTGCGGGCTCGGGCGGGTCATAGTGGTCGCCATGGCGCCGGTCACGGAACGCGGGCAAGCCGGGCGAGTTGAGATCGCGCCAGTCCTGCCCCACCCGCGCGGGCAAGGCAGCGGCGGCGCGGCGGGCCAGGGTTTCGGTGTTGCCGCCGCGGCGGGCGCTGGACAACAGGAACAGGAAATGGCGCGGCATCAGATTCCCCTTCGGACTGGCCCGGACTTTTCGCGCAGACTGGACCGCGGGCGATGGAAAGAAAAGGGCCGCCCCCGAGGTTCGGGGGCGGCCCGGCGGCGCATCGGCGGGGGCCGGGCGCCTCTGGGCGGATACCAGGCCCGATCACATGCCGGGCAGCAGCACCGTGTCGATCACATGGATCACGCCATTCGACTGCATCACGTCGGCGATGGTGATGCGGGCCACGTCGCCCTTTTCGTCCTGCAGCATGAACACGCCGTTTTCAGCCCATGCGATGATCTTGCAGCCACCGACCGTGGTGAACTGGGCCCGCCCGCCGAATTTCATCACCGCGTCCGACAGAAGCGCCGTGGTTTCATCGGCGGCCAGGACGTGGCAGGTCAGGATCTTGACCAGCGTGTCGCGGTTTTCCGGTTTCAGCAGGGTTTCGACCGTGCCCTTGGGCAGCTTGGCAAAGGCCTCGTTCGTCGGGGCGAAGACGGTGAACGGACCCTTGCCCTGAAGGGTTTCGACCAGGCCCGCGGCCTGGACGGCAGCGACAAGGGTGGTGTGATCGGCCGAGTTCACGGCGTTTTCGATGATGTTCCTGCTGGCGAACATCGGCGCACCGCCGACCATCGGGTTCTCGGCCAGGGCCGGGGTGACGAGGATCGCGCTCAGGCACAGGGCGGCAAGGACTTTCATGTATCTCTCCCATCAGGTTCCGGGGCGGGATCGTCCCGCCTCACACCAGGAGAACGCGGCCCTGGGAGGGGAAGTTTCGCGCCAGCCTCTGCGATCACGAAATGGTGATCCGCACCGGGGTGGCGAGCCTTAACCGGCCATGAGCGGCGGCCCGGTGAAGGTCAGATGGTAGCGCGCAGCGATCTCGGCGATCGTCGGCATGTCCTGGGGTATGCGAAAGTCGCCGGCGGCCATCTCGAGGAAAAAATGCTCGAATCCGCCGGGTGTCAGGATGGTCAGATGCCGCGAGGGGATGTCGCTGACCACGCGGAAGGTGTGCTCGCTGCCGCGTGGCACAAAGACCGTCTGGCCTGGGCCGCGGGTGAAACGCCTGCTGCCGATGACGAATTCGCAGTCACCCGACATCAGCACGAAGGCCTCGTCGGCGTCGTGGTGGATGTGACGGGGCGGACCGGAATTCGACGGCGAGACGCAATCCGTGATCGAAAGCGCGCCGCCGCTGTCAGCACTGGTCAGGATCGTGCGGTACTGAACGCCCTGCCATTCGACGGCGTGCGGGCCAAGCAGGCTGTGGGTCATCGGATCATCCTGGATTGCCGGGGTTCCGGCCTGGGGTGCGGGTCTGGAGTTCGGACAGGGTAGATGACGAAATGGAATATGAAAAATCGATTGATTGTATTACTTCTATCCGCATGGTGAATTTATCGGCCGTTGACTTGAATCTGCTGCGCGTTCTGGATGCGCTGCTGTGCGAGGGTTCGACCGTCAAGGCGGCGGCGCGGCTTGGGTTGTCGCAGCCGGCGGTCTCGGCGGCGCTCGGGCGGTTGCGGGCGCTGCTGGGGGACGAGCTGTTCTTTCGCCGTGGCCAGGGGCTGGAGCCGACACAGCACGCCCTGACCCTGGCCGGACCACTGCGTGACATCATGGACCGGATCGGCCAGGTGCTGGCCGGCCCTGCGGTTTTCGATCCGATGACATCGGCTGCGCGGTTCACCATCGCGGGCAGCGATTTTCATGCCGAGATGCTGATGCCCCGGCTGGCTGCGGCTCTGGCGCGACAGGCGCCGGGGGTGCGGGTTCACCTGGTCGATCTGGCTGCGGAAAGCCATCTGGCCATCCTGGACCGGCACGAGGTCGACCTGGCGCTGGTGCCCGCGGTGGATCTGCCCGACTGGGTGCAGGGCCGCGACCTGTTCCGGTCAAGCTTTTCGGTGGTGGCGCGCAAGGATCATCCTCGCCTGCTGCGGGCCGGTCTGGCGCCTGGTGACGTGGTGCCGCTTGATCTGTTCTGTGACCTGGGTCACGTGCTGTTTTCGCCCCAGGGCAACGCTCGCGCCCTGGGCGATGCCGCGCTGGCCAGGATCGGGCGCGAACGCCGGGTGGTCATGACCATGCCGGTGTTCTCGGGCGTCTATCGCGCGGTGGCCGGGTCGGACCTGATTGCGCTGTTGCCCACGCAACTGGCGCATCACGTGGCGCCCTCGGTCGGATTGCAGGTGTTTCGACCGCCGATGCCGATGGCGCCGGCGCAGGTCCGGATGATCTGGCACCGCCGACACGGTGCCAACCCGGCGCATGTCTGGCTGCGCGACCGGATCGCCGCCCTGCTGGCGCCGCTGGACCGGGTGGAGTGAACGGCGCCGCGCCGGTTCAGGTTTTCTGCAATGGCCCCAGTGCCAGGATCGGGCCGGTGGGCTGGCCGGTGGGCGATCCGCCCTTCGGTTCCAGCGAGACGGCCAGCACGGTGCCAGGTGTGACGTCGGTCACGGTCAGATGCATTCCGGTGGCGGGCATCACCCCCAGCGAGACGGGGGCCGCATCGCCCCGGATGATCCACAGTTCGAAATCCCGGCCCTCGCCGGGGCCGCGTCCGGCCATTCGCGATATCACCAGATCCTGACCGCTCAGCAGGGCCAGCCAGGTCGGGCCGCCGTTCTGCGGCACCAGAGTGGCGGTCAGTTCGGGGCGGGCGGGGGCCAGCATGAACCAGGCCACGAGGCCCAGCACCACCAATCCGGGGCCGAGGCCGCGCAGCCAGGCCCAGGGCGCGCGGCGGGCGGGCTGGATCGGGAACAGCCGCGCCTCGATCCGGGGCATCAGGTCGGGGGCGGGGGCTTCGGCGATCGCGTCATTCAGCGGGGCAAAGCGAGCCTCCCAGGCCGCGATGCGGGCGGCAAAGGCGGGGTCGCGTCGGGCTCGCGCCTCGGCAGCCTGACGGGCGGCCAGGTCGGTCACGCCCAGCACATATTCGGCGGCCATCACATCATCGTCGTCGTCGTCGGGGCGCGTCGTCATGTCTCCATGCACTCCCGCAGGCGCAGCAGGCTGCGGCGCAGCCAGGTGCGCATGGTGTTCAGCGGCACGCCGTGGCGTTGCGCCAGATCGGCATAGCTCAGCCCGTCCAGATAGGCGCCGCGCACCGCCTGGGCGCGGTCGGGTTCCAGCCGGTCAAGGCAGTCGCCGATGCGCCGGGCTTGCGCACTGGCGATCACCTGCGCCTCGGCTCGGGGGGCGGGATCGGGCGCCAAAGCGATCGCGGCTTCGTCATCCGACAGCGGCGCGCGGGCGCGGATACGGTCGATCGCATGGTTGCGCATCAGCGCCACCAGCCAGCCCATCCCCGGATCGGGCCCCGCCCCCCTGGCGGGATCGAAGGCACCGGCCTTCAGCCAGACCCGTGTCATCACCTCTTGCACCGCATCCTCCGCCTCGTGCCGGTCCTGGAGGATACGCAGGGCAGTGCCCATAAGTTTCGCCCCCGCGGCGACATAGAGCGCGCGAAAGGCGGCACGGTCCTGACGGGCCACGTCCTGAAGCAGGGCAGAGATCGGATCGCCACTCATTCCCGGTCAGGTTAGCGCGGCGATCCGCTCCGGCAAGCCCCAAAGCGCGCCCGAACGCCAGGCTGCCCGGTTTTGTCGGTCTTGCCGGTTCTGCCGGGCTTGTCGCGGCACGCGCGCGGGTGGCCGGACAGGGCCTATCGCCGCCGCCGCCGCCCCTCGCCGCCGCTGGTGTTGAACGACACCTCCGGCAGGGTCACTTCGCGCATCAGGTTCGGGAAGGCATCAATCGCATGCGGAATGGCGCTGGCATTGACGAAATGTTCCTGAAAGCGCGGCTCGATGGCGGTCTCGACCTTGTGGATGTGGCGCACGGTGTCCTCGATCGCATCGCGCGCGCCCACATTGCACAGCGCAATCCGCGCCCCGGTGCCGGCGGCATTGCCCGCGCTGGTCACCTTTTCCAGCGGCGCATCGGGGATCATGCCCAGGACCATCGCATGTTTCGGGCTGATATGCGCGCCGAATGCCCCGGCCAGCGTGACCCGGTCCACATGGTCGATGCCCATTTCATCCATCAGAAGCCGCGCACCTGCGTAAAGCGCCGCCTTGGCCAACTGGATGGCGCGGATGTCGGCCTGCGTCACCAGGATCTTCGGTCCGCCGCTGGCGCTGCCGTCGTGCAGCACATAGGCATGTGTCCGCCCTTCGGGCTCACACCGCGCCGTGCCCACCTGATCGGCACTGCCGATCAGGCCGCCGGCATCGACGATGCCCGCCATGCGCATCTCGGCCACCGCCTCGATGATGCCCGAGCCGCAGATGCCCGAAATGCCGGTCTGGGCCGTGGCGGCCGCAAAGCCCGGATCGTCGGACCACAGGTCGCTGCCGATCACCCGGAACCGCGGCTCCTTGGTCACCGGGTCGATCTCGACCCGTTCGATGGCGCCCGGCGCGGCACGCTGGCCGCTGGAAATCTGCGCCCCTTCAAAGGCCGGGCCGGTGGGGCTGGAACAGGCCAGAACCCTTGTCTCGTTGCCCAGCAGCAGTTCGGCATTGGTGCCCACGTCGACGATCAGCACCGTGTCCTTCGACTTGTCGGGCTGCTCGCTCAGCGCAACGGCCGCGCAATCGGCGCCGACATGACCCGCGATGCAGGGCAGCACATAGACGCGGGCGGCGGTGTTCACCGTATCAAGATCCAGTTGCCGTGCGTCGAAGGACAGGCTGCCGCTGGTCGCCAGGGCGAATGGCGCCTGGCCCAGCTCGACCGGGTCGATGCCCAGCAGCAGGTGGTGCATCACCGGGTTGCAGACGAAGACCAGTTCATAGATCGCCCTGGGGTCGACCTTGGCTTCGGCGCTGATGGACTGGATCAGCGCGTTCAGCGCGGTTCGGACGGCCTGGGTCATCTCCTGATCGCCGCCGGGGTTCATCATCGCATAGGAAACCCGGCTCATCAGATCCTCGCCAAAGCGGATCTGCGGGTTCATCACCCCGGCACTGGCCAGCACGGACCCATCGCGCAGGTCGCAGAGATGGGCGGCAATGGTGGTCGAGCCCAGGTCGATCGCCAGCCCCAGGATGCGGCCTTCGTAATAGCCCGGCCAGATGTCAAGCAGGCGATAGCGCGTGTCGTGGTTGCCCTTGTGCAGGGCCACGGTGACCTTCCACAGGCCCTTGCGCAGGGCGGGCTGCAACCGGCGCATCAGGCTCAGTTCGGCCGCGATGCCCTCGATCTGCCATTGTTCCTTCAGCGCGCGAGCCAGCCGTTCGAAATCGCCGGTCGGTTCGTGCATGTCGGGTTCGTCGACCTCGACATACAAGAGCCGGGTGGCGGGATCCATCTCGATCGCCCGGTCGGCCGCCGACTTGCGGATGACCTGCTTGTGCACCTGGCTTTCCGGCGGCACATCGATCACCACATCGCCCATCACCCTGGCCTGGCAGCCCAGCCGGCGCCCGTCGATCATGCCGCGGATGCGCTTGTAGCGCGCCTCGACCTCGTTCCATTCGGACAGGGCATCGTCGGTGACGGTGACGCCGTGCTTGGGAAATTCGCCATAGCTTGGGGTGATCTGGCATTTCGAGCAGATGCCGCGCCCGCCGCAGACGCTGTCAAGGTCGACACCCAGTTGCCGGGCCGCCTGCAACACCGGCGTTCCCAGCGCAAATCGCCCCCGCTTGCCCGAGGGGGTGAAGATCACAAGTGCATCGTCGGTCATCATCGTCTCCTGCGCGCGTCCTCCCGTTCTAGGCACGGGGGGCGCAGGGGCAAGGCTGAATGCGTCATCTGACGAACCGGACGCGCCCCCCGGGGGGCGAGACCGGCGATTTTGCGGCGCGATCCACGGGCCGGCCGGCCGGGGATAACGGATTTTGCAGCAGATTGACCCGGGCAAAGCCGGCACGCGCGCGGGGGGGGGTGAGCGAAGGCCGTCACGCGGGCTGGATCAGATCCCAGCGGTTGCCCCAGGGGTCGCGCCAGACGGCGACCTTGCCATAGGATTCCAGCCGGGGCGCTTCCTCGAACACGGCGCCGGCTTCGGTCAGGCGGGCGGCGTCGCGGTCGAAATCGTCGGTTTCATAGAACAGCCAGACCCGGCCGAAGCCCTGCGCCCCCACGGCCATATGCTGTTCGCCCTCGGCCCGCGCCAGCACCAGCCGGGTGCCCCCGCCCGGCGGCTCGACCGTGACCCAGCGTTTGCGGCCCTGGTCGATGTCGGCCGTCAGGCGAAACCCCAGCCCGTCGCGGAAAAACGCGATGGCTTCGTCATGATCCGGCACGATCAGGCTGACCGCCGCGAGCGTGCCACTCATGCGCGGCCGTGCGCGGTCATGAACAGCCGCTCATTCCGCACGGATCCGCGCTTCGGGCAGGGAGATCCGCGCCACCTGTTCGGCGATCGGATCGACCGACAGGGGATGCAGTTCGGCCTTGTGTGCGTTCGGGTCGCCGATCGGCTGCCAGACCCCGTGCTTGTAGATTTCCAGCGCGTTGAACCCGGCCTTGTAGCCCATCTTCCGGCTGCCCGGCACCCAATAGCCCAGATAGACGAAAGGCAGACCGGCCTCGCGCGCGATGTCGATATGGTCCAGGATGGCGAATGTGCCCAGGCTCATCTCGGTCAGGTCGGGGTCGTAGAAGCTGTAGACCATCGACAGCCCGTCGTCGAACACGTCGGTCAGGCAGACCGCCGTCAGGATGCGGCGGCCGTTGCCTTCGGGGGGGCGGGTGTATTCGATCACCCGGCTCTTGATCGGGGTCTCCTCGATCATTGCGGCGAATTCGAACACATCCATGTCGGCCATGCCGCCATCGGCATGGCGCGCATCCAGATAGCGGCGGAACAGCGCGAACTGCTCTTCCGTGGCCCAGGGCGAGGTTGCATTGCGCCGCAGCACCGCCGCCTTCTTCATGATCCGCCTGTGCGTGCGGCTGGGCACGAAATCGGCGACCCGGATCCGCGCCGAGAGGCAGGCCGAGCAATCCGCGCAACTGGGCCGGTACAGCACGTTCTGGCTGCGCCGGAAACCCTGCTTGCTCAGCGCGTCGTTCAACCGCTGCGCCTGATCGCCCTGCAGCGCGGTGAACAGCTTGCGCTCCATCCGATCGTCAAGATACGGACAGGGTTGCGGAGCCGTCACATAGAACTGCGGCGCGATGGGAAGCGTGTGGCGCATGGGAATAGCCTTGGACGGGACGAGGTTATCAAGCCGCGCCCCGCCCGCCAAGTCTTTCGCGCGAACCGGCCGAAAATCCCGGCCGGAGGCCTTACAGGGCCCAGTCGGGCCGCCGGTTCAACGCCACCGACCCGAGGACATGGTCGGTCAGGCCCTGTTTGCGGGCCGAAATCAGCATCAAGGCCACCGACAGGATCTGCGGCAGCACGAAAGCCACCGAGATCGAATAGGCCAGCGTGTGGATCAGCGCCATGCCGGCGTCGAACCGCCGGCCCCTGGCATCGCGCAGCTCGATCCCCATCAGCGCCATGCCGGGGGTGGCCGACATGCGCGCGATCGTGGCCCAGCGGAACACGAAGCTGACCACCAGATAGAGGCCCCCCAGAAAGAACAGCGCCAGAAATCCGGTGAAAGGCACCAGAACCGCCGTCAAGAAGGCGATCAGCACCGTGTCGATCATCCAGGCGAACAGGCGCTTCGCCGGAATGTCGGCGTAATAGGCCCGGTGGCGCAGCGGATCGGGCAGCACTTCGATTTCGGCGAACTGGGACATACTGCTACCTCGGGCGTGAGGGAGGGGCGTGAGGGGGGCGGGGCGGCGAAGGGACGGCTCCCGCAGGGGCCGTCCCGAGCCGTCAGGCCGCCGGGCGGGTCACAGGGCGGGTCACAGGGCGGGTCACAGGGCGGGTCACAGGGCGGGGGCGTCCGGCGCCGGCGGGGCGGCATCCGGGCCGGCATCCGGGCCGGCGTGCGGGGCGCGGGCCGCGCGAGAACGCTCTTCCATGAAATTGTCGAACTCCGACTTGTCCTTGGCCTGGCGCAGGCGCTGCAGGAAGGCTTCGAAGGCCTGCTGTTCGTCCTGCAGGCGCTGGATCGTCTCGGCCTTGTAGGCGTCAAAGGCGGCGTTGCCGGTCGGGCGCAGGCTGCGGCCCATGTCGCCCCAGCTATCCTTCATGGCCTCACAATCGGCGCGCGAATGAGAACGGTGATGACGGTGGCCCCATGAGCCACAGGAAGACGAACGGTTGAACATGCGATTGCTCCAGATCATGTAGGCCAGAATGGCCAGCCCGACGGGCCAGAAGAAGATGAAACCCAGGACCATGACGGCGATCCAGGCGCCCTTGCCATGGTCGTCAAGCCAGCGCACGGCTTTTCCAAGCCAGCTGGAGGCGCCGGCGGCACCCTGTTTCAGGGGTTCGGCAAAAGCGGCACTCGACATTGTCGGTCTCCCGGTTGCTAGGTTCATGTGAAGGCATTTCACATCGATCAAGATGGCCCCGGCCCGGCCCCGGTTCAAGGGGCGAAGTAAACGATATTTACATTTGGCCGATCCTGGCCCTGCCGCTGGCCGGGCCTGGGCGGGCGCGACCCGGAAATTTGCGAAAGTTGCGCAGGCGCCGGCGGGTATCGCAATAAAAAGTCGATTTTCGGGGGTCTGCGCGACATTTTCGGCGCGGTTTTGCGGTTGACCCCGCGGCGCGGCGCCCGTAAGGTCCGCCGCAGTTGCGAAAGGGTTCGCAGGCAGGGACGGGACATGCTTGTAGGTCTGGGACGGCATCACAGGCGCAGGGGCCGGAACCGGCGACGGTGAGGGCAGACCCAAGGTGACCCCGCGCCCCCGGACCCCGGGGGCTTTTTGTTGGAAAGAGGATCAGATGACGCGGCAAGTGACTGGGCAGATGACCGGCGCGAGGATGGTGGTTCAGGCCCTGAAGGATCAGGGCGTCGAGGTGGTCTTCGGCTATCCCGGCGGTGCCGTGCTGCCGATCTATGACGAGATCTTCCAGCAGAACGACATCCGCCACATCCTGGTGCGCCACGAACAGGGCGCGATCCACATGGCCGAAGGCTACGCGCGCTCGACCGGCCGCGTGGGCGTGGCGCTGGTGACATCCGGTCCCGGCGCGACCAACGCGGTGACCGGCCTGACCGACGCCCTGCTGGATTCGATCCCGATCGTGGTGCTGTCGGGCCAGGTGCCCACCTTCATGATCGGCACGGATGGCTTCCAGGAGGCCGACACGGTCGGCATCACCCGCCCCTGCACCAAGATGAACTGGCTGGTGAAAGACACGGCCAACCTGTCGAACACCATCCACCAGGCCTTTCACGTCGCACGCAGCGGTCGCCCCGGCCCGGTGCTGATCGACATCCCTAAGGACGTGCAGTTCGCCAATGCGCAATACACCGCGCCCGAAGAAAATCCGCTGCCTCATTACGCGCCGCGCCGTCAGGGCGACGCGGGGCAGATCGCCCGCCTGGTGGAGATGATGGAGACGGCCGAGCGCCCGATCTTCTACACCGGCGGCGGCGTGGTGAATTCGGGCCGCCAGGCCTCGACCCTGCTGCGTGAGCTGGTGGCGGAAACCGATTTCCCGATCACCTCGACCCTGATGGGCCTGGGGTGCTACCCGGCCTCGGGCAGGAACTGGCTGGGCATGCTGGGGATGCATGGCCTGTACGAGGCCAACCTGGCAATGCATGGCTGCGACCTGATGATCAACATCGGCGCCCGGTTCGACGACCGGATCACCGGCCGGATCAAGGATTTCTCGCCGCACTCGCGCAAGGCCCATATCGACATCGACCCGTCGTCGATCAACAAGGTCATTCATGTCGATGTGCCGATCGTGGGCGACGTGGCCGAGGTGCTGACCGAGGTGCTGCGCCAGTGGCGCGCCCGGGGTTCCAGGGTCAACAAGGCGGGCCTGGCGCAATGGTGGGGCCAGATCGCCGAATGGCGCGCGGTGAAATGCCTGAGCTACAAGCCCTCGACCAGGACCATCAAGCCGCAATACGCGCTGGAACGGCTGGAGGCGCTGACCCGCGACCGCGACCGCTATATCACCACGGAAGTCGGCCAGCACCAGATGTGGGCGGCGCAGTTCCTGGGCTTCGAGGAACCGAACCGCTGGATGACCAGCGGAGGTCTCGGCACGATGGGCTATGGCCTGCCGGCCAGCATCGGCGTGCAGATCGCCCATCCCGATGCCCTGGTCATCAACGTGGCCGGCGAGGCAAGCTGGCTGATGAACATGCAGGAAATGGGCACCGCGATGCAGTTCCGCGCGCCGGTCAAGCAGTTCATCCTGAACAACGAGCGCCTGGGGATGGTGCGCCAGTGGCAGGAACTGCTGCATGGCGAACGCTATTCGCATTCCTGGTCCGAGAGCCTGCCCGATTTCGTGAAGCTGGCCGAGGCCTTCGGCTGCAAGGGCATCCAGTGCAGCGATCCGGCCGATCTCGACGACGCGATCCGGCAGATGCTGGACTACCCCGGCCCGGTGATCTTCGACTGCCGCGTGGAAAAGCACGAAAACTGCTTTCCCATGATTCCGTCCGGCAAGCCGCACAACGAGATGCTGCTGGGCGAGGCCGAGACGCAGGGCGTGATCAAGGCCGGCGGCGCGGTGCTGGTGTGAAGCGCCGGGGGCTCTGCCCCCGGACCCCCTGGATATTTAGAAACAGATGAAAGGGGCCCGGAATGTCGGCTCTCAATATCAAGAAAGGCGCGACCAGCCATTCGGCCTACGAGCTGCGCGACCCGAATGGCGAACTGATCGAATGTCACACGCTCGCGGTGGTCGTGGCCAACGAAAGCGGCGTTCTGGCGCGGGTCATCGGGCTGTTCTCGGGCCGCGGTTACAACATCGACAGCCTGACCGTGGCCGAGGTC
>JAKALB010000197.1 GCA_021813365.1 Pseudomonadota bacterium | reverse complement strand
CTCCCCGAGCCTCGCAAGGGCTATACCCAGAAGGCCATCGTCGGCGGCCACAAGGTCTATCTGCGCACCGGCGAATATGGCGACGGTCGGCTGGGCGAGATCTTCATCGACATGCACAAGGAAGGTGCGGGCTTCCGCGCGATGATGAACAACTTCGCCATCGCGATCTCGGTCGGCCTGCAATATGGCGTGCCCCTGGAAGAATATGTCGAGGCTTTCACCTTCACCCGGTTCGAACCGGCGGGCATGGTGCAGGGCAATGACAGCATCAAGAACGCCACCTCGATCCTGGATTACATCTTCCGCGAACTGGCGATTTCCTATCTGGACCGCACCGATCTGGCGCATGTGAAGCCCACCGGCCATGCGTTCGACGACCTCGGCCGCGGCGATGACGAAGGCAAGCGCAACTTCGGCGAAGTCAGCGATGCCAATGCCACCCGCTCGATCGAGATGCTGAAGTCGATCTCCTCGACGGGCTATCTGCGCAAGCGCCTGCCCCAGGAGCTGATGGTGTTTCAGGGTGGCGTGACCCAGGCGCCGACCGGAACCGAGGGCTTTGCCGAGACGCAGGTGGCGTATTCCGCCACGACCGCGCTTTCGACCGGCACGGTGGGCCTCGACGCAAGGGTCAAGGCCAAGATGCAGGGCTACGAGGGCGATCCCTGCGGCGAATGCGGCAATTACACGCTGGTCCGCAACGGCACCTGCATGAAGTGCAACACTTGCGGCTCGACGACGGGGTGCAGCTGATCGGTCGGGATAGGGCCGGCGAGGGGGGCCATGCGCCCCCCTCGTGTGCTCATGTGGTGGTACCCGTGCTTTCCGGCGCGGACCGTGAGTCTCGGAGTCTCGCCCCGCATGCCCCAGGATGACGGGCCGGGTGGCCCGACCGGGAAGCTTGCGATTGCAATCTGCGGCGCAGGCCCTGATCAGATCGCGATGCCTCGGGAAGCGGAGCCCCTTGCCCCAGCCGGGCTTCCGGCGCAGAAGGGTTTCTCTTTGGATGGAGGCCCGATGCCAACCTCTTTCGGCTTTACCCTGCACGCCACGGACGGCAAGGCCCGGACCGGGGTGATTTCCACCCCCCGGGGCGAGATCAGGACGCCCGCCTTCATGCCGGTGGGCACGGTGGCCACCGTCAAGGCCATGCTGCCAGAAAGCGTGCGCGCCACCGGAGCCGACATCCTTCTGGGCAATACCTATCACCTGATGCTGCGGCCCACGGCCGAGCGCATTGCCCGCCTGGGGGGGCTGCACCGGTTCATGAACTGGGAACGGCCGATCCTGACCGACTCGGGCGGGTTCCAGGTGATGAGCCTGGCGGCGCTGCGCAAGCTGACCGAGGACGGCGTGACCTTCGCCAGCCACATCGACGGCTCGCGCCACATGCTCAGCCCCGAACGCAGCATGGAAATCCAGAAGCTTCTGGGGTCGGATATCGTCATGAGTTTCGACGAATGCCCCGCCTTGCCGGCCAGTGAATTCGACGTGGCCCGATCGATGCGTCTGTCCATGCGCTGGGCGCAGCGCAGCCGCGACGCCTTCGGCGACCGGCCCGGCCATGCGCTCTTCGGCATCTGCCAGGGCGGCGTCACACGTGAACTGCGCGAGGAAAGTGCCGAGAAACTCAAGGAAATCGGTTTTGATGGCTATGCGATCGGCGGCCTGGCCGTGGGCGAGGGGCAGGAGGCTATGTTCCGCGTGCTGGACTATGCGCCGGGCTTCCTGCCGGCCGACAAGCCGCGCTATCTGATGGGTGTGGGCAAACCTGACGACATCGTGGGTGCCGTGCAGCGCGGCATCGACATGATGGACTGCGTCCTGCCCTCGCGATCGGGCCGCACCGGCCAGGCCTGGACGCGGCGCGGCCAGATCAACATCAAGAACGCCCGGCATCAGGACGATCCGCGCCCGCTGGACGAATCCTGCCGCTGCCCGGCCTGCCGCGGCTATTCCCGGGCCTATCTGCACCATGTCTTCAAGGCGGGCGAGATCATCTCCTCGATGCTGTTGACCTGGCACAACCTGCACTATTTCCAGGAGCTGATGCAGGGCCTGCGTGACGCCATCTCGGAAGGCAGGCTCGACGCCTTCGTGGCAGAATTCCACGCCCGGCGTGCCGAGGGCGACATCGAGCCGCTCTGATCCGGGGCAACCGCTCAGCTCGTGGCCTCAATCCGGGACTGGCGGCCGAAACCGGCCTTGGCACCCCCCAGGCCCCGCGATTGCCAGCCGCAGGACAGGCGGACCCGGCCGTTTCCGGCAACACCGCGTTCACCTTTTCGCCCCTTGCCGCTGCCGGCCCCCAAGCTCATGATGGCGGGCGAAATGTGAAGACCAGATGTGGTTGACGCCAGCCCCTGTCGCACCCAAATACAAGGTCGAACAGGGGATACCCAAGGGCCGCCGCAATCGGGGCGAGGGCATCCTGCCGAACATAGGAAACGACATGAGCGAAACTCTCTCCTCCAGCTACCCGGTCCTGCCGCTGCGCGACATCGTGGTCTTCCCCCACATGATCGTGCCGCTGTTTGTCGGCCGGGAAAAATCGGTTCGCGCCCTGGAAGACGTGATGGCCGATGACAAGCAGATCCTGCTGTCCTCGCAGGTGGATCCTTCGGTTGACGATCCGGGCACCGATGGCATCTATCGCGTGGGCGTGCTGGCCAATGTGCTGCAGCTGTTGAAGCTGCCCGACGGCACCGTGAAGGTGCTGGTCGAAGGCAAGGGTCGGGTGCGGATCACCGAATTTGTGGACAACCCGAACTTCTTCGAAGCCAGGGTCGCTCCTCTCACCGAATTCCCAGGCGACGCATCCAGTGTCGAGGCTCTGGTGCGCGCGGTGAGCGAGGATTTCGAGAAATACGCCAAGATCAAGAAGAACATCCCCGAAGAGGCGCTGGCCGCGGTGGGTGAGGCGCGCGATCCGGCGCGGCTGGCCGATCTGGTCGCTGGCCATCTGGGGATCAACGTCGCGGAAAAACAGGCCCTGCTGGAAACCCTCTCGATCGCCGAGCGGCTGGAGAAGGTCTATGCCCACATGGAAGGCGAAATGTCGGTCCTGCAGGTCGAACGCAAGATCAAGAGCCGCGTCAAGACCCAGATGGAGAAGACCCAGCGCGAATATTATCTGAATGAGCAGATGAAGGCCATTCAGAAGGAGCTGGGCGATGGCGAGGAGGGCCAGAACGAACTGGCCGAGCTGGAAGAGCGCATCAAGAAGACCAAGTTCAGCAAGGAGGCCCGCGAAAAGGCCGAGTCCGAGCTGAAGAAGCTGAAATCGATGTCGCCGATGTCGGCCGAGGCCACGGTGGTGCGGAACTACCTCGACTGGCTACTGGGTGTTCCCTGGGGCACCAAGAGCCGAGTGAAGAAGGATCTGGTCGAAGCCCAGAGGATCCTGGATGCCGATCACTATGGTCTGGAAAAGGTCAAGGAACGCATCGTCGAATATCTGGCGGTGCAGGCGCGCTCGACCCGGCTGAAGGGTCCGATCCTGTGCCTCGTCGGCCCGCCCGGCGTGGGCAAGACCAGCCTTGGCCGTTCGGTCGCCAGAGCCACGGGGCGCGAGTTCATCCGCATTTCGCTGGGCGGCGTGCGGGATGAAAGCGAGATCCGCGGTCACCGCCGGACCTACATCGGCTCGATGCCCGGCAAGATCATCCAGGCGCTGAAAAAGGCCAAGACGACCAATCCGCTGATCCTGCTGGATGAAATCGACAAGATGGGGCAGGATTTCCGGGGCGACCCGGCCTCGGCCCTGCTGGAGGTGCTGGACCCCGAGCAGAACAACACCTTCGTCGATCATTACCTTGAGGTCGAATATGACCTGTCAGGCGTGATGTTCATCACCACGGCCAACAGCTACAACATGCCGGGGCCGCTGATGGACCGGATGGAGATCATCCCGCTGGCCGGCTATACCGAGGACGAAAAGCGCGAGATCGCCAGAGGCCATCTGCTGCCCAAGCAGGTGAAGGCCAATGGTCTGAAGAAGGGCGAGTTCGAAATCTCGGACGAGGCGCTGAACCATGTCATCCGCTATTACACGCGGGAGGCCGGGGTGCGGAACCTCGAGCGCGAGATCGCGAAACTGGCGCGCAAGGCCGTGACCGACATCCTGAAGGGCAAGACCAAGTCCGTCAGCGTCGACCCGGCCAAGGTCGAGGAGTATCTGGGCGTTCGCCGCTTCCACTATGGTCTGGCGGAGGCCGAGGATCAGGTGGGCGTGGTGACGGGCCTGGCCTGGACCAGCGTGGGCGGCGATCTGCTGCAGATCGA
>JAKALB010000062.1 GCA_021813365.1 Pseudomonadota bacterium | reverse complement strand
GCGGCTTCCTGATCACGCCGTTGCTGTTCTTCATCGGCGTGCCGCCGGCGGTGGCGGTGGCCACCGGTGCCAACCAGGTCGTCGCCTCGTCCATTTCGGGCTTTCTGGCCCACCTCAAGCGCAAGGCCGTGGATGTCAAGATGGGCGTCGTGCTCACCGCCGGCGGCTTTGCGGGCTCGTCGATCGGCGGTTTCGTCTTTGACCTGATGACCAGGCTGGGCCAGGTCGATCTGTTCGTGCAGTTGAGCTATGTGCTGTTTCTGGGCGGAATCGGCGCGATGATGTTCCAGGAGAGCATCCGTGCCCTGATGCGCAGCCGCCGGCCGGGCGGTGCGCCGATCCGCCGGGCCCATGTGCATTCCTGGGTGCATGGCCTGCCGCTGAAGACGAAATTCCGCGCCTCGGGCCTGTATATCTCGGTCCTGCCGCCCCTGGGCGTGGGTGCGGCCGTGGGCTTTCTGGCGGCCATCATGGGGGTTGGCGGCGGATTCATCATGGTGCCTGCCATGATCTATTTCCTGGGCATGCCCACCAAGGTCGTCGTCGGCACCAGCCTGTTCCAGATCATCTTCGTGACCGGCTATACCACCCTGATGCATGCCATGACCCACCACACGGTCGACATGCTGCTGGCGCTGCTGCTGATCGCGGGTGGCGTGGTGGGGGCGCAGTTCGGCGCGCAGCTGGGCACGCGGCTGAAGGCCGAACAGATGCGGATCCTGCTGTCGCTGATGGTTCTGGGTGTGGCGATCAAGATCGGCTATGATCTGGTCGCCACGCCGGACGAATTGTTCTCGATCTCGAGCGCGCTGTCATGACGGGCCGGTTCCTGGCCCTGCTGACCCTGATCTGGACCCTGCTGGCGGCACCCCTGCCCGCTCAGGAACAGATCGTCGTCGGTCTCAGCCAGAACCGGGTGCAGATCACCACGAACTTCGACGGCTCGGCCATCCTTATCTATGGCGCGATCAAGCGCGAGGCGCCCGATCCCAAGACCCCGCCGCTTGCGGTGATCGTCACGGTCGAAGGACCGTCGACTGCCTTGACCATCCGCAAGAAGGAAAGGGTGGCCGGCATCTGGCTGAACCGCGAAAGCGTGCAGATCGATGCTGCGCCGAGTTTCTATGCCGTTGCCACCTCGATGCCGCTGACCGAGGCGCTGTCGGAGACCGAGGATTTGCGCTTCAAGATCACTCTGTCGCATCTGATCCATGCCGTGGGCATTTCCGGCGAGGCCCGGCAATCCGAAGATTTCGTGACCGCGCTCGAGCGGATCCGCACCGAAAAGGGCCGCTACCGGGTGCAGGAAAACGGTGTGCAGCTTGCCGAGGACACGCTGTTCCGGGCCGATGTCACCTTGCCATCCGATCTGGTCGAGGGGAATTACAAGGTCCGCATGTTCATCACGCGGGGCGGCAAGGTGGTTGATTCGCAGGAATCGACGATCTTCGTGCGCAAGGCGGGGCTGGAGCGGTTCCTGTTCAATCTCGCCCAGCAGCAGCCGTTCGTGTATGGCCTGATCTCGCTGGCCATCGCCGCTCTGGCCGGCTGGGCCGCGTCCGAGCTGTTCCGCGTCCTTCGCCACCGGTAGGGGCCGGGCAGGCGCAGACCGGCAAGCGGCCCGGCCCTGACGCCGGGCCAGAGCCGGCGGGCCAGAGCCGCCGCCGAGCCGAAACCGCCGGGGAGTTCAGGCTGCGGCCAGGGCCATGACCTCACCCCGTCTTTGCCACAGCGTGACGGCCCTGGCGCCGTTCATCAGCATCAGGGCAGCCCAGAGGCCGTGGTTGCCAAAGAGCGGCATCAGCACGGCCACCGCCACGGCATAAAGCGCGACCGAGGGCAGCATGGCGCGCAGCATGACCCTCGTGAGCATCGCGCCGATGAAGACGCCGTCCAGTATCCAGCTGGCAAATCCGACGACGGGCGCCGCCACCAGCCAGGGCAACACCTGCCCGGCTGCCGCCTGCACCGGGCGCGCGGCAGCCATCAGGGCCACGATCTGCGGGCCGGCCACGGCCAGCACCGCCGACAGGGCAAGCGCACCGATCAGCCCCCATTGAAAGGCCAGCTGCATGGCGCGGCGCAGGTCTGCCGGGCGACGGGCGCCGATCGCCTGGCCCACCAAAGTCTCGGCCGCAAAGGCAAAGCCGTCCAGCGCAAAGGCGGTGATGGAAAACAGCTGGCTCAACACCTGGTTGGCGGCCAATGCGTCATCGCCCGCGCGGGCAGACAGAAAGATGAAGCTGGTGAAGGCCAGTTGCAGCAGCACGGTCCGCAGCAGGATGTCGCGGCTGGCGCCGAACATCCGCCGCATTGCCACCAGGTCGCGCAGGCGGGCGCGGATCGCAGCCCAGGCGGCGGGGGCCAGCGCCTCGCGCGCCAGCCACAGGCCCAGCACCAGGCCGGCGATCTCGGCCAAGAGGGCGGCGATGGCCACGCCCTGCACCGCCCAGCCCAGGCCCAGCACGAACCACAGGGCAAGGCCCATGTTCAGCCCGTTCTGCCACAGTTGCAGCACCAGCACCGCGCGGGTGCGTTCGACGCCGATCAGCCACCCGGTCAGCGCATAGACCCCGACCGCCGCCGGCGCTGCCCAGATGCGGATCGCCAGATATTCCCGCGCCAGGGTTTCGACGCCAGCCGAAGCCGGCGACAGCCGGAAGGCCAGCGCAAGGATCGGCACCTGCAAGACAACCGCCGCCAGGCCCGCCGCCGCCGCCACGATCAAGGCGCGCCACAGCACGGCATACAGTTCGTCAACCCGGCCCGCGCCCTTGGCCTGAGCGGCCAGGCCACTCGTGCTCATCCGCAGGAAGCCGAACATCCAGTAGATCGTGGCCAGAATGACCGAGGCCAACCCCACCGCACCAATCGGCGCCGCCAGGCCGATCTGGCCGACCACGGCGGTATCGACTGCACCCAGCAGCGGCACCGTCGCGTTCGACAGCACGATCGGCCCCGCGATCCTCCAGACCCTGGCATGGGTCAGGGGCACGGACACCTGGGGCCGGCTCACCTCAGCCCTCGGGCATCAGGAAATGCGCGCTGCCCAGCGCGACGGGGCGGTTGCGGTTGTCCTGCCAGCATTCGACCTGAACCGAGGCATAGCGCCGCCCCGAGCGCGTGACACGGGCGCGGGCATAGGCGTCGCGCGGCAGGCCCGAACGCAGGTAGTCGATCGAGAAGTCGATGGTCTTGGGCAGGTTGGGCAGGGCAGCATCGGCAATCCGCGAGGGATCCAGGCGCCCGGCCTCCAGATCCTCCCACATCGTGGCCCAGGCCAGTTCGATGATCGCCGTCACCTCCAGAAAGGCCGCCGTGGCACCGCCGTGCAGGGCGGGCAGTGCAGGATTGCCGATCAGCATCTCACGAAACGGCAGCACGGCAGTCAGCTCATCCCCGCGTCGGTCGAACTGCACACCCAGAAAGCCGATGTAGGGCACGGCCTTGACCAGCCAGGCCAGGGCGGCATCGCGGCGAGATTTCACCACCTGGACGGGTTCGGGCGTCGATCGGGTCATGGCACGTTCGCCTGTCCGGTCAGGGTAAAGGCGGCGACCCCGGTGGCAACCGGTCGCCCGCTGTCGTCATCGGTGGCGGTCACGCGCACGAAGGCCACGGTGCGGGTGACGTGATAGCAATGCGCATGCGCCGTCACCGTCCGCCCCGGTGTCGCGGGCCGCATGTAGTCGATCCGCAGGTCCAGCGTCGCAGTAGAGGCCGGGGCCGAGGCATGCGCCATCACCGCCGCGCCCGAAGCCGTGTCGATCAGCGCCGAAATCGCCCCGCCGTGCAGGACGCCGGTCGCCGGGTCGCCCACCAGCCGCGCGTCATAAGGCAACGACAGCACTGCCTGGCCATCGCCGAACTGGTCAAGCCGCATGCCCAGCGCCCGGGAATGCGGCAGGATGTCGATGAAGGCGCGGGCGCGGGCCAGATGATCGCTCATGCCCGGCATCATTCCCGTTCGGCCAAAAGGCGCAAGGGGGCTTACGCCCGCTTGCAACCGGGGCAAAAGTGACCTTACGTTCCTTTTCAGGAAATCGGAGGCCCGGATGGCCGAAACCCGCCTGAGTTTCAAAGACATGTGCGCCCGGTTCGATGTGACGCCGCGCACGCTGCGCTATTACGAATACATCGAACTGCTGTCGCCGGAAAAGGTCGGCCGCAGCCGATTCTACGGCCCGCGCGAGATCGCGCGGATGACGCTGATCCTGCGCGGCCGGCGCTTCGGCTTCTCGCTGGAGGAGATCCGCCAGTGGCTGCTCATCTATCAGCAGGAAGGCACCAAGCCACAGCTGGAAACCTTTGTCACCTTCGCCGAAAGGCAACTGGCCGCACTGAACCGCCAGAAGACCGACCTGGAAACCTCGATCCAGGAACTCGGGGCGCTGCGGGCCACCGCCCTGGAGGAACTGGCGAAGATGCCCTGACGCAACGTCATGCGCCGCAAGACGGCGCGTCACGGCTTCGTCACGGGCCAGGGACGCCTCATGTTCATGTCGGCCGGGTCAATGCCCGCGCCGAAGCCGTGGTGAAAGTGATGACCTACCAGACCCCGCTGGCCGATTTCGATTTCCTGCTGCATCGGGTGCTCAAGATCAGCACCCAGGACATTCCCGGTTACGCCGACCTGGACCCCGGCTTCACCGCCGCGATCCTGGGCGAGGCGGGGAAACTTTCGGAACAGGTGCTGGCGCCCCTGAACGCCGTGGGCGACCGTGAAGGCTGCCGGCTGGAAAACGGGGTGGTCCGGACGCCCGCAGGGTTCCGGGCGGCGTTTGATGCGCTGCGCGACGGCGGGTGGACGGCACTGGACTGCGCGCCCGAATTCGGCGGCCAGGGCCTGCCCTCGCTGATGCATACCGCGATCAACGAACCCTTCGTTTCGGCCAACATGGCATTGAACATGTTCCTGGGCCTGACCCATGGCGCCTATTCCGCCATTGCCACGCATGGCTCGGCCGAACAGAAGGCGCTGTTCCTGCCGAAGCTGGCATCCTGCCAGTGGACCGGCACGATGAACCTGACCGAACCGCAATGCGGCACCGACCTGGGCCTGATCCGCACCAGGGCGGAACCGGCCGCCGATGGCACCTGGCGGATCACCGGGACCAAGATCTTCATCTCGGCCGGAGATCACGACCTGGCGGAGAACATCATCCACCTGGTTCTGGCCAAGGCTCCGGGCGGCGGCGAAGGGACAAAGGGAATCTCGCTGTTCATCGTGCCGAAATTCCTGCCCGATGCGGCAGGCAATCCCGGCGCGCTGAACGCCGTGCAGGCGCTGAAGGTCGAACACAAGATGGGCATCCACGGCAGCCCGACCTGCCAGATGGCCTATGACGGCGCAACCGGCTTCCTGCTGGGCGACCTGCACAAGGGGATGCGCGCCATGTTCACCATGATGAACGAGGCGCGGCTCGGCGTTGGCATGCAGGGCTATGCGGTGGCCGAGGCCGCCTATCAGGCCGCGCGGGCCTATGCGCTGGACCGCCGCCAGGGTCGCGCGGCAACCGGGGCGGCCGACCCGACCCAGCCGGCCGATCCCCTGATCGTGCATCCCGACATCCGCCGCATGCTGATGGATCAGAAAAGCTTCATCGAAGCCGCCCGCGCCTTCACCTTCTGGTCGGCCAACCTGATCGACCGCGCCCACCGGCTGGGCCAGGCCGATGCCGATGCTCTGGTCTCGCTGCTGATCCCGGTGCTGAAAGGCTTCCAGACCGACATGGGTTTCCAGATGACGGTTCAGGCGCAGCAGATCTGGGGCGGGCATGGCTATATCGAGGACAACCCGATGTCCCAGTTCGTCCGCGATGCCCGGATCGCGATGATCTACGAAGGCGCAAACGGGGTGCAGGCGCTGGATCTGCTGGGTCGCAAGCTGCCGGCCGAAGGCGGGCGCGCGGTCCAGGCCTTCCTGGCGCTGGTCCAGACCGAATGCCAGGCGCATGGGCCGGAAATGGACGCCTTTACCGCGCCCTTGAAACAGGCGTCCAAGGCGCTGGCTGCAGCCCTCGGCACCCTGATGGAGCAGGGCGCGCGCGATCCGGATTCCGCGCTGGCAGGCTCGACCGACCTGTTGCATCTGATGGGCCATGTGGCCTTCGGCCTGATGTGGACCCGCATGGTCGCCGCAGCGCAGGCCGACCTCGCCGCGGGCGCCGGCGATGCGGCCTTCCTGCGGGCCAAGCTGATTACCGGGCAGCATTACATGACGCGCCACCTGCCCCTGTCCGCCCTGCATCTGGCGCGGATCCAGTCCGGCGGCGAAACCACCATGGCGCTGGACCCCCAAGCTTTCTAGACTGGCCCCGAACCGCCGGCTCCGAGATCGAACATGCCCAGACGTTTCCGCCTGACCCGTCGCTTTCCCGTAGCCATGACCGAGGACGGCTATCGCCGCCTGAAGCGCTTTGCCGCCGACGCAGGCCTGGACGAGGGGGAGGCGCTGTCCTTCCTGTTCGAACATTTCGACAGCGTGACCGACCGCGAGACGCTGACCCATAGGCTTCGGCTGTTCAATGCAGAGCTTCAGGATCGCAAGGCTTGATGTCGGGCCCGGCACAGGCTGCGGGACGCCTCCGGCGCGGGGATATTTGGACCAAGTTGAAAGACAAGGTCCACAGGCCCGAATGTGTCACCCTGCCCCGCGGTCAGTGTCCAGGACCGTTGCACGGGGCAGGGCTTCAACTTGGACGGTCATCGGCTTCCCAGCCTGTACCGCAACGTCAGACTGGCATGAGATGGTTAAACACGGGTTAACTTCAACTTGGCAGAAATATCCCACGGGGGTCCGGGGGTGTGAAACCCCCGGGGCCCGTGCCCGGGAACGACAACGAAAGGCCGGCGCATGATCACGCTCTACGGCTTTGGCGAAAGCGGCAATGCCTACAAGGTCGCGTTGATGCTGAGCCTCACCGGCACACCCTGGCGGCTGGAGTTCGTGCCCTTCTTTACCGGAGGCGCCCGCACCCCGGAGTTTCGCGCGATCAACGAGATGGGCGAAGTGCCGGTGCTGGTCGACGGTGATGTGACCCTGACCCAGTCGGGCGTGATCCTCGAGCATCTGGCCGCGAGAACCGGGCAGTTCGGTCCGGCATCCGAGGCCGAACGGCGCGAGATCCTGCGCTGGATCCTCTGGGACAACCACAAAGGCTCGGCCCAGATCGGCACGACTCGGTTCCTGATGAATTTCCTGGCACCGGACAAGCGGCAGCCAGAGGTGATCGCCTTCTTTCAGGGGCGGGTCAGGGCGGCGCTGGGCGTGCTGGACACCCATCTGACCGGGCGCGACTGGATCGTCGCCGACCGTCTGACCATCGCCGATCTCAGTTGCTGTTCCTACCTTTACTACCCCGAGTCCTGGGGCGTGCCGCTGACGGATTTCCCGGCCATCACGGCCTGGCTTGACCGGATCCGCGCCGTGCCCGGCTGGCAGCACCCCTATGATCTGATGTCCCGCGCCTTCCCACCTGCGAGGTGAGTGCCCCATGCAAGATGCCTTCCTCTATGACGCGATCCGCACGCCCCGCGGCAAGGGCCGCGCCGATGGCGCACTGAACGAAATCACCGCCGTGCGGTTGTCGGCCCAGCTTCTGGACCGGCTGGCGGCGCGCAACCACCTGTCCGGCCCGGTGATCGAGGACGTGATCTGGGGCAATGTCACCCAGATCGGCGAGCAGGGAGGCTGCCTGGCGCGGTCGGTGGTCCTGGCCTCGGGCCTGGACCCGGCGATCCCCGGCCTGTCGATCAACCGGTTCTGTGCCAGCGGAATGGAGGCGGTGAATCTGGCTGCCAATCAGGTGCGGGGCGGCGCCGGCGCGGCCTATATCGCCGGCGGAGTCGAGATGATGAGTCGCGTGCCGATGGGCAGCGACGGGGCGGCGATCGCGGTGGATCCGGTTCTGGCGATGGGCACCCATTTCGTGCCGCAGGGCATTTCCGCCGACCTGATCGCCACGGAATACGGCTTTACCCGTGAGCAGGCCGACGCACTGGCTGTGGAAAGCCAGCGCCGCGCCGCGCGGGCCTGGGCCGAAGGGCGGTTTGCCCGCTCCATCGAACCCGTGCGCGATCAGAACGGCCTGCTGATCCTGGACCGCGACGAACACCTCAGGCCCGAGACCGATCTGGCGGCGCTGGCCCGGCTGAAGCCTGCCTTCCAGGACATGGGCGAGGGCATGCCGGGTTTCGACAAGGTGGCGCTGTTGCGATACCCGCATCTGGAGCGGATTTCCCATATCCACCATGCCGGCAACTCCAGCGGCATCGTCGATGGCGCGGCCGCGGTCCTGGTGGGCAGCGCCGAGTTCGGCCGGGCACATGGGCTGAAGCCCCGCGCCCGCATCCGCGCGACGGCGCGGATCGGCACGGAACCGACGATCATGCTGACCGGTCCGGTGCCGGTGACCGAGCGGGTTCTGGCCGCCGCCGGCATGACCATTGCCGACATCGATCTGTTCGAGGTGAACGAAGCCTTTGCCGCGGTCGTGCTGCGCTTTCAGCAGGCCTTCGGCGTGGACCCGGAGCGGGTCAACGTGAACGGAGGAGCCATCGCCATGGGTCATCCGCTGGGGGCCACCGGCGCGATGCTGATCGGAATGCTGCTGGACGAGCTGGAACGAACTGGAAAGGGTGTCGGCCTGGCCACGCTGTGCGTCGCCTCGGGCATGGGTGCCGCCACGGTGATCGAGCGGGTGTGACCCATGCTGCAGGCCACGAAACATCCTCGCTCCCATCGCGCCTCATATCCGGAATGTGGGGCCGGTCCCGCGGCTGCACCGCATCATGGGTGGCGGGATGGTGCGGTCGCGCCATGCGTGGTCTTTGACGCGATCCGCGCGCCCTGCCACGGCGCAGATCGTGAACCACCCGCATCCCAGGCTGCCGGCTGTGACCCATGCGCGGATGGCCGGCGGCATTGCAGCGCGGTTGGCGCCGTTCGCCTTGCCGGTCGCACTGTTGCCTGTGGCGCGCGCTATCGTCGATGCCATGCATCCGGACAACGACGCCAAACGCCGGATCGCCCGGCGCAGCCCCACGCCGCTGCCCGCCCGAGAGGAGGCCACCATGCCAAAGCTTGACCTGACCAAGGTGCCGGTGAAGACCGGCTCGATCTATCCCGAACCCTATGCCTCGATGATGAAGGGCCGCTCCAGCCTGCGACTGGGCGACGCGGGCGGTCTGACGCAGTTCGGCGCGAATCTGGTGATGCTGGAACCCGGCGCCATGTCCAGCCTGCGGCATTGGCACATGGCCGAGGATGAATTCGTCATGGTGATCGAAGGCGAATGCGTTCTGGTGCAGGACGAAGGTGAAACCCGGATGCGGGCGGGTGACTGCGCGGCCTTTCCCGCCGGGTCGCCCAACGGGCACCATTTCATCAACCGCAGCGGCCAGGTGGCCAGGTTCCTGGTCGTCGGCAGCAAGGCAAGGCGCGAGGTGGCGACCTATTCCGACGTCGACCTGAAAGTCGAGATGGAGGGCGGCAGGGCGCGCTTCACCTACAAGGACGGCACGGACTGGACCGGACCGCGCTGATCGCAGGAGACAGAATGCCCATCCTCCGCAAGAGCGACCTGACGCCGGTCACCGGCAGCACCTATCCGGTGCCGTTCAACGCCCGTTCCGGCTATACCGCCTGGCCCTTTTCGGACCAGGGCGGGCTGACCCAGTTTGGCGCCTTTGTCGAAACCTTGCACCCCGGCGCCTGGTCCTCGCAGAGTCATTGGCACGAGGCCGAGGACGAGTTCCTCTACATGCTTGCAGGCGAGGTCGTGCTGATCGAAGACGCGGGCGAAGTCATCCTGAGGCCAGGCGATGCCGCCTGCTGGCCCAGGGGCACGCCCAACGGCCACCATCTGATCAACCGCTCGGATCAGCCTGCGACCTATGTGGTGGCGGGCACTCGCGCGCCGGAGGATGAGTGCCACTATCCCGACATCGACCTGCATTATTCGCGCAAGGACGGCGAAAGCGGCTTTTTCCACAAGGACGGCACCCCCTATCAGGGCTGGCCGAAGGAGACAAGGCGATGAGCGACTTTACGACCCGGATCACGCCCGACGGCGTGGCGATCCTGACCTGGGATGTGCCCGGCCGCTCGATGAACGTGATGAGCCTCGCAGGGCTTTCCGATCTGGAGGCGCAGGTTGACGCCGCGCTGGCCGATCCCGCTGTGAAGGGCATTGTGATCACCAGCGGAAAACGAGATTTCGCGGGCGGGATGGATCTGAACGCAATCGCCCGGATGCGGTCGGCCGGGGGGGACAATCCGGCGCAATCGATCTTTGATGGGGTGATGGCGATGCACCACCTGCTGCGCCGGATCGAGCGCGCGGGGATGGATCCGAAAACGCTGAAAGGCGCGAAACCCGTGGCCGCCGCCCTGCCCGGAACCGCGCTGGGCATCGGACTGGAGCTGCCTCTGGCCTGCCACCGGATTTTCGTCGCCGACAATCCCGGCGCCAGGATCGGCTTGCCGGAAATCAAGGTCGGCATCTTCCCCGGCGCGGGTGGCACGACGCGGCTGGTGCGGAAACTGGGGGCGCTGGGGGCTGCGCCTTTGCTGCTTGAGGGCAAGCTGTCAGACCCCAGGACGGCCCAGATGCTCGGCGTGGTGGACGAGGTGGTGCCCCCCGACGACCTGCTGGCCCGGGCCTGCGCCTGGGTGCTGACCGCCAGCGACGCTGATTGCGTGAAGCCCTGGGACCGCAAGGATTACCGGATGCCGGGCGGCACGCCCTACCATCCGGCTGGGTTCCAGACCTTCATGGGCGCCTCGGCCATGGTCAGCGGCACCACGATGGGTGCCTATCCCGCCGCCCGCGCCCTGCTGTCGGCGGTGTATGAAGGCGCGCAGGTGCCCTTTGACACCGCCCTTCGGATCGAGGCGCGCTGGTTCACGCATGTGCTGCTGAACCCCTCCTCGACCGCGATGATCCGTAGCCTGTTTCTCAGCAAGGAGGCGCTGGAAAAGGGCGCGAACCGGCCCAGGGTCGCCGACCAGAAGGTCGCGCGCCTGGGGGTGATCGGCGCGGGGATGATGGGGGCCGGCATCGCCCATGTCGCCGCCGCGGCCGGGATTGCCGTGGTGCTGATCGACACCACGCTTGCGGCGGCCGAGCGCGGCAAGGCCCATTCTGCCAGCCTCCTGGACAAGGCGCTGGCGCGGGGCAAGGGCACGCCCGCCGAACGTGACGCGCATCTGGCGCGCATTCTTGCCACCGACGACCTTGCCGCGTTGCAGGGTTGCGATCTGGTGATCGAGGCGGTGTTCGAGGATCCGATGGTGAAGGCCGAGGTTCTGCCCCGCGCCGCCGCCGCAGCGCCGGGGGCGATCCTGGCCAGCAACACCTCGACCCTGCCGATCACCGAGCTGGCGCGGGCGGTGCCCGACGCCGGCCGGTTCATCGGCATCCATTTCTTCTCTCCCGTCGACAGGATGGCGCTGGTGGAAATCATCCGGGGCAAGGCCACCGGAGACGAGGCCGTGGCCAAGGCTCTGGATTTCGTGCGGCAGATCCGCAAGACGCCGATCGTGGTGAACGACGCGCGGTTCTTCTATGCCAACCGCTGCATCATCCCCTATATCAACGAAGGCATCCGCATGGTCGGCGAGGGCGTGGTTCCGGCGCTGGTGGAACATGCGGCGCAGATGGCCGGCATGCCGGTAGGGCCGCTGCAACTGGTCGATGAAACCTCGATCGATCTGGGGGTCAAGATCGCCAAGGCGACCAGGGCAGCCATGGGAACCGCCTATCCGGACGATGCGGTGGATGCGGTGCTGTTCGCCCTGGCCGATCAGGGCCGCATGGGCCGCAAGGCGGGCCGCGGCTTTTATGACTATGACGACAAGGGCAAGCGGCAGGGCCTGTGGCCCGGCCTGACCCAGGCCTGGCCGCCGGCCGCGCAGCAGCCGGACGTGACCCGCGTGCAGCATCGCCTGCTGATGATCCAGGCGCTGGAGGCGGTGCGCGCGCTGGAACAGGGCGTGCTGACCGACATCCGCGAGGGCGACGTGGGCGCGATCCTGGGTTGGGGCTTTGCGCCCTGGTCAGGCGGGCCCTTCGGCTGGCTGGACATCCTGGGTGCGGACCGTGCCGTGGCGATCTGCGCCGAACTGACCGCCGCATGCGGCCACCGCTTCGCCGCACCCGCCCTGCTGACCGACATGGCGGCCAGAGGCGGCGCCTTCTACCCGCCCGCCACACCCCGCGCCGTGGCCTGAGCCAGGCCGGCACCCAGATCCCAGGCCAGCAGCCGGGCGACCAGCGCCCGCGCCTCGGCGAGCGGCAGCACGCCGTCCGGCGGCACACCGCCCGGCCCCGGCATGGCCAGGATCAGCCCCGGCCCGGCATAAACCAGATCCGGCACCCCAAGCTGCAGCAGCAGGGGGGCAGAGACATTCGGTGTCGCGCCGATGCCGCGCCAGCCGTTCAGCGCCTCGGCCGGGACCAGGGCAAGAGGATCATCCCGCAAAGGTATGGCGGCATCGGTCTCGACCAGCACCGGCTGGCCCGGCGGCAGGCGCAGCGGCCGGCGGTTGCCACAGGCACCCGCGGGCAGATCCTGCACCCAAAGCGGCGGCGGCTGCACCTCGACCGCGGTCAGCGGCAAGGGGCCGGACCCCACGGTCAGCACCAGCTGGCCGGGCCGCAGACGGGCCGCCACGCGCCAGCCATCCGGCGTGGCAACACAGGTCTCGGGAAAGACCCCGCAAACCAGCGCCTCGACCCTCAGGATCCCGGGCAATGCCATCCGAACCTCCTCCCCCCGGCCCTGACCGAGGGCTGGGGCCGGGCGGCGGCAGAAACCTGGCACGGCGCAGACCCATGCCGCGCATTTGACGGATCAGTCCGGATCGAAACGATAGCCGAAGCGGGCAATGTCCTCGGCGGCGATACGGGCCAGCAGGTCGGCATCGGCATCGGAATAGAACGGCCGCCAGTCGCGCGGCCGAACGCTGGCATTGGCGCGAGGCAAGGGCGTCAGGCGAAACCCCAGATGGGCCTGGAACGGTGCCAGATCGTCATCCAGATGTTCCAGCCGGGCAAAGAGACTGGCCCGCTCCCGGCCGTGCCGATCACGCAGATAGGATGCATAGGGTGCCATGGTCAGCGCAGCCACGGTCTGCGGATGGTTGAGAAAGCCGGAAAACCCCTGCGCCCTGGCCAGCCCGACCGCCGGATGGGCAAAGGCCTGACCGCGCAGCCAGTGGTAATAGCTGACCACCCGATCCCAGGGATTCCGCACAAGGGTCAAGGTGAAATAGCTTTCCACCTCCGCGTCACCGACCAGACCCGCGATATCGGCCAGCGTCGAATGCTTCCACAACCGACCTGCCGTCCTGACCCCGTGCAGCCGCCCGCGGCGCGCCCGCGCCTTGGGCGTGTCACCCACCAGGATATCGTCCTTCATCGCCCGCGCCTCCAGCGCCAGCGCCAGCGCCGTGCCCCCGGTCTTGGGGATGTGGATGAAGATGAAGCGGCGCCCGTGCGAGACGATCATGGCGTGGCTCCGGCTGTGGCGGCAGGCGCTCCGCGGGGGATATTTGAGGCAAGATGAAAGCCGCATTCACCTTGCCTCAAATATCCCCGCCGGAGGCATCCGAAGCCGCAGCCGGGCGCAGGTGGTGACAGGTCAGACAGCATTGGGCAAAGGCCGTCCATCCAGGTGGGCGAACAGGTTTTCCAGGGCCATTCTGCCCATCTGTTCGCGGACCTCCAGCGCGGCGGTGCCCAGATGCGGCAGCAGGGTCACGTTTTCCATCCTCATCAGGGCCGGACTGACGCGAGGCTCGAACTCGTACACGTCCAGGCCCGCCCCGGCGATCTGGCCCGACTGCAAGGCCGCGACCAGGGCGGATTCATCCACGACGTCGCCGCGGGCGATGTTGATGAACAGGGCCTGGGGCCGCATCCGGGCGAACTGGGCCGCGCCCATCAGGTGCCGGTTTTCGCCGCCGCCGGGCACGGCGATCACCACGACATCGGCCAGCAGCACGTCGTCCAGCGGCAGTTGACGGGCAGGCACGCCCGGATCGGGCACCGGGCTGCGGTTGTGGAACACGATCTCCATCCCGAAGCCCAGGGCCGCGCGGCGGGCGATGGCACGGCCGATGCGGCCCATGCCGATGATGCCCAGCCTCTTGCCGGTCACATGCAGCCCCAGCATCTGCGTCGGGTGCCAGCCCGTCCAGTCGCCCCGGCGCAGCATGCGCTCGCCTTCGCCCGCGCGCCGCGCGGTCATCAGGATCAGCGTCAGAGCGATATCGGCGGTGGCATCGGTCACGGCGCCGGGCGTATTGGTGACCGCCAGGCCGGCGGCATGCGCGGCGGGCACGTCGATGTGGTTGTAGCCCACGCCGAAGTTCGCCAGGATCCTGGCGCGAGGGGCAGGCACGTCGGCAAAGACCTCGGCCCCGAACCGATCGCCCAGCGTGGGCAGAACCGCGTCAAAGTCGCGCAGCGCGGTGCGCAGGTCTTCTGGCGGCATCGGCCGGGTTTCGTTGCGCCAGGTCACATCGAATCGCTCTCGTGCCCGGGCCACGACGCTTTCGGGCATCGAGCGGGTGATCAGCAGTCGTGGTGCCATCAGAACAGCTTGCCTCCCAGGGGAACCTCATGGCCGGGGCCGATCAGAACCACATCGCCCGCCGCATCGGGCAGGCCCAGCACCAGCACTTCCGACAGGACCGGGCCTATCTGCCGGGGAGCAAAGTTCACGACGGCCAGCACTTGCCGGCCCACCAGGCCCTCGGGCGTGTAATGCCGGGTGATCTGGGCCGAGGAGCGTTTCTCGCCGATCTCGCCGCCGAAATCGACCCAAAGCTTGTAGGCAGGCTTGCGGGCCTCGGGAAAGGGCTCGGCGCGGGTGATGCGGCCCACACGAATGTCGACCTTGGCGAAATCGTCATAGGTGATCCGGGCGGCGGTCACTTGCCGAGCTCCCGGCCACGTTCCACTGCCGCATGGACCGCGCGGCGCATCAGGGGCGGCAGGCCGGTCCGGGTGTCCATCAGATGCGCCAATGCCGCTGCGGTGGTGCCGCCGGGTGAGGTGACATTGATGCGCAGCTGCGCGGCACTTTCCGACGACCGCCAGGCCAGTTCGCCCGCACCGCAGACCGTGGTGCGGGCCAGTTGCATGGCAACGGCCTCGGGCAACCCTTCGGCCACGCCGGCCGCTGCCAGCGCCTCGATCAGATGAAAGACATAGGCCGGGCCCGAGCCGGAGACGGCGGTCACCGCGTCGATCTGGTGTTCGCCCTCCAGTTCCACCACCTCGCCCACCGCCTGCATCAGCGTGCGGGCCAGGGCCAGGCCGCGGGCCCCGGCATGGGCATTGCCGCAGATGCCGGTGATGCCGCGGCCCACCATGGCCGGGGTGTTGGGCATGGCGCGGACGATGGGCGTCTGCGCCCCGAGTGCCGATTCGAACCTGGCGATCGAGGTGCCCGCGGCGATCGAGACAAACAGCGTGCGGCCATTGCCCATCGCCACCAGGGCGGGCAGCGCCGCACCCATCATCTGCGGCTTCACCGCCACCAGCGCCACGGCGGGCGCGGCCGGCAGCGGCCGGTTCAGATGCACGCCCGTGGTGTTCAGCCATTGTGTCGGATCGGGTTCGATCACCCAGACCGCGGATGCCGGCACCCCCGCGGCCAGCCAGCCGGCGAGCAGCGCCGACCCCATCTTGCCACATCCCAGAAGAACCAGCCCGTCGCGGGCCACCGCATCCAGCATTCCCTGCCTCCGATTGTTTGCCGGCAGGTTAGGACGCTTTCACGAGGGTGGAAACCGGTTTTCAGGTGAAAGCTGCGGCAAGACAGGACCGGGCAGAGACGCCTTGGCGACGGTCAGGCGCGGCCATAAGCCTCGGCAATGGCGACCTTCATGGCCGATGCGGGGCTGTGATCCGACCAGCTGACCAGCTGGAAGGCCGGATAGAACCGCTCGCAGGCCATCACCGCCTGGCCGATCAACTGGTCGATCTGTTCCGGTCCGGCCGTGTGCCCCCCCGCCAGCAGCAGACCATAACGCCAGACCATCAGCTTCTGCTCGGCCCAGTAGGTGAAGGCGCCGGTCCAGACCAGGTCGTTGCAGCGGTTCAGCACATCGAACAGCGCACCCATCCGGCTGGTCGGCGGCTCCATCTCGAATGTGCAGATCAACCGCAGGGTTTCATCAGAGGCCGACCAGGCCAGCGTCAACGAATAGGTGCGCCACTGCCCTTCGACCGCCATGGCGATCTGGTCGTCGGTGACACGGTCGAATTCCCAGGCGTGGTGTTCGGCCAGGGTCTCGACGATATCGATGGGATGGCTTTCATCACCCGTCAGGAAATCTTCTGTCAATGACATGCCCGGCCTCATACTGATGCTGCGTTGCGGGCCATGACCCACTAGCAGCAGGGTGTCTGGCAAGGAACTGCGTATGCCGGACAGGAACCTTACTAGATATAGTGAGACTGGTTGGGAATCCTGTAAAGCGATTTCTGCGCAAATCTTCTGTGGAAAACTCGATTCGCGCCGATTCGACCCCTGTGGAGTCAATCGGTTGCGCCGGGCCGCGCCCGGGCCGGGCGCCGGCCGGAATTCCCTGTCAAGTGCAATCCGTCGGCAAAGGGAAACGACAGCACCACCAGGCGGGGTGCCGGGGCGGCTTCACAGATCGAAGTTGGCAAAGACCGGGGCGTGGTCGCTGCCCTGTTCCCAGCCGCGCACGTCGCGGCGGATGCGGCTGCCATGGGCGGCGTTGGCGATATCGGGGCTGGCCCAGATATGATCCAGACGGCGGCCCTTGTCTGCCGTATCCCAATCGGGGCTGCGATAGGACCACCAGCTGAAGAGCGGGCCCTGCGGGATGTCCTGGCGGGTCACATCGCGCCAGCCGCCGGCCGCCATCACCTGGCCGAAATGATCAACCTCGATCGGCGTGTGGCTGACGATCTTCAGCAGTGCCTTGTGGTTCCAGACGTCATCCTCGCGGGGTGCGATGTTCAGATCGCCCGCCAGGATCGCCCTTTCCGGCCGATGGCGGTGGAAATGGTCGCGCATATGGGTCAGGAAATCCAGCTTCTGGCCGAATTTCTCGTTTTCGGCCCGGTCGGGAATGTCGCCTCCCGCAGGCACATAGGCGCAATGGATGGTCACGCCATTGTCCAGCCGGCCGGCCACGTGACGCGCATGGTTCAGCCCGGCGAAATCCTCGCCGCCCACATCGGTCAACGGCAGTTTCGACAGGATCGCCACGCCGTTGTAGCCCTTCTGGCCGCGCGCGACCATGTGGGTGTAGCCCAGACGCGCGAAGCCTTCGCGCGGGATCAGTTCGACCGGGCTCTTGCACTCCTGCAGGCACAGGATGTCGGGCGCATCTTCCCGAAGAAGCCGCAGCACCAGCGCCTCGCGCAGGCGGATCGAGTTGATGTTCCAGGTGGCCAGCGTGAAGCCCATTTCGTCCCCCGAATGCAGGCGGCAGAGCCTAGGGCCGGCAGTTCAAACCCTCAAGGGGGGCTGGCGTCAGTCCGACAGCGTGAAGGTTTCCAGCTTGCACAGATCCTGGGTGCCTTCGGCAGTGGCGCCATTCTCCATGACAAAGCGCAGATCGTAATCGCAGGTCGCAGCGCCATCGGCGATCGTCACGTTGCCCTGCGCGCCAGCCTTCAGCGCCTCGACCGTCAGGATGTTGTCACCCCAGTCTCCGGCGGAATGCGGCGAGACAAAGAGCTCGACCAGGTCCAGGGACGAGTTGTTGACCAGCGTGAACACCAGATCTTCGGCCAGCGCGGGCAGCGGGCTGACCGACAGGCCCATGGCCAGGACACAGGGAAACAGACGCATCGCAGACTCCATCAGGCCACAGGGGCCCGCAGGGTGAATGTCGGTGCCAGAGGGGGCCGGCGCAAGGCAGGAACGTGATTTTTCTGCGGATGCAGCCTGTTCTGCCACAAAAAACGGCCGGGCAAAAGCCCGGCCAGGTCCAACAGGGAGGAGCCGCGTCATGACCCCGACGCGGCCAGGGGAACCTGAAAGGACATCACGCTGCCCTTGTTGCCTCGATAATACACAATTCCGGCAACAATGTGACCCTCACGCCACCAATTTGTATCCGCCGCTTTCCGTCACCAGCAATCTTGCATTGGCCGGATCGGCCTCGATCTTCTGCCGCAGGCGGTAGATGTGGGTCTCCAGCGTATGGGTCGTGACCCCGGCGTTATAGCCCCAGACCTCGTGCAGCAGCACGTCGCGGGCCACAACCCCAGCTTGCGCGCGATACAAGAACTTGAGAATATTGGTTTCCTTCTCGGTCAGGCGAATCTTCTTCTCCTTGGCGTCGAGAAGCATCTTTTGCGCGGGCTTGAATGTATAGGGCCCCAGCTGAAAGACCGCATCTTCCGATTGTTCATGTTGGCGCAACTGCGCCCTGATGCGCGCGAGCAACACCGGAAACTTGAAAGGCTTGGTTACATAGTCGTTCGCGCCGGCATCCAGCCCCAGAATTGTGTCGGCATCCGAATCATGGCCGGTCAACATCAGCACCGGGCACTTCACGCCGCCCTTGCGCAGCCGTTTGCACAACTCGCGTCCGTCGGTGTCGGGCAGGCCCACGTCCAGGATCACCAGGTCGAACACCCCGGCCTTGGCCTTTTCCAACGCCTCGTGGCCGGTGCGCGCTTCGAACACGTCGAAGTCTTCGGTCATCACGAGCTGTTCACTCAGTGCCTCGCGCAGATCGTCGTCGTCATCGACCAGAAGGATTTTCCGCAAAGTCGCCATCGTCCGTCTCCGTCAACTCACGGGTCTCGTGATGCCAGAGATGCGATTGTCGTGCGCCCCGCGCAAGATTTGCAACAACCGCCTCACGCCCATGTGTCGGCACGCGGGGAAATGTTTCAAAGCCTGAAATCCCTGCCTAGAATGGCACGATGAGCCTGGCCTTCCCCCTGCCCCGCTCGGGCGACCTCGTGCTGACACCGAGCGGCCTTCTGGCCTTTGGCCGCCGCCTGCCCTGCACCATCGGCCGCGCCGGCATCCGCGGCGACAAGCGTGAAGGCGACGGGGCAACGCCAATGGGCACGCACCGGATCGTCGGGCTGTATTACCGCCCCGACCGCATGGCCCGGCCCGCGCCCTGGGCAATGCCGATCGGGCCGCGTGACCTGTGGTCTGACGACCCGCGCGATCCGGCCTACAACTCCGCCGTCCGCGCGCCGCATCCCTATTCGCACGAGGCATTGCGGCGGCCCGATCCGCTTTACGATCTGGTGCTTGTGACCGACTGGAACTGGCAGAGCCCGCGACCCGGCCATGGCTCGGCCATCTTTCTGCACCGCTGGCGCCGGCCTGGTGCCCCCACCGCCGGTTGCGTGGCTCTGGCCCCGGATGACCTGGCCTGGCTGATCGCCCGCATCCTCCCCGGCACCCGGCTGCATGTGCGCGCCCCCTTTCCAAAACGCTTTGGCTGACGTAGTTTTCCCCCGTTCGGGGAGGACGGAATGACGCGCACTCAATCGGTTTCCGATGACGATGTCTTTGCCCTGCGGCTTCAGCGGTCGGCGGCCGATCTTTGGCCGATGCTTGACGCGCTCTACGGCGCGCACCCTGGGTGGGAAACCTTTCAGTCCGACCTGCTGATCGCGCTGAAAGAGGGTTGGCGCGACCGTCCGGGCGAACTGAAGCTCAAGGACCTGCAGCGCGACCTGGAGCCGGACTGGTTCCAGCGCCCCGACATGGCGGGCTATGTGTTCTATATCGACCGGTTC
>JAKALB010000061.1 GCA_021813365.1 Pseudomonadota bacterium | reverse complement strand
ATCGCCTCCGGCCCCAGCTCGGGCCAGGCCTGCCTGACCTGCAGGCCGATGGCGGTCAGTTGCCGGGTCAGCGCCTGGACGGTGGCATGCGGGCGGTGCAGGATGATCGCCTGCGCACCACCGAGGTCCGGAATGTGGATGGCCCGGCGCTTCATGACACCACCTTCAGGATCGGGGCCACGGGCGCCGGCCGACTGCGTGTCAGATAGGGATCACCCGCAACCGCCTCCCACCGTTTCAGCGGCCTGAACACCCCGCCCTCGACCCGGGCGATGATCACCGGCAGCACCGTGTGATGCGTTTCCGGATCCACGATCCCCCGGCCCCGCTCGCCCGCCAGCAGCTGGGACAGGGGCCAGTTCTCGGCCCCGGCGCGCCCGTCCAGCAACCGTGCCAGTTCCATCACCGCCGAGAACGCCGCCGCCTCGTGCGAGGAGCCGAAGTTTCCCTTGCCCGGCCAGCCCGGCACCCCGCGAAAATAGGGCCCGGCTGCCACCAGCCCCTCTGCGGCCGGGCCAAGGGCCGGCAATTCGCATTCCGTCATGTTGCAGGACAGGATCGGGCAGCGGTCGGGCCGAAAGGCCGCATCCTCCTGACCCAGCGCCCGGAAGGCCGTCATGAATTCATAGGACGACGGCCCGATCAGCGAATTCAGGATGAAGTCCGGACGCGCAAAGCGCAACTCCTCGATCATGCGCCCGACCTCGCGAGAGCCGATCGGCAGGTAGCGTTCTCCGAGAACCTCGCCCCCCGCCGCCACGATCCGCTCGCGCGCAAGCCGGTTCATCTCCCAGCCCCAGATGTAGTTCGATCCGGTCAGCCAGGCCCGGCGGCCATGCGCGGGCATCACCCAGTCGAGCAGCGGCAGCAGATGCTGGTTCGGGCAGGCATGGGTATAGACCACGTGGTCGGACGCCTCGAACCCCTCGTAGGGCACCGCATACCAGAGCGTCCCGCCGTATTTCTCGACCGTGGGGATGACTTCCTTGCGGCTCCAGCTCGTGATGCAGCCGATCACGTGCCGTGCCCCGGTGTCGCGCAGGATCTCTTCGCACAGGGGGCCGTAGGCATCCGTGTTGCCGGCCGGGTCGCGTTCGATCGGCACAAAGCTGACATCCAGCGCCGGATCCCCGTTCACCCGCGCAATCGCGGCGAGGGCGCCCGAGCGGCAGGCTTCCGAGATAAGCGAATAGCTGCCCGAGCGCGAGAACAGTAGTCCCAGTTCGATCTGCCGCTTCACCCCATCCCCCGAAAAACAAGAAACCCCGTCGCAGTCCGAAACAGGTCTGCGCGCGGGGCCCGAGTGCCGTCTAGCTGTAGCTCGATGTAACAGGCTGACGATATGCCGCTGGCATCAGCGGTCAAGTCCAATCGTTCGGCCTGGCGTCGGAACGGACCTGCGTCGGTCGCCGTGCCTGAATTCCGGCAGGCTCGCGGCCCGGCCCCTGCCGGATTCCGCGAGCGGGCGCACAACGACCGGGCAGTGCCGGTCCTGCGCCGGTCCTGCGCCGGCCCTGCGCCGGCCCTGCGCTGACCGCGCCGCCAGGGGCAAGACCCCGCGCATCCCCGGCCCTCCGGGCGCGGTGTCATGGTCCCCGCACCGACCGGACCCGCGACGGCGGGTCAGGGCCGGGCTTCCATCGGCGCCCCGTCAGCCCGGCTGGCCGTTGCCGGCCGGCACCGCGCGCCCTGCCGGCCCGAGAAGCGCGACGAGATCGCGTTCAAGGCGCTGCAACGTGGCGTCGCGGGACATCTCGTCGCTCGAGATGAACTCGATGAACCGCATGTTCTGAAGGCTGAACAAGGCGCGGCCCAGGTCGCCCGCAGAGCTTGCGGTCGAAACCAGGCCCTTGTCGATCAGACCGGCGACCTCATCCACCAGAACGCTGGCCAGGCGGTCGTCCAGCGCACGGTAGAGGGTTCCGAAGCGCGGGTCGGGGTCGCTGACCGAGGCCGCGATGACCTTGCGCCAGATCGCCTTGTCCAGATGGGTGAGGGTGTGGTCGAAAATGATGGCCGCGAATCCGAGGACCAGGCCGATCAGGTCGGTGGACCTGCCGGCCAGCTTCTCGGACAGGGTGTCGATCAATTCCCGGTCGCTTTCCGCCACGAGCGCGAGCAGCACGCCGGATTTCGTGCCGTAGTAGTTGTGCACCGTGACGCTGGACACGCCCGCAATTTCGGCGATCGCCTCGATGGTGATGTTCTCGGGGCCTGATTCGGCAAAGAGCCTTCGCGCCGCCGCGATGATCCGCACGCGCCGGTCCTGTTTCTGCCGTTCCCGCAAACCGACCGCCATCAGCGTTTCCCGTGCCATCCGTCAGATGCCTGAGTTTTCCCTGCGCGCTGCCCGATATGCAAGGGTAAGTTTATAAAGGCAAGAAATTTATGGACTAAAGAAATTTGTCACGTATAGTTTCATGCGCAGGTCATCGGGAGGGGTTTGCAATGCGACTGACGGGAATGGTTCTGTGTTCTGCCGCAACCTTGGCGCTATGCGGGGCAGCGGCCCGGGCGAACGAGACGGTCAACGTGGGCATCTGTGTCTCATGGCCAGGCTATGCGATGCTCGAGGTTGCCCGTCAGAAGGACATGATCCCCGGCTACGACCTCAACATCACGATCTTCGAGGATCCGCTTGGCGGACATGCGGCGCTCGCGGCGGGCCAGATCGATGTCTACGGCTGCACGGCCGACTACATTCCGCTTGCCATCGAGTCCGGCCTGAACACCGTCAATGTTGCCTATCTGAACCCGTCCTACGGTGTGGACCATGTGATCCTTGCGGCCGACATGACCGCGGCGGATCTGAAGGGCAAGAAGGTATCCGCCCCGCAGGCCTATATCGGGCAACTGCTGATGGGTCTCTGGCTTGATCGGCAGGGGATCGCCCCGGGGGATGTCGAATGGGTCAACCTGAATGCAGACGAGGCGGTGGGGCCGATGCTGTCGGGCGACCTCTCGGCAGCCTACATGTACGAGCCCTGGATCTCCAAGGTGCTCGAGGCTGCGCCCGGCGCCAGGTCGGTGGTCAACACGACGGACCCGGACCTGCTGAAGACCGGGATCTTCATGGATTCGATGTTCATGAACAAGACCTTCATCGCCGAACGTCGCCCGGCCGCGCTGGCGGTGCTCAAGGCCGAATGGGAGGCGCGCGGTTACTGGCACGATCATGTCGAGGAAACGAACCAGCTGATCGCGGACTACCTGCAGTGGCCGGTCGAAGACGTTGCCTCGGTGATCGGCAGCAACGGCAAGTATCTGGAGGGCGGCATCTACGTGTTCGACTTCGACGAGGCCGCCCGCACCTGCGGCAAGCTGGAAGGCGATCCGCCCTTCGGTCTGCCGAACGGCTCGATGGCAGGTTCGATCGCGCTGACCAACGACTGGTGGATCAAGCTCGGTCTGATGAAGACCAAGATCGATCCCGCGTTGGGTATGGATTGCAGCCTGCTCGGCGACCTTGTCGCGGCCGGTTTCCGTCAGTCCTTCACTGCCAACTGAACAGTCGCCCCCGGGGGCGGAGACAGACACTGGGAGGCATCCATGGCAAGCCCGCCGGGGTCGCGAAATGCAGGCGTGCTTCGCGTTCGTGCACCGGTTTCGCCGCGTCAGTCGGCGATATCGGCTGTGGGAATCTGGGTGGTGTTCTTCGGAGTCTGGACGCTGGCCAACCGCATGGGATGGGTAAACCCCATTCTGGTGCCGCCACCGGATCAGGTGCTGAAGACCCTCTACACCCTCTTTGCCGAACAGGGCTTTGCCAGTGACGTGCTGATCTCGGTCGAGCGGGTGCTGGTCGCCTTTGCAATGGCCTGTCTGGTGGCGGTACCGCTGGGCGTGGCAATGGGTGCCTTTCCCGCGATTGATGTCGTGCTGTCGCCTTTCGTCTCTGCCTGGCGCTATCTGCCGGCGCCGTCCTTCATCCCGATCCTGCTGATGTGGTTCGGCACCGGCGAGGCGCCGAAGCTCGCGCTGCTGTTCCTCGGCGTCATCTTCTTCCTGATCACGCTGATCGCGGATCATACCAAGGAGGTGCGCAAGGAGTTGATCGAAACCGCACTGACGCTGGGAGCCGGGCAGAGGGTGACCGTCCTCCGCGTGATGTTGCCCGCGGTCCTGCCCAGCATCGTGACTGCGATGCGCCAGATGCTGGCCATGACCTGGACCTACCTCGTCATCGCCGAGATCGTCGCCTCGACAACCGGCATCGGCGCGATGATGATGCGGGCGCGCCGTTTCTTGCACACCGACGAGATCCTGGCCGGCATCATCGTCATCGGCGCACTGGGGCTGGTGTTCGACATGGCCTTCGCCGCGCTGCACCGGCGCCTGTTCCCCTATCTGCAGGAGTCGCGGTGATGGCCGAGGTGCTGCTGCACATCGAACAGCTCTCCAAATCCTTTCCGATGCCCGGCGGCAGGCTGCTGACCGCGGTCGAGAACGTGTCGTTCACCGTCGAGACCGGCTCGGTCTGCGTCCTTCTAGGTCCGTCCGGGAGCGGCAAGTCCACCATCCTGCGCATCATCGCCGGGCTCGAGACGCAGACCGCAGGCGCGGTTCGGCTGCGGGGGCGGCCGATCGCGGGGCCGGGGCGCGATCGGGGAATGGTGTTTCAGGCCTATACTTCATTCGACTGGCTGCCGGTCGGCAAGAACGTCGAGTTCGGCATGAAGATCAATGGCGTGCCGGCCAGAGAACGCAGGGAGCGCGCGGCGCGGTTCGTCGATCTCGTGGGCCTGACCAAGTTCATCGATGCCTATCCCTCGCGGCTGTCGGGCGGCATGCGCCAGCGCGTGGCCATCGCCCGCACGCTTGCGAACGCACCCGAGGTGCTGCTCATGGACGAGCCCTTCGGTGCGCTGGATGCCGAGACGCGCTGGCAGATGCAGGAGCTGATGGTGGACATCGCCCGCGACTCTGGCGCGACGATCATCATGGTGACGCATGACATCGAGGAAGCCATCTTCCTGGCGGACAAGATCGTGTTCCTGTCCAGCCATCCCGGGCGGCTGCGCGAGGTGATCGTCCCCGATTTCAAGCCGGCAGAGCGGATCAGGAACAAGGAACGGGTTCTGGAACTGCCCGGCTTCGGGCAGCTGGAACGCAAGATCATGCGCATGATGCGGGAAGAGGGTGAGCGGGTATGAGCAATGCCGGGTCCGGCTTGGGTTACGCGGGCCGCCGCGTCGTCATCACGGGTGCGAGCCGCGGGATCGGGCTGGGCGTTGCCCGGGGGTTCGCCGAGGCGGGGGCCAGCCTGCATCTGATCGCCGACGACGCGGCCGTGCATGACGCGGCCCGCGAACTTCGAGCTACGGCGGCCGTGGCCGACATCGCCGACAAGGCACAGGTGGCTGCGGCGCTGGCGGGGCAGGATGCGATCGATGTGCTGATCAACAATGCCGGACTGGAACTGATGACGCCGATCGGCGATGTCTCCAACGCCAATGCCGAAGCCTTCCGCCGTGTGGTCGACATCAACGTCACCGGCACGGCGCTGGTGACATCCGCCGCGCTCGGGCGGATGCAGAGGGGCGGTGCGATCATCAACACGGCCTCGATATGGGGCCGGATCGCCGAGCCGCGTTTCGGTGCCTATGTCGCCTCCAAGCACGCCATCATCGGCATGACAAAGACCTGGGCGCGCGAGCTCGGTCCGCTTGGCATCCGCGTGAATGCCGTCTGCCCGGGCTGGGTGCGTACCGAAGCCTCGATGCGGTCGCTGGCGCGGATGGCGGCCGAGGCCGGGCGTGACGAACAGGCGCTGCTTGACGAAATCGTGGCCGCACAGGCGCTACCGGGGCTGATGGAGCCGGCTGATCTGGCACCGGTCTATCTGTTCCTGGGCTCGGACATGGCGGCAAACATCACCGGGCAGTCGATCGGTGTGGACAGGGGAGAAGTCCCGTGGTGAAGATTCTGGCCGGCAAGCGAGCCCTGGTCACAGGGGCTTCCAGCGGCATCGGAATGGCAATTGCGCTGGCGTTGCAGGAGGCCGGTGCTGCTGTCGTCGGGCTGGATCTGCGGCCTGTGGAGGCAACCTTTCCGATTCTCGCCTGCGATCTGGTGGACGAGGCGCAGATCATCGCCGCCGTGGCGAAGGCGGTCGGGCGGCTCGGCGGCTGCGACATCCTGGTCAACAATGCCGGCATCCTCGAGGAACTGCCCCTGGCCGACCTGACGGCCGGGCACATAGACCGGATGTTCGCCATCAATGTGCGGGGCGGGCTGCTGGTGGCCCGCGAGGTGCTGCCACACCTGCCGGAGGGTGGGCGGATCATCAACATCGCGTCGGAACTGGCCTACCTGGGCCGGGCAGGGGCGGCGGTCTATGCCGGCACCAAGGCCGCCATGCTCGGTGTCACCCGATCCTGGGCGCGCGAACTTGCCCCGCGCATCCTGGTCAACGCCGTGGCGCCAGGCCCGACCGACACTCCGCTTCTGGGTTTCGATCGCCTGACCGATGCCCAGAAGGCTGCGGAAACCAACAACCCTCTCGGCCGAATCGGCAAGCCGGAAGAGGTGGCCGCCGCAGTCGTCTTTCTGGCCGGGCCGGGCGCAACCCTTTTTACCGGACAATGCCTTGGCGCCAATGGTGGCGCGGCGATGAACTGAAAGACTGCTCATGGATACTGTCTTTTACGCCGAGTTGTCCTGGCCCGAAGTTGAGGCGCGCATTGCCGCCGGCGCCCCGGTCTTCCTGCCCTTGGGGGCGACCGAACAGCACGGGCGCCACATGGCACTCAATGTCGACGTGGTGCTGCCGACGGCCATTGCCGCCCGAGCGGCGGCGCGGGTGGGCGGGCTGGTTCTGCCAGCCGTCGCTTACGGCAATCGTTCGCAACCCCGAACCGGGGGTGGACCGGGCTTTCCCGGCACCCTGAACCTGAGGGCCGATACCTTTGCCATGATCGTGCGGGACGTGATCTGCGACCTGCACCGCCAGGGGGCGCGCAGGATCGTCACGCTGAACGGGCATTACGAGAACATCGGGCCCACCATCGAGGGCATCGAACTGGCGCTTGACGCCATCGGGCGTGACCGCACCGCCGATCTGATCATCCTGCGCATCGACCACTGGGAACTGATACGGCCCGAGACGCTGGACCGCATCTTCCCCGAAGGCTATCCGGGGATCGAACTGGAACACGCCTCGGTCATCGAAACCTCGATGATGATGGCGCTGCGCCCGGACCTTGTCGATCTTTCCCGAGCAGCGCATGACGGCCCGGCACGATTCAGGCCCTATGACCGCTATCCCAGGCCCTGCGACGAGGTTCCGCCCTCGGGCGTGCTGTCGCTGACCGCTGGTTCCACGGCCGAAAAGGGCGAATGGCTGCTGGCGGATTGCGAGGCCGGCATCGTCCAGATCATCCACCGTGAATTCAGCTAGGCCCATCCCATGACCCGTTTCCACCAGCCCGTCGATGCCGCCCTGGTTCCGCGCTTTGCCGGACATTCAACCTTCATGCGGTTGCCTGCCGTCAACTCGGCAGAGGGTCTGGACATCGCCCTCGTCGGCATCCCCTGGGATGGCGGCACCACAAACCGTGCCGGAGCCCGCCACGGCCCGCGCGAGGTTCGCAGCCAGTCCAGCCTGATGCGCCGGGCGCACCATGTTTCGGGCATCGCGCCGTTCTCGCTGGCCAATGTGGCGGACGTCGGCGATCTTTCGGTCAACCCGATCAACCTGACCGACGGTCTGGCCCGGATCGAGGCCGGGATGGCGGCGATCCTGACTGCGGGCGCGTTGCCCCTGTCCTGTGGTGGCGACCACCTGACCACGCTGCCCGTGCTGCGGGCTCTGGCGAAATCCGGCCCGATCGGCATGATCCAGTTCGACGCGCATTCCGACACCAACGACACCTATTTCGGCGAGAACCCGTTTACCCATGGCACTCCTTTCCGGCGCGCCATCGAGGAAGGGCTGCTGGACCCCAGGCGCATGGTGCAGATCGGCATCCGCGGATCGGTCTACGATCCCGATGAACACGCCTGGGCCAGAGCGCAGGGCATCCGCATCATCTATATGGAAGAATTCGTGCGGCGTGGCGCGGCCAGCGTGATGGACGAGGCCCGCGCCATTGTCGGGGCTGGCCGCACCTACGTGACATTCGATGTGGACTGCATCGATCCCTCGATGGCGCCGGGCACCGGCACGCCGGAAATCGGCGGCTTCACCACGCGCGAGGTGCAGGAAATGCTGCGGCTCCTCGAGGGGGTGGATATCGCAGGTGCGGATGTGGTCGAGGTGGCCCCACCCTTTGACGTCGGCGGCATGACGGCCCTGGTCGGTGCCACGGTGATGTTCGAGCTGCTCTGCAACATGGCTGCGATGGTCCATCGTCGTCGCTGACACCCTGGCCGTGGCAGTCAGGCTTCGCGGCGTGCTGATCAGGCGAGGGCAGCACCAAGAACGACAATGGTCTCCTGGCTGGCCACGCGACGGAATGCGAACCCTGCCGGGGGAGACCCTGCCCAGCGAGGAACCTGGGCCCAGCGAGGAACCAGGCCTGACAAGAACGCAGCCATCGCACCACATCGGCAGCTTGCGGCAGGAACCTGCCAGCCTGTGCAAGGCGCCAGGCTGGGGCACTCGATGTGGTGGTCGCCGCTGAACGGCCTGCTGCAACCGTTCTGCCGCGACCTGCCCGGTGCGATGCCACGCAACGCGACCATGCCGCTTCAGTTTGGGCAGCCTGGGTCTGACATCGGACCTTCTCCACCATAACGCGTTGTTTTCGTTGTCTTAAGTTCCACTTCTGTTCGCCATCGATGATACGGCGAACGACAATACGAATTCATCGTCGCGGGCCGTCCCGATAACCTTCCGCCAGCAGGAAGCGCCGAATGCCGGGATCGCTGCTGAGACCGGCTGCACGGGACGCGGCCTCCGGGTAGCTGCCGCCTGACCGCATAGCCAGAGAATGCGGGCGCGCGACGCCCACCACAAATGATAGGTCTCTGCGCCAGTGATCGCTTTGAGCCGCGACAGTGCGGCACCCGAAAGTGCCACGACGCCATTGCCGCCCGAGCGGTCGCCGCCATCATTCCGCCCTGCATGACCGCCAAGCCGTGGAAGCCGGACACCCCGGGTGATGTCGCGCGCAACGAGATCCTTCGGACCTCAAAGCGCGTGGGGCGGTCCATCTGGCGACGATGGAACGGCTATCACCGCCGAAGCCGCGCCGAGGCCAAGCTGCACTGCGTCAAGCTGCGGGGTCAGCGCCTGTCATTCCGCGACCTCGACCGTCAGGTCGCAGAGTTCCAGGTCCGTGTCGCCGTCCTGAACGGCTTCACCACTTCGGCATTCCCATCAAAGACATCGCGGGATAAGTCCGTCGAGGGCAAGGGGTCTCCGACCGTCACCCGATTCGTGCACCGAGCCGTCAAGTATGACTAAGATTGAAGGCGGCCAAGGGCTCGGCGGCACATGGCATCGTTGCAAAGTCGGCTGAATGCTGGCCTCTCCTTTCCAGAATCCTTTCCCGAACCGACTTGACCCAAGGCTTCCTTCGCTGTGCCGAGCGGGGTGAAGCCGCACAGCACCGAGACACTGCCCTGGAGATCCGCAGCCTGACGCACGAAGTCGAGTGCGGACAGGCCTTGGTCAAAGGGTTTTACGCGGCACATCCTGGTCACCGCGCGGCTTCAAAGACGATACCATCCGCGGTGCAACAACTGCACACATGCTGCGGCCTGACGCAATTTCTGTTGACGTTGTGCGCATGATGCAATATGCATTGCCATCGTGTTCCGGCTGCAATGCGACCTGCATGGCTCTGGAAGACACGGCGGATCCATCCAGCTCGAGGAGGAGGAGGAAATGAGGATCAGTGCAAGGCTCGTGACCGCGGCACTTCTGGCCAGCACCGTGCTTGCTGGCGCGGCGGGGGCCCAGGATAAGAAGTACCGCTTCGTGATGGTGTCGCACATCGGCTCGAACGATGCCAACATGGGCTGGCTCACCGAGTCCCTGAAGACGTTCGAGGAGAAGTATCCCGACGTCACCACCGAGTATATCTCGACCAACAACTATTCGGTGCAGGAACACGTCCGCCTGCTGGAACAGGCCATCTCGACAAACCCGGATGGCATCGCGGTACCGATCGTCGACTCGGACGCCTTCGAGGGGCCGCTGCGCAAGGCGATCGAGATGGGCATCCCGGTCGTCGCCTTCAATATCCCGGACGGCCGTCCCGAGGCGGAGCGCATTCCGTATCTGACCTATGTCGGCGGTGACGAATACCTGACCGGCAAGCGTCTCGGCGAGTATGCGCTGGCGCAGGTCGAAGCAGGGAAGATCCCGGCGCCGACCGGCGTCGTCTGCGCGGTCCACGATGCGGCGCACCAGGGTCTGAAGGCACGCTGTGCCGGCATGCGGGATGCGATGGAGGCAACGGGCGCGAAGTTCCAAGAGCTCTTCATCGGTGCCGAGCCTGCCACGGCGCGAAACACGCTGCAGTCCTTCCTGTCAGCGAACACCGACACCAACTATATCTTCACGGTAGCCGGCTGGTCATCGCCCTGGGCCTGGGGCGTGGCAAACGAGATGGGCCTGAAGCCCGATGTGGACAACGAGGGCGTGACGGTGATGACCGTGGACGAGGCGCCGGTGTCCATCGAGGGCGTGCGCGCCGGGCATATCCTCGCCACCAACAGCCAAGGCTTCTGGCTCCAGGGCTATGCGCCGATGGAATGGCTCTACTGGTATCATGAGCTGGGATACCGGCCCAACTCGGACATCCTGACCGGCCCGATTGTCATCAATGCCGAGAATGCCGACCAGTGGGCAAAACTTGTTCGGGGTGTCTTCGGCGATACCGAATACGACAACCAGAATACGTGGTAGGTCAGGTCGTTCCGGGGGGCTCTTCCCCTCGCGGCCGTGCGGTCCGGCTTGCCGGGCCGCACCTTCCTTCTGCGCACAAAGGAGCGATTGGCCTCATGACCACGACACAACGCCTCGTCCGCGGCCCGGGCTTCGGGGCCCTCATCGGGGTTGCTGCAATGCTGACCGCCTTCACCCTGATCGACTCCGCCGGCTGGTGGTCGGTGCGCACCATTGCAAATGTGGTCCAGTTTACGTCGATCCTCGGCTTTCTCGCCATGGGACAGGCGCTGGTCATCCTGTCGAAGGAAATCGATCTGTCGGTGGGTTCGGTCTACGGCCTGACCGGCGTGGCCTTCGTGACCCTGCAACCCGATCTCGGCGTCCCGGGCGCCATGCTCGCCGCGCTTTCCATCGCTCTTGCCTGCGGCCTGATCCAGGGCCTTGTCGTCGTGCGCGGCGGCCTGCCGTCGATGATCGTGACGTTGGGCGGACTCTTCGCCTTCCGCGGGATCATCTACGTCTGGACCGGCGGATCGGTGCGCAACTTCCCTGAAGAAGCGCGCGTCCACAGCCTGACGCGGCTGATGGGCGGAGAGCTGTTCGGGATCGAGGCCGCCGTGTTCTGGATGCTGGGCACGCTTGCGGTGTTGACGCTGGTCCTGAATGCCACGCGCTTCGGCAACAGGCTGCTGGCAACCGGCGGCAACGCGGAAAGCGCGCTGTCGCGCGGTGTGCGCACCGACCGGGTGAGGGTTTCGGTCTTTGCCCTGTCGGCCCTGCTGGCGGGTTGCGCCGGTATCCTGACGCTGGCCGACCGGCCGCAGACCCATGTGACCATCGGCGAGTTGATGGAGCTGGAATCCATCGCCGCAGCGGTGATCGGCGGCTGCCTCCTGGCAGGCGGACGCGGGTCGCTCTGGGGTGCGGTGCTCGGCGCCTTCATCATCACCGGCTTCCGCTACGAACTCATCGCCCTGGGGGCGCCGTCGTCCTGGTTCATCACATTCGTCGGCCTCGTCCTGATCTTCGCGGTCGTCGTCAACCAGAAACTCGCCCGCATGGCCGGGCAAAGCGTCTGACCGGGAGGAAGGACCGAAATGACACAGAAGCCCCCATTGATCAGCGTCAGGAACCTGAATCTCTATTTTGGTGCCTTTCATGCGCTGCGCGACGTCTCGGTCGACTTCCACGCCGGCGAGATGGTCGGTCTTGTCGGAGACAACGGCGCCGGCAAGACCACGCTTATCCGGGTGCTTTGCGGCATCCATGCCCCGTCCAGCGGCGAAGTGTATTTCGACGGGCGCAAGGTGGATACGTTCCACCCGAAGAACGCCATCGACCAGGGAATCGAGACGATCCAGCAATCCGTTGGGCTTTGCGACAACCTGTCGATCGCGCGGAACTTCTACCTTGGTCGGGAACCGGTGCGTCGCATCCTCGGCATTCCCCTCCTTGATTTTGCCCGGATGCGCGAGATGTCAACCCGAGTCATCCGCCAGTTCGGGCTGCGCGACAACGTCTCGGCCGACGACGACGTGGAGCGGCTTTCGGGCGGTGAGCGGCAATCGATCAAGATCGGACGGGCCGTCGAGTTCAAGAACCGCGTCGTCATCATGGACGAACCCACAAATCACCTGTCCGTGCGAGAGCGCGAGCATGTCAACGAGCTTGCCAGGCAGCTGCGGGATCAGGGGCTGCTGGTGATCTACATCACCCACGACATCTTCCAGGTGCATCGGCTGGCTGACCGGATCGTCATCATGGAGAACGGCCAGAAGATCGAGGATACGACCACTGACCGCATGTCGGCCGAGGATCTGGAAGCGGTGATCCGCCATGGCGGCCGAGTGGTCGAGAAGGCGGAGGCCTGACCATGGCACTTGCCGCCATCAAGCCGATCGTGCGTCGTCATGCCGAGATCGGAATCGTCCTGATCGCGGTCCTCCTGGTCGTGGTCTTCGCGCTCAGTTCCGAAGGACGCTGGGCCAACGCCTACAACATCGGAACAATCCTTCAGGTCACGGCTACGTTGGGCCTGATGACGCTGGGGGTGGCACTCGTCATCGCTTCAGGCGAGATCGATATCTCCGTGGGTTCGACCTTCGGGATCGGGGCTCTGGTCTATCTTTGGCTTGCGCTGCGCGTCGATCCGGCGCTGGCGGCGCTTGCCGCCTTGACGGCGGGGGGGCTGATCGGGGCCGTCAATGGCTGGCTCGTCACCCGCACCGGCACGCCTTCATTGATCGTAACGCTGGGCACGCTCATGATCTTCCGCGGCATCGCCATCGCGCTGACCAGCGGTTTCGCCTTCTCGATCCCCTACAAGGACCGGACGGGGATCAGCTACCGGTTACTCGGCGGAGGTGAGATCCTGGGCCTCAATACCTCGGTGATCTGGCTTGTGCTGATGCTTGTTGTCTTGGGGGCCATGCTGCGGCTTATGCCTTGGGGCAATCGGCTGCTGGCAGTGGGCGGGTCTTCCGACAGCGCCCTGTCGCGGGGCGTGCGGGTGGACCGGGTCAAGTTCTCCGCCTTCGTCTTCTGTGGGACGCTGGCCGCGCTCGGCGGCGTGCTCGAGGCCGGCAAGCTGGGATCTGCGGACGGATCGATGGGCCGGCTGATGGAGTTGCAGGCCATTGCCGCCTGCGTGCTCGGCGGCTGCCTGCTTGCGGGAGGGCGCATTTCGCTGATCGGGGCGCTGACGGGCGCCTTCGTCCTGTCGTCGATCCAGTCCTACCTGGTGGTGATGAGCGTGCGCCCCCAGTGGTTCATGGTGCTCCTGGGCCTGATCGTGGTCGCGGCCGCCCTGGGAGACCGCAGCCTCCGGCAATGGGCGCTGCGGCGCTGAAGAGCGAAAGCCCGAAGAAAGAAGGCCGGGCCTGCTCGCCCGGCCTTCTCCTGTCACCTGCCGCTGCCCGTCACACCGCGACAGGCGTGACCCAGAGCTGATGTGCAGCCTCGTGGCTGTCCACCACGGCGTCGACGAAGGCAACGCCCTTCAGTCCGTCATGGGCAAGAGGAATGTTGCGGCCGAGCGGGCCGGGTTCGCGCCCCTCGGTCCTGGCACGAATCGCCTCTGCGAAGCCCGCATAGAGGTTAGCAAAGGCTTCAAGATAACCTTCCGGGTGGCCCGGCGGCGTACGGGACCGCACCTTTGCGTCCACTGACAGCTCCTCGGCTCCGCGCTTGATGACCTGCACACGACCGTCCAGCGGCGTGTAGATCAACTCGTTCGGCTGTTCCTGGAACCATTGGAACGAGCCCTTCTCGCCGAAGACCCGCAACCGCACACCGTTCGAGTTGCCGATAGCCACCTGGCTTGACCACAGCAATCCCCTTGCGCCCCCCTCATAGCGGAGCAGCACATGGGCATTGTCGTCCAGCGCCCGTCCCTCGACGAAGGTGGCAAGGTCAGCGGCCAGTTCCCTGAGTTTCAGGCCGGTGACGAAGCCGGCAAGGTGATAGGCATGGGTGCCGATGTCGCCGATCGAGCCGCCGCGCCCGTTCTTGCGGGGATCGGTGCGCCATGCGGCCTGGGCATTTCCCTCACGTTCGATGGGCTTTGCCATCCACTCCAGCGGATACTCCACCTGAACGGTTCGCACCGTGCCGATTTCACCGGCTGCTATGCGTACGCGCGCTTCGTGCACCATGGGATAGCCGGAATAGGTATAGGTCACACCGACGAAGCGGCCGCTTTCCCGAGCGAGCTCTGCAAGTGCGATGGCATCCGCGAGCGTCGCGGTCAGGGGCTTTTCGCAGATCACGGCGAACCCCGCCTCGATCAGCGCCCTGGCGATCGGGTAGTGCGTGAAGTTCGGCGTGCAGATCGCCACCGCATCCACCCTGTCCTCGCGCTGCAATTCACCCTCGATCAGATCCTGCCAGGTGCCGTAGCTGCGCGCGGCCTCGATCCCGATGCCGAGCGCAAAGGCGCGGCCTCGGTCGGGGTCAAGGTCGAACGCCCCGGCCACCAGCTGCCATTGCCCGTCGAGCCGGGCGGCCATGCGGTGGATGTTGCCGATATAGGCCCCTTCTCCGCCGCCAACCATGCCGAGGCGGAGAGCGCGTCGCGCGGTGCTCATGAACAGGCCTCCAATCCGAGCATCGACCGGTTAGCGGCGCGGTCGGCGCAAGATCTCACGAAATCGTCGAAGGCGCGGTCGGACACCGCGATGATGTGCCGGGCGATGAAATCCGCCCCTTCGCGTGCGCCGTCCTCGGGGTTCTTGATGAAGCATTCCCATTCGAGGGTCGCCCAGCCGTCGAAGCCGAAGGTGGACAGCTTGGTGAAGACCGCACCGAAATCGACCTGCCCGTCGCCGGGGCTGCGGAAGCGCCCGGCGCGCTTCGCCCAGGGCTGAAAGCCGCCGTAGGCGCCGCTCTTGCCGTCTGGACGGAACTCGGCATCCTTGACGTGGAAGGCGCGGATGCGGTCGTGGTAATGGTCGATGAAGGCGAGGTAGTCCAGCGCCTGCAGGACGAAGTGGCTTGGGTCGAACATGATGTTCGCCCGCTTGTGCCCGTCCAGGCGGTCGAGGAACATCTCCCAGCTGTGGCCGTCGTGCACATCCTCGACCGGATGGATCTCGAAACAGGCGTCGAGGCCGTGGGCGTCGAAATCGTCGAGGATCGGCCTCCAGCGGGCGGCAAGTTCCGTGAAGGCCTCCTCGATCAGTCCCTCGGGCCATTGCGGATAAGGGTAGAGGTAGGGCCAGGCCAGCGATCCGGTGAAGGTCGTGTGCGTCGAAAGCCCAAGCCGGCGCGAGGCGCGGGCGATGAGGCGAAGCTGCTCTTCGGCCCAGGCGCGACGGGCAGAGGGATTGCCGCGAACCGGCTCGGGCGCGAAGCTGTCCATGATGCGGTCGTGGGCCGGATGCACGGCGATGAGCTGTCCAGTAATGTGCGAGGCGAGCTCGGTCAGGACAAGGCCGTGATCAGCCAGCATGCCGCGCATGTCATCGCAATAGCTGTCGCTGGTCGCGGCCAGACCGAGGTCGATGAGGCGGCGGTCCCAGGTAGGGATCTGGACTCCCTTGAAACCCTTGTCCCGCGCCCATCCGGCCAAACCCTGAAGGGTGTCATAGGGCGAGCGGTCGGCCGCGAATTGCGCAAGAAAGACTGCCGGGCCACGGATCGTGGTCATGCCGCTCATGGCTTCAGCCTTTCCGCAGGAACCGGGGCGTCGTCGTAGCCGCCCCAGACGGACTGGTCGAACTGGATGACCGCACCCGTCATCATGCCGCTGTCGCCGGAGGCCATCCAAAGCACCGCGCGGGCAACTTCGGCGGGATCGAGGATCCGCCCGAAGGGCTTGGTCGCCGCGGCGCGGTCGATGAAATCCGGATCCCCGGTTTCTTGCGCCATCAGCGAGCGTTCGTGATCCGAGTTCATCCAGCCGATGTCGAGCTGGTTGACATGGATTCGGTTGCGCATCAGCGCGAATGCGGCGTGCCGGGTCAACGTGGTCAATCCTCCCTTGGATACCGAGTAGGGCGCCAGAAAGGGCTGGCCCGCCCGGGCCGAGGTCGTGCCGATGTTGACGATCCGCCCCTCGATCCCCAGCCGGTCCATCACCCGCGCGGCATCCTGGATCAGGAAGAAGGGCGCACGGGTGTTGACCGCGATCATGCGGTCGAACAGTTCGGGCGAGGTGTTGAACATGTTGCCCCGGTCGGTCAGCCCCGCAGCATTCACGAGGATGTCTATCCTGCCGAACCGCGCCTCGACCTGCGGTACGATTCCGCGCACCTGGGCGATGTCGGCGAGATCGGCACCGATCACCTCGACCCGAACGCCGCTTGCTTCGGTGATGGCCTCAGCTGCCCGCCGACCCTTGTCCGCGTCGCGCCCGACGATGGCGATGCCGGCGGCCCTGGCCTGCGCGAAACAGGCGGCGACTGCGCGCCCCAATCCCTGCGTGCCGCCGGTGACAAGCGCGATTTTTCCGTCGATCCGGTTCATGGCTGCACCTCATATCCTGCTGCCGACATCACGCGCAGAAGCTCGGCATGTCCCTTGCGCGCCATTTCGAGTGGGGGAGAGATCTTGGGGTCCTGCTCGGCTTCGACGACGAACCAGCCCTGATAGCCTTTCGCGGCCAGCGCCTTGACGACCTCCTCGAAATCCAGATCGCCGTCCCCCGGAACCGTGAATGCCCCCTTCACCACGGCATCGAGGAAGCTTTCGCGGGCGCGATCCAGACCCTCGACAACGGAGCGGCGGATGTCCTTCACATGGACATGCAGGATCCGTTGCCAGTGGGTGTCGATGACGCGCAGGTTGTTGCCGCCGGCAAAGGCCATGTGGCCGGTATCGAACAGAAGCCGCACCGAGGAATGTTTCATCAGAAGGTCGAGCTCTGCCTCAGTCTCGACCGCCGCCCCCATGTGGTGGTGATAGGCGATGGGCATCCCCTGCGTCGCGCACCAGTCGGCGAAGTCGCTGAGCTTGCGACCGTAGGCGGCCATCTCGGCCTCGGTCAGGCGCGGCTTGTCCGCCAGAGGTGCCGACCGGACGCCCTGAATCGAACGTGCCGTTTCCCCGTAGGCGATGCAGGGCGCCCCGGCTGCCCTGAAGAGGGCGAGTTGCGCCGCGATCCTGTCTTTCTCTGCCTCGATGTCGCCGTCGAGCAGAAGACCCGAGAACCAGCCGCCGCAGACCGTCATGTCGTGGCGGGCAAGAATCGGGCCGAGTACCGCCATGTCCATCGGAAAGCGCCGTCCGGTCTCCATGCCCGTGAACCCTGCCGAGCGCGCCTGCAGCAGACATTCCTCGAGGCTCACGTCATCGGAAAGCTCGGGCAGGTCGTCGTTCCACCAAGCGATCGGAGCGATTCCGAGCCGCGCCACGATGTTGATTTTCGTCATGGTCACACCCCCACCCGCTGCTTTGCGCGGATCTGCTCTTGCTGCGCGCGTGCCTTGCGCACGCTGTCGCGCGTTGTCACCTCGGGGACGCCCACATCCCAGTCGGCGTCGCCAGGCACCCAGGCATGGGCATCGGTGACGATGGACAGGACCGTTGTCCGGTCGGTACCCTTGGCCCATTCCATCGCCGACTCGAGATCGGCAAGGCTGTCGCACCGGCGGGCGAGTGCGCCCATGGCCTCGGCGTGCTTGACGAAATCGACATGCAGCGGCGCCTCGCGGTCCCGGATCCGGCAGTCCTTCAGCAGGTTGTTGAAGCCCGGCACGCCCTTGAACTGCTGAAGCCGGTTGATAACCGCGTAGCCGCCGTTGTCGCAGACGACGACGATCATCTTGTGTCCGGTCAGGACCGAGGAATAGATGTCCGAGTTCATCATCATATAGGTGCCGTCACCCAACATCACGATGGGAGTCGATCGACCTTCGCAGGCCATGGCATTGCCCCAGCCAGCCGCAATTTCGTAACCCATGCAGGAGAAGCCGAATTCGAGATCGAAGGTGTTTGGGTTCTTCACGCGCCAGCCCTTGGCAACCTCGCCGGGGATGCCGCCCGCCGCCGCGATCAGGTGATCGTCCGGCCCGGCGGCGCGGTTGACCACGCCGACGACCTGGGCATAGGTCGGCACCGGCGTGTTGGTCGGCGTCTGGTGCCGGTCGAGCAGCGTATCCCATTCGGTGAAAAGCGCCTTTGCCCGGGAGAGGTGACCCTCCGGCGCGTGCCAGTCGCCCAGCAGCGCATCGAGCTCGTCCAATCCCTCGCGCGCGTCCCCTACAACTGACAGGGCGCGGTGCTTGGTGGCATCCCAGCGCGCCGCATTGAGCGAGATGAAACGCGCCGCACGGCCGAAGGCCGTCCACGAGCCGGTGGTGAAGTCCTGAAGCCGCGTGCCGACGGCCAGAATCACGTCGGCCTCGGCCGCAAGCGCATTGGCGCTGGTCGAGCCGATGATGCCGATCGGCCCGGCATGGGCGGGATGATGATGTGTCAGACTGCCCTTGCCGGCGATCGTCTCGACGACTGGGATCCCTCGTGTCTCGGCCAGGCGCCCAAGGACCCCCTCGGCGCCGGAATAACGCACCCCGCCGCCCGAGATGATCAGCGGCTTCCGCGCGGTCCTGAGCAGCGCGGCCGCCTGGTCCAGCGCCCGACGATCGGGGCGCGGCCGGGGGATCGTCCAGATCCGCTCCTCGAAGAACTCTTCAGGGTAGTCGAAAGCGAGTTCCTGGACGTCCTGCGGAAGTGCGATGAAGGCCGGGCCGCAATCGGCCGGATCGAGCATGGTAGCGATGGCCTGCGGAAGAGAGGGGATGATCTGTGCGGGATGCGTTATCCGGTCCCAGTAACGGCTGACTGCCCGGAAGGCGTCGTTCACCGTCACCGTCGGATCGCCGAAATGCTCGACCTGCTGCAGGACCGGATCGGGCACGCGGTTGGTAAAGCTGTCCCCGGCCAGAAGCAGCACCGGCAGGCGGTTGGCATGGGCGGTGCCCGCCGCCGTCACCATGTTGAGCGCGCCGGGCCCGATGGAGGAGGTGGCGATCATGATCTGCCGTCGGCGCTTTGCCTTGGCAAAACCGATCGCCGCCAGTGCCATCGACTGTTCGTTCTGCCCTCGCCAGGTGGGCAACTCCTCCTGCACCGACTCCAGCGCCTCGCTGAGGCAGGTGACATTGCCGTGACCGAAGATGCCGAAAACCCCGGCGAAGAGCGGCACGCGCCGTCCGTCGATCTCCATGAACTGGCGCGTCAGATAGCGCACCAAGGCCTGTGCCATGGTCAGGCGAACCGTTCCTGCGGTCATCTCTCTCCTCCCCTTGCGCGGCGGGGCTCGCCCGCATCGGAATGTATATTGACAATATTATTGTTCAGCAACAATCATTGCAATGTCAATCCGGGAGGAACACATGATTTCCATTGCTGTGCTCGGCTGCGGTCGGATCGGGCGCATGCACGCCGCCAACATCGCAGCCCATCCTCGGGCAGAACTTGCGGGCGTGTTCGACGTGCATGGGCCTGCGGCTGCTGAGGTGGCGGAAGGCCTCGGG
>JAKALB010000060.1 GCA_021813365.1 Pseudomonadota bacterium | reverse complement strand
GCACGGCCTGGCTGTCAGCCGCCGGAATCGGGAACAGCGCGTTCAGGATGTAGCCTGCCGCGATGGCGCAGCCCAGCGACAGCACGGGCGACCAGGCGAACCAGTTGCACCACACCGAAAGGGGCGCGATCAGCTTGGAATAGCGCAGCCAGGCCGTCGCGCCATAGACCGAGGTGCCGCCCGACTTGTTGCCGAACATCCCCGCCATCTCGGCATAGGTAAAGCTTTGCAGGAACCCCATCACCATGGAAATCATCCAGACGACAAAGGCCAGTTTGCCCGTCGTCCCCGCGATGCCCCCGATCGAGAACAGCACAAGTGGGGGCACCCCTGCTGCCACCCAGAATGCACCACGCCAGTCCAATGCCCGGACGAGCTGTCCTGAGCCCCCTTCGTTCGCCATCTTCCACTCCCAGTTTCCTGTTCGGTTTTTGACCCCCGTCCGATCATGGCCGGGGCAGCGCCCTTGTCGCGCGCCTGGCCCGGGGCCCCTGCGACGCGATGCCGCAAATCAAGCATGGGACTGGCCCGCCGCCAAAGGAATTTTTTACGCCAGCGAAACTTTTTTTACCTCTGCTGTGCGATCGGGCAGGTTTGTGGCCCTGTTTGCGAGCCGCAGGAACGAAAAAGGCCCCGTCCTGCGGGGCCTTTCATTTCCTGGAGCCGGTCGCTCAGTTCCTCAGATAGCTTTCCATCGAATCTTCCAGTGCGTCCTTCCAGGGGGTGTGGTGCACCGGCGCCATCGTGCCGGTCATGACCGAGCGGTAGGCGTGGTTGCGGAAGCCCATGATGTCCTGCTTCTTGTGTTCCTTCCACTGGTAGAATGCCTCGCAGGCGCCATCGACATCGAACGACGGATAATCGGTTTCGGCGATCAACTCCTTCACGTATTCGCCCTGATAGTGGATCGCGTCATGCGCATCGCGGCCGGCATCCTCGCCCGCCTCGCGGTCGGCGACGTCCTTCAGCAGCACCGCCTTGTCGGTCGGAATGGCGATGCGACCGAGGATGGCATCGCGCACCCACCAGGCCTGGGCATCGAACATGTTGAAGGTGAACCACTGGTCCTGCATGCCGAGGTAGAACAGCTTGGGGTTGTGCACGTAGACGACACCCTTGTACAGGTCCGCCGTCGCCAGACGGTTTGCCGTCTTCAGCCGCAGATCGTCAGGCAGGAACGGGAAGTGGTGCTTGTAACCGGTGCAAAGGATGATCGCATCGACTCGCTTGCTGGTGCCATCGGCGAAATAGGCGGTGGTTTCATCCACGCGCAGCAGCTTTGGCACTTCCTGCCAGTTGTCCGGCCATTTGTAGCCCATGGGCGCGTTGCGATAGGCGACGGTGATCGACCTGGCACCATATTTCCAGCACTGGCTGCCGATATCCTCGGCGGAATAGGAAGAACCCAGGATCAGCAGATCCTTTCCCTTGAACTCCATCGCATCACGGAAGTCATGGGCGTGCAGCACGCGGCCACCAAAGATGTCGAACCCGGGATATTCCGGCACGTTCGGCGTCGAGAAATGGCCCGAGGCGCAGACCACATGGTCGAACTCCTCTTCGTACATGTGGTCCTTGACCAGGTCGACGGCGGTGACGGTGAAATTGCCCTTCGACGGATTGTAGCGGACGAAGCGCACCGGATGCCGGAAGCGGATCCAGGGGCGGACGCCCGCCTTCTTCACCCGGCCCTCGATATAGTCGAACATCACCGCGCGCGGCGGATAGGAGGCGATCTGCTTGCCGAAATGTTCCTCAAAGGAATAGTCGGCGAATTCCAGCCCTTCCTTCGGGCCGTTGGTCCACAGGTAGCGGTACATCGAACAGTGGACGGGCTCGCCATATTCGTCCAGGCCCGTGCGCCACGTATAGTTCCACAGGCCGCCCCATTCGCCCTGTTTTTCAAAGCAGACGATCTCGGGGATCTCGGCGCCTTTCCTGGCGGCGGATTGGAAGGCCCGCAGTTGCGCCAGACCCGACGGCCCCGCCCCGATCACCGCCACTCGCTTCTTGGCCATCGTCCTTTGTCTCCCTGTTCCTGACGACTCGCTGTAATCGGCAAGGTTAGGGGCTGTTTGCCTCGAAAGTCAAATTTTCTTCCCGGCAGGAAAGTGGATCTTGACCTGCAAGCCTGGCCGCAGAGCGAATTCAGCGCATGACGAACGGGTCGGGGATCGGGTCGTCGCTGGTGCGCAGCCAGACCGTCTTGGTTGTGGTATAGTCCATCACGGCGGCAAGCCCGCCCTCGCGCCCATGGCCAGACAGGCCGTGCCCGCCGAAGGGGGCAATGGGTGACACGGCACGATAGGTGTTGACCCAGACCACGCCGGCCCGGACCGCCCGGATCATCCGGTGTGCCCGAGTCAGGGATCGGGTGAACAGGCCCATGGCCAGGCCATGTTCGGTGTCATTGGCCAGATCCACGGCCTCATCCTCGGTCTGGAAACTGACGACCGACAGCACCGGACCAAAGAATTCGTCTTTCATCGCGGGAACTTGGCGCGCATCCGAGCAATCGAGGATCGTCGGCGGAAAGTAATAGCCCGCCCGGTCCAGAGCCTTGCCGCCAGTGATCACCCGCGCCCCTGCCGCGACCGAGGCGGCGATGGTGGCCTCGATATGGTCACGCTGACGCAGGGTGCAGAGCGGGCCCACCTCGGTGGTCATCTCTTGCGGGTCGGCAACGCGGATCGCCTCGGCCCTGGCCTTCAGCCTGGCCAGGAATTCGTCCTTCACGCCGGCCTCGACCAGAAGGCGCGAGCCCGCGACGCAGCTTTGCCCCGTCGCGGCAAAAATGCCCGAAACCTGGGCATTCGCGGCCGATTCCAGATCGGCATCGGCAAAGACGATGAACGGCGATTTGCCGCCCAGTTCCAGCGAGGTCGAGGCGAGGTTCTCGGCCGAGTTCCGCACCACGGCCCGCGCGGTGCCGGGCCCGCCGGTGAAGGCGATATGGGCGACCCTGGGATGCCGGGTCAGCACCGAGCCGCAGCGCGGGCCAAAGCCGGTCAGGATATTCACCACGCCCGGCGGAAAACCGGCCTCGTGCACCAGATGCGCAAAGTCCAGCAGGGGGGCCGGACCGTCTTCGGACGCTTTCAACACCACGGTGCAGCCGGCGGCCAGCGCCGGCCCCAGCTTCACCGCCGAGAGGAACAGCTGGCTGTTCCAGGGCACGATGGCGGCAACCACGCCGACCGGTTCGCGGCGCAGCCAGACCTCCATGTCAGGTTTGTCGATCGGCAGATGTGCGCCTTCGATCTTGTCGGCAATGCCGGCGTAATAGCGGTAGTAGTCGGCCACATAGGCGATCTGGGCACTGGTTTCGCGGATGATCTTGCCGGTGTCGCGGGTTTCCAGCTGCGCCAGGCGTGGCGCCGCCATCTGGACCAGATCGGCGAGCTTCATCAATAGCCTGCCCCGTGCGCTGGCCGTCAGCCTGGGCCAGGGCCCGGTGCGAAACGCGCGATGCGCCGCCTCGACCGCGCGGTTCACCTGATCTTCCTGCGCTTCGGGCATCACGGCCCAGGGGGTGCCGGAAGCCGGGTCCAGGCTGTAGAACTCGCCCGCGCCACCTTCGAACGCCCCGTCGATGTAGAGCTGGAACCGGTCCATCGCCTCTCTCCAAGATTCACCGACTTTCTGCAAAAACCGGAGTTTTCCGAAAATCGGTCGTGCTTTCGCGGGTCTGGTCTTACCGGAAGGCCGGCATCACATGCGTGATGAACCGTTGCAGCGATGCCTTCTTGCGCGCATGGCTCATCCCGCTGTCGATCCAGATTGAGAATTCGTCGTAGCCCATCGCCTGATAGGATTTTACCCGGTCAATCACCTCGTCAGGCTGGCCCACGATATGGTTCTTGCGCAAGACCTCGGGCGCATATTGCGGATTGGCGGCCATTTCTTCTTCGGTCATCCGCTTCAGAAGTCCCATCTCGATGGGGCGCTCATTCTTGAACCAGGCGGAAAAATAATTGAAGAACACCGACAGTTCCCTGGCCCCCAGCGCGGCGTCCGCCTCGCTTTCGGCGACATAGGTGTGCCGCAGCACCATGATCCTGGGGCGCGGCTTTTCGGGATGCCTGGCGCAGGCGGCGTTGAACCTGTCCATCAGACTCTGGACTTCGTCATCGCCCAGCGCCATGGGCGTGACCTGAACGTTGCAGCCATTGGCCACGGCAAATTCGTGGCTGTTGGGATCGCGCGCCGCCACCCAGATCGGCGGGCCGCCCGCCTGTAGCGGCAGCGGGGCCGCGGTCGTCCTGGGGAATTTCCAGTACTGGCCGTCGTGCGCGTAATCTCCCTTCCACAGCGCCCGGACTGCCGGGATCAACTCGCGCATCTTCTGTCCGGCGTTCCAGGCATCGAGGCCCGGGCTCAACCGTTCATACTCGAACGGATAGGCGCCGCGGGCGATTCCCAGATCCAGCCGGCCGTCCATGATGATGTCGGCCATCGCCGCCTCGCCCGCCAGCCGGATCGGATGCCAGAACGGTGCGATCACGGTCGAGGTGCCCAGCCGGACGTTCCTGGTCCTTCGTGCCAGATCGACCAGATTCAGCAGGGGATTGGGCGCGATGGTGAAATTCATGCCGTGATGTTCACCCGTCCAGATTGCGTCCAGGCCCCCATCGTCGGCCAGACGGCAGAGATCGATCATCTCTTCGTAAAGCTGCCGCTGATCCTGTTCCGGGCTCAGCCGCTCCATATGGACAAACAGGGAAAACTTCATGCCTCAGTCCCTTCCGCGGATCGGTGTGACCTGACCCTGTTCGTGTGTTCCGAAATAGATGTTGTAGTTGCCCATGCGGCTTTCGGCGGCCAGACGTTCCAGCATGGCGCGGCTGGCCGGATCGGTGACATTGGCCACGCCCGCGGACGAGAGTTCGACAAAGGCGCCGATCCGGGGGCGTGCACCCTTTTGCGCCGGGCAACGGAAGGCGATGTGCTGCTGCCCGCGGGCCACGTCGTCCCAGACGGCATAGATGAAGCCCGGTTGTGCCTCGACCCCGGAGCGGGCGATCAGTGCGGTCAGGCTGGCCTGGACGCCCTCACGCCCCGCAAGGCAGGATGGCAGGGCGAGGCCGCCCATGGAGTCGTCGGCCAGAAGCACCTCGCCCTCGGCGACCAGAATGGCCGAGATCACCACATCCGGCCCGGCAGGCAACCGGGTCTGGGTGGCGGACTGGGTGACATAGGCGCCGCGGTAATATCCCAGGCCCGGCGCCGGGGTTGCGGCAAAGCCGCCGATCCGCCCGATCAGCAGCGTGTGATCCCCGGCTGCGACCACCTGCTGCAAGGTGCAGTCGAACCAGGCCGAGACATCGGCGATCAGGGGCGATCCGACCGGCCCCCTGCGCCAGTAGACTTCGGCGAAACGATCCTCGACCGACCTGGCGAAATTGGCGGAGATCGCCTTTTGCCCCTCGGCCAGGATGTTCACGGCAAAACCGCGGCCTTCGGCAAAGGCCGCATGGCTTCGCGACCGGGCCGACATGCTGACCAGCAGGAGCGGCGGGTCCATCGAGACGCTGGTGAAACTGTTGGCCGTGAAACCCACCGGCCTGCCCGCGGGGTCGATGGTTGTGACCACCGTCACGCCGGTCATGAAACAGCCGAAGGCATCGCGCAATGCGCGGGGGTCAAAGGTGGCATCGGTCATGCGATCACCCGTTTCAATGCGAGCCAGTCGCGCAGCGCTTCGTTCACCAGTCGGGGCGCGGTCAGGTTCACCATGTGCCGCTGGCCGGGCACCACCACAGCGCGGCCGCGGCAGGCGGCGGCGATGGCGCGGGTCATTTCGGGGCTGGAGTTTGCGTCGCTCTCGCCCGTCAGGATCAGCGCGGGGCAGGCGATCTCTCCCAGGCGGTCGGCATAGGTCGCGTCGCCCGTCGCAAAGGCGCGATAGGCGGCGGCATAACCCTGTCTGTCCACGCCCTTCAGCCAGCCGGCCACCCGGTCGTGCAGGGCCTGCTGATCATCGTCAAACCAGCGGGCCAGGGGTGCATCGACCCCGGCGCCGCCCGCGGCGATCGCGCTGGCGCGGGCCAGGACGGCGGCACGGGCCGCTTCGCTGCGACGGTGCACCGGGCTCAGCAGCGCCACCCGCGCAACCAGACCCGGATGATCCACGGCCATCCCGCCGGCGATCAGTGCGCCCATGGAATGCCCGGCCAGGCTGACCGGACCCATCCCCAGGCCACCGATCGCCCGCGCCGCCCAGCACACGTAATCGGACAACAGCGCGCCGGAAGGCAGGGGCGAAGAGGCCCCATGCCCCGGCATGTCCAGCGCGATCACCCGATGCGTCGCGGCCAGCGCGGTGATTTGTGGTTCCCAGGCCTCGGCCCGCAGGCCGACGCCGTGGATCAGCACGACCGGATCCCCGGACCCGGCCTCGATCAGCCCCAGGGTGCCGCCGTCACAGAGCGGCCGGGTTTTTCGGATCATGGCCCAGATCCTTCAGATCCTGATAGCGGTCGCCGATGCGATGGTGCGGGCGGCCGCCGATGCTGGCACCCAGCGCCACGACGATTTCGTCGGCGGCGGGCGCGTCGGGAATGGCGAAATGCACGGTCAGGTAATGCGAGCGGCGGCCTTCGTCATTCTTGTCCATCAGCGGAATCAGGATCGGCGCGTTGGCCCCGCCGCGAATGTTGGTGAAGGCCAGATAGGTCTTGGCGCCCACGGCCATGCGGTACTGATTGCCGAACCGCAGCGTGTGGATCAGGGCCGAGGCGTGTTCCACCTCGCCATCAAGGCCCACGATCGCCGCCTTGCCATAGGCCTCGACCTTGTCGCCGCCACCCGCTGCGTCGAGGACCATCCTGGTCAGCAACGCGCCAAGATCCGGGGCGATGTCATGGATTTCCGGCTTCAGGTTTTCGACAAAGCCCCGGCCAGCCCAGGGATTGCGCACCACGGCCGCCGCACCGATCAGGGTCAGCGGCAGCGGCGCAGCCCTGCCGCCCTCGATATGCGTGGTCTCGACATGAAGCAGGGTCTTGCGAATGACAGCGGGCATCGGAATCGTCCTCAGGGGCTTTCTGGTAGCATGGTATACCAACATATGGCATGTCAAGAACACTGGACGCGACAGCCAGACGCCGCTACTCTGGCCGCATGAACCAATCCGTTTCCGGACAGTCTCTGGCTGACCTGCGTATTACCGACATGCCCCCGACCCTGCGCGACATGGTGCAGGACCGCATGCGCGCCGCGATCATCGCTGGCCGTTTTGCCAGCGGCGAGCGTCTGGTCGAACGGACATTGTGCGAGCAACTGGGTGTCAGCCGCACCGTCGTGCGCGAGGTGATCCGGTATCTCGAGGCCGAGGGTCTTGTCGAAATCCTGCCGGGCAAGGGCCCGGCCGTTGCGGCACTGGACTGGAACCGCGCGCGGCAGATCTACGACATCCGCCTGCAACTGGAACAATCCGCCGCCCGCGCCTGTGCCGAACGCGCCGATGCCACGGTCAGGGCCGACCTGCGGGCGGCGCTTTCCGCCATCGGCACGGCTTTCGATTCGGGCGATGCCGGGGCTCTGCTGACCGCGACGATGCGGTTCTACCAGGTGATCTTTCAGGCCGCCGGCCAGGATATCGCCTGGGAAATCGTGCAGCGCCTGAACGGCCGGATCAGCCGGTTGCGCGCCCTGACGCTGGCCACCAGGGAACGCAACGTCTCGGGCCAGGCGAGGATGGCGCGCATCTGCGCCGCCATCTGCGCCAATGACCCCGAAGCCGCCGCCCAGGCCGTCCGCGACCACCTGACCGAGGCCGCGCGCATCGCCCGAACGCTGCTCGAGCCGGCGTCATGAGTGCCTACTGGATCGCCCACGTCACCGTCACCGACCCCGAGCGCTATCAGGGTTACCAGGCGCAGGCCCCTGCCGTCTTCGCCGCCCATGGCGCGCGTTTCCTGGCGCGCGGCGGCAGTTTCGAGGTCAAGGAAGGCCCGGCGCTGGATCGCCATGTCGTCATCGAATTCCCCAGCCTGGCCGCTGCCCGGGCCTGCTATGCCAGCGCCGAATACCAGGACGCAAAGGCCCGGCGCAATGGTGCCTGCATCGCCCATATCGTCATCGTGGACGGCGCGGCCTGACCCGAGCCCCGGACGCTTCGGCGAAAGGTCGGGCCTGCTGCGGGCCTGAGCCTGACTCGCACCACCACGGCCCGGGATCTATCGGAATGCGCCGACCCAATCCCTGGCCAGTGCCCTCAGCCCCTCCATATGCGAGGTCACATCCACCCCCACGCCCAGAAAATTCGCCCCCGCGGCCTGGCACTCGCGGATGAATTCCGGATCCAGCGTCAACACCCCCGCCGCCTTGCCCGCCGCGCGAATGTCGCGGATTGCCTGCAACACCGCCGCCTTCACCACCGGGTGCCCGGCCTGACCCAGATACCCCATGTCAGCCGCCAGGTCCGACGGGCCGATGAACAGGCCATCCACCCCCGGCAGGGCCGCGATCTGGGCCAAGGCCTGCAACCCCTTCAGGCTCTCCAATTGCAGGATGAGGCAGATCTGGTCATTCGCCGTGACGAGGTAATCCGCAATCCCGTTGAACTGCGATGCCCGCGCCATGGCTGATCCCACGCCGCGGAACCCCCGGGGCGGATACAGCGCCGCCCGCACGATCCGCTCGGCCTGGGCCACATTGTCGACCATCGGGATCAGCAGGGTCTGCGCGCCGATGTCCAGCGCCTGCTTGATGCCGGCCGGATTGTCATCGACCAGGCGCAGCACGGGTGCCGGCCCCTTGCCCTGCACCACCGCGATCTGCGCCGACAGCGACCGGATGCCATTCGGTGCATGTTCGCCATCGATCAGCAGCCAGTCGAAGCCGGCATGGGCGGCCATCTCGGCCAGATAGGCCTCGCCCGTGCCGAGCCAGATGCCGACGGTTGTCTCTCGGGCCGCCAGTCGGGCCTTCAGCGTGTTTTGCGGTGCGGGCATGTTCTATCCAAAATTGACGAAAACCTGGCCGAACGGGCCAAAATCGGCGTGGAACCGGCTGCCGGGTGGCGCTTCGACCGGCCGAATGAACGACCCCGACAACACGATGTCGCCTGCGGCCAGACCCTGACCATAACGGGCCAGCCGCCGCACAAGCCAGACGATTCCCATCACCGGATCGTCCAGCACCCCCGCCCCCAGGCCGGTTTCCTCGACCACGCCATCGCGCTTGACCACCGCGCCCACCCAGCGCAGGTCAAAGGCGCCGATGTCATGGCGCGCGGCCCCCACGACGATTCCGGCGTTGGCGGCATTGTCGGCAATCGTGTCGACGATGGTCCTGGGCCGGCCCGTCGCCGGGTCGGCGCGCAGGATCCGCGTGTCGAGGATTTCCAGACTGGGGCAGACCGCCGCCGTTGCCGCCTCCACCTGCGCCCGGTCGACCTCGGCCCCGCCGAGATCGCTTCGCATCACAAAGGCGATCTCGGCCTCGACCCGCGGCTGGATGAACCGCCCTGCGGGCACCGTGGCACCACTGGCAAACAGCATGTCGTCCATCAGGATGCCGCTGTCCGGAGTGGTGATCTTCAGCGCGTCCTGCATGGCGCGGCTGGTCAGGCCGATCTTCCAGCCGATCCGCCGACGCCCCGCCGCCCGCCGCCGCGCGATCAGCGCCGCCTGGATGGCATAGGCCTCGTCCAGGCCCGCCTGCGGATGGGCCAGGCTGATCAGCCCGCGCTGCCGGCCCGTCAGTTCGGCCTGCCACAAGGCCTCGGCTTCGGCCTCGATCTCCTCCGGCGTCATTCGTCCCGCACCCCGTTGCGCAGCACGCCCAGGCCCTCGGCCTCGACCTCGACCACATCGCCAGGCACCAGCCACTTCGGCGGGTCGAACCGGGCCCCGGCCCCGGTCGGCGTTCCTGTGACGATGATGTCGCCGGCTGAAAGCGTCATGAAGGTCGAGATATAGGCGATCAGCCTCGCCACCGGAAAGATCATCCGTCCCGTGCGGTCCTTCTGCCGGACCTCGCCATTCACGCGGGTTTCCAGCCCCACATCGGCGATCTGCGCAGCATTCGTGAAGGGCACCAGCCAGGGCCCCATCGCGCCCGAGCCATCCCAGTTCTTCCCCTGCGTCACGTTGAACTTGCCATGCCGCACCCAATCGCGGATCGTGCCCTCGTTGCACAGCGTCAACGCGGCAACATGGCCCAGCGCCGCAGCCTCCGGGATTCGCCGCCCGGCTTTCCCGATCACCACCGCAATCTCGCCCTCGTAGTCCAGTTGCGCACTCTCCGGCGGCCGCAGCAGTGGCACCTCATGCCCGACGAAACTCTGCGCAAACCGGATGAACAGCGAAGGGTTGGGCGGCGCCTCCTGGCCGTCCCTGTATTCGGCATTCCGGTCCGGATAGTTGACGCCGACGCAGATGATCTTGCCCGGGTCCGTCACCGGAATTTCCCAGGCAAACGACCCGAAGCCATGCGTCACCGCCCGCCCCTGCAGCGCCGAGGCCGCAACCTGCGCCAGCGCCCCGGACTCGATCACCTGGCGCAGCCCGGCCCAGTGCGGAAAGGCCCCGGACAGATCCACGAACCCGTCCTCGACCACGGCTCCCCATGCCTGCCTCCCATGAATCCGTACCGTCGCCAGCCTCATTCCGTTGCCCTTCAATTTGGCATAAATATCCCACGGGGGGGCCGGGGGTGTGAAACCCCCGGGGCCTTCCTCAGGGTGCCACGATCGGCGTTGCCTTCAGATCGCTTTCACGCGGCGTCACACCCTGGAAATGCGCACCCTCGCTGAACCAGCTCTGCGGCGCCGGCGCCCCCCACAGGGTCTGGCGCTGCGGATCCTTCAGATCCCATCTGATCGGCTCAAGGTCGGGATCCACCGTCTGGTAATCCGAACAATAGACTTCGGTCCGATGCCCGTCCCTGTCGCGAATGTACAAGAAGAACGCATTGGAAATGCCATGCCGTCCTGGTCCGCGTTCGATATTGGCAAGGTAGCCCGTGGTCGACATCAGGTCCAGCAGGTCGATGATGTTCAGCGGCGTCGCCACCCAGAAGGCCAGGTGGTGCAGTCGGGGGCCGACGCCATTGGTAAAGGCAATGTCATGCACGCCACCCTTGCGGTGCATCCAGGCCGCCCAGGTTCGCCCGGTCTCCTCGTCGGCGGTGTATTCCGTCACCCGGAATCCCATTTCGCCATAGAAGGCCACCGCCTTGTCCACATCGGGCGAAAACAGGTTGAAATGGTCGATCCTGAGTGGCTTGACGCCCTTGTAGAGCCGATACTGCTGATGCACAGGCGTCAGCCGGTCCATCCTGGCGTAGAACTCCAGCGGCACGCCCCAGGGGTCGCGCGCCTGCAGCACCCGTCCCATGAAGGGCCGCTCCACCCATTCCGCCGGCAGGCCCCGGCCATGGAACCAGGCCTTGGCCCGGTCCAGGTCGGCCTCGTCCCAGACCTTGAAGCCGAGGCTGCCCACCGAAGCCCGCTCCGCCTGGCGCAGGATCACCGAATGATGCCCCCGCTCCTCCAGGGCCCGCAGATACAGCATTCCCGTCGCCTCGTGGCTGACCAGCAGACCCAGCGTGTCCACATAGAAGGCCCGCGCCGAGGCAAGGTCAGTCACCGCCAATTCCACATGGCTCAGGCGGACGATGTTGAACGGCGGATACAGGTTGGGGGCGGGGATCGGCATGAGCGCTCCTTAGACCGGGAAGATGACGTTGGTCTGGCCGGTGCCGGACGAGGGGAAGTAGGGGGTCACGACCTCGCACTTGCCCTGATACGCATCCCAGCCCAGGGCACCATACAGCATGGCGGTGTCATGCATCGCGCCTTCGCCACAGCAGAACTGGGCATAGTCCGGCAGCATCCTCAGGAATGTCGCGTGATCGCCGCGCTGCCACATGTCCAGCACGTGCAGGTCCACCTGCCGGTTGAACTCGCTCGAGATCGTGAAGGTTCCGTTGTTGGCCGCATAATCCCTGTTCGCCCAGATCTTGTGGCTCAGGCTGCCCGAAGCGACCAGCAGCACCCGGCTGTCGCTTTCCTGCACCGCCCGGGCGATGGCCTGGCCGATCACCCGGCTTTCGTCATGCGAATGCACCGTGCACCAGGCGGCGATCGACACGACCTTCATGGCATCATGCCCGCGGCTCATGAAATGCATCGGCACCAGCGTGCCATATTCCACCTCCAGGCTGTCCAGGTGGTGGGCCAGCGCATGGACTCCCAGCGCGCGTGCCTTGGCGGCGATGGCATCACCCAGGGCCGGATTGCCCTGGTAGTCGTAGGGCATGTTCTGGATGAATTGCGGAAATTCGTTCGAGGTGAAGATGCCCCGGAACCGGTGATTGGCGTTGATGTGATACCCCGCGTTGATCAACCAATGTGTGTCGCAGATGACAACGGTATCGACGCCCAGTGCCCTGGCGCGACGGCCGATTTCGACATGGCCGTCGATTGCGGCCTGGCGCATGCCCTTGACCGGACCGTCCTGTTCCGACATCAGCATCGTCGGCACATGGGTGCATTTCGCGGCGAGAACGATCTCTCCCATCACTTCCTTCCTTGGGGCCGTGCCCCCGGTTCGCTGCGCGTTTCCTGACGTGCGGTGAACCTCAGGCGCCGAGGCGCTGAATCCTGTGGTTGCCGAGCGCGAAGGCCCGGTTCTTCGTCTCCATGTAGAAATCGAACGACCAGTCGCCGCCATCGCGGCCGATGCCGCTGGCCTTGACGCCGCCAAAGGGGGTGGGCAGATGGCGGACGTTTTCGCTGTTCACCCAGATCATCCCGGCCTCCAGCGCGTCGGAGAACCGCAGCGCGCGGGTCAGATCATTGGTCCAGACATATCCGGTCAGGCCATAGGCCACGTCATTGGCGATCCTAAGCGCCTCGGCCTCGGTCTTGAAGGTGATCGAGGTCAGCATCGGGCCGAACACTTCCTCCTGCGCGATGCGCATCTGCGGCGTGGCACCCGTGAACAGTGTGGGCTTCACGAACCAGCCGGTGTTGCCGACCCGCTCGCCGCCCGCGGCCAGGCAGGCGCCCTCCGCCTTGCCGATGTCGAAGAAGCCGGTCACCTTGCGGAAATGTGTTTCATGGATCAGCGGGCCGATTTCGGTGGCCGGGTCCAGCGGGTGGCCGACCCTGATGCGGTTCACGCGCTCGACCAGTCTGGCATGGAACTCCGGCGCAATCCCCTCCTCGACCAGCAGGCGCGACGAGGACGTGCAGCGTTCGCCGTTCAGCGAGTAGATCATGAAGATCACCGCATCCAGCGCGCGGTCCAGGTCGGCGTCGGCAAAGACCACGACGGGATTCTTGCCGCCCAGCTCGAAATGCACCCGCTTCAGCGTGTCGGCGCCCTGTTTCATGATCAGGCTGCCGGTGCGGGATTCGCCCACGAAGGCGATGGCGCGGATATCGGGATGTTCCGTCAGCGCCTTGCCCGCGCCTTCGCCCATGCCGTTCACTAGGTTCAGCACGCCGGGCGGCAGGCCGGCCTGCCGGCCGATTTCGGCCAGAAGCCGTGCCGTCAGCGGGCTGAATTCGGCCGGCTTGTGCACCACGGTGCAGCCCGCGGCCAGTGCCGGGGCGATTTTCCAGGTCGACAGCATGAAGGGCGTGTTCCAGGGCGTGATCACCCCGACCGGCCCGATCGGGTGCCGGCTGGTGATGTTCAACTGCCCCGGCGCATGCAGGGACTGGCCGTCCCGCGCCCCCGGCGCCCTGTCGGCAAAGAACCGGAAGTTTTCGGCCCCGCGCAGTGCGGCCTTGGACATGAAGCGCCAGGCCTGGCCCGTGTCCCAGCATTCGCACAGGGCGATTTCCTCGGCCCGCTCCTCGATCAGATCGGCGATGCGGTGCAGGAGCGCACGGCGCTCTTCGCCGGGCATGGCAGCCCAGGCCGGAAAGGCGGCCTTTGCCGCGCGGGCAGCGTCATCGACCGTTTCGGCCGTGCCAAGGGCGACCCTGGCGATCAGGCTTTCATCCACGGGGGACCGGGTTTCGAACCAGTCTGCGCCGCCCTGATCCTGCCCGTCGATCAGGTTCAGGATGCCGCCGTCCCGGAATCGCGCCAGATGGGTCGCGAGTTTCGCCTGGTGTGCGGCAAGATCGGTCATCGGGTCTCTCCGGGTAGGTGGCGGCGGATGGATGAGGCCTTGCGGGAAAACGCCGTGTCGATCTCGCGCAGTTCCATGGACAGCATCAGTGAGGATGTGTCCATGACCGGCCTGGTGAAGGCTTCGGCGGCGGCAAAGATGGCGTCGAGCGCGCGCGAGCGGGTGGCGGCATCGCGGCCCTGGCCGACCCGCAGGATGATGTCGAGATAACCATGCCCGGCGGCACCATCGGCCATGACGACGTGATCGACCCTCAGCGCGCGCACCCGGATGCCGGCCAGCGGAAACACCCCGGTCGCCACCGCCGCATCCCGCAGGCAGCGGCAGAGCGCGGCCATATCCAGCCGGTCTTCCAGATTGGCGGAATAGTCGATCAGGATATGAGGCACGGCATCCCCCGCGTTATACTTGCTTTGTTAAGTTAATTCCCGCGCCGAGTCAACCTCCCGGACGAGCCCGGGATGGGCCTGATGGGTCTGCAAATGGGCGGGACCGCCTGTCGTCGGGCGGAGGAAATCGCGGGGTCTCACCCAATCCGCGGATCGACCCATTGGTCCCGAAAGCCCCGCACTTGCCCGTGCAGGCGGGAACGCCATGGATGGGGAGGTCAGCGACGGGCAGGTTTCCGCGGGAGCCGAAGGGGTTGGGGCAGGGTTCCGTCATTGATCCAGGCGTCTACCTGATCCAGTGTGGCCTGGATGAAGGCCGGATCATTGATATGGGCGTCCAGGTCGATCCGGCGGACCTGCGGCGGCAGGGCGGTCCGCATCTCGCTCAGAAAGGCGGCCAGGCCCGCGGCATCGGCCAGCGGTCCGCCCTCGCGGTCCCACTCGTTTCCGCCCCGCTCGGGCAGGATCACCGTCACCGGCCCCTTGGCCTGTGCCAGCTTGGCTGCGATGGCCCGAGCTACCTGACGCCGCTCGTCGGCACTCAGCACGACCGAGCTGAGCAGCCGGTTGTGAGCGTGCAGCGGGCTGTCCCTGAACCGTTCGGGCACCGGTTGCCAACCCACCAGATCGACCAGGTCATAGCAGCCGATCGACACGATCTGCGGCACTCCGCGCCGCCCGGCCGAGGTCATCCGGTCGGCCCCCGCGCTGATGGCCGACCCGAACAGATGGTTGCCCACCTCTTGCGGTGCAAAGTCCAGCACGGCGGCAAAGGCACCCTCGGCCGCAAGGCTTTCGAAGGCCCGCCCGCCCATGCCGGTCGCATGGAACACGGCCACTTCGAAGCCCCGCTCCTCCAGCGCCGGTTTCAGCGCCACCATGTATCGCAGCACGGTCTTGCCGAAACTCGTCATCCCGATCAGCGGGCGGTCGCGCCGGGGCGGCTCCACCGCCCGCGCTGCCCCCAGAACCGCCCCGGCGGCCTGGGACAGAGCGGCCTTGCAGACCGAATTCAGCCCGTACAATCCGCCCGCCCACAGGATCATCTGCAAATCCGCAGGCAGCCGCTCCGGCGGCAGCATCGGCGAGAAGCTGACCGTCGACACCACGTATTTGGGCACGCCCAGCGGCAGTGCCGAGCAGAGGTCCAGCGCCAGGTCGGTGCCCATCGACCCGCCCAGCACGATGGCACCCTGGATCCTGCCCTCGGCCTGAAGCCGCGCTGCGACCAGGGCCGAACCCCGCGCCATGATCTGCATGGCCAGGTTTTCATCCTGGGCCGCGATGGCCTCGGCAATCGAGGAGCCGGCAGCCTCGGCGATCTGGTGCCTGGAGATGTCGACCTCCTGGCGCGATTCGCCCAGGACCGAGACATCCATGGTCAGCACCTGCCCGCCCTGGTCGCGGATCACTCCGGCGATGTAGGACAGTTCGTCGTTCTTCGTGTCCCAGGTGCCGGCGACGAGGATGGTGGTCATTCTGGCCTCTTGGATGCCGGGAGGCCGGGGGTTTCACACCCCCGGACCCCCGTGGGATATTTGTGGCAAGATGAATGTCAGAGCTGGATCCAGGCGGTCTTCAGGTCGGTGTATTTGTCGAAGGCGTGCAGCGACTTGTCATGGCCGTTGCCGGACTGCCTGACGCCGCCCATGGGCACGGTGATGTCGGTGCCGCCGTAGGTGTTCACATGCACGACCCCGGCGCGGATGCCGCGGATCATGCGATGGGCGCGGGAGAGGTTCGAAGTCCAGAGGCCAGAGGCCAGGCCGAAATCGGTGGCATTGGCCAGGTGCAGCGCCTCGGCCTCGGTGGAGAAGGGAGTGACGGCCAGAACGGGGCCGAAGACCTCTTCCTGGAACAGGCGGTGGCCGGGGGCGACGCCGGTGATGATGGTGGGCTCCAGATAATAGCCGCCGGTTTCCAGCAGCGTGCGCTTGCCGCCCAGCACCAGCGAGCCACCCTGGGCGGTGGCATCGGAGAGGAAGCCAAGGTCGCGGGCCAGCTGCGCCTCGGAGTGCACCGCGCCGATCTGGGTGGTCAGGTCCAGCGGGTTGCCCTGTTTCATGGCGCGGGTCACGGTGGCCAGGTGGTGCAGCACCTCATCATGCACCGAGGCCTCGACCAGGAGGCGCGAGCCCGCCACGCAGACCTGGCCCGAGTTGCGGAAGATGCCGCCCGCGGCGGCTCTTGCCGCGGCGGCAAGGTCCGGTGCATCGGCAAAGATGATGTTCGGGCTTTTGCCGCCGAGTTCGAGGAAGACGCGCTTCAGGTTCGAGCGGGCCGAGTATTCCATCAGGCGCCGCCCGGTGGCGCCCGATCCGGTGAAGACCAGCACATCCACATCCATCGACAGCGCCAGCGCCGCGCCCGTCGTGGCGCCGGTGCCGGTGACGATGTTCAGAACGCCCGGCGGCAGGCCTGCCTCCAGGGCGAGTTCACCCAGGCGCAGCAGCGTCAGCGACGCCGTCTCGGCCGGTTTCAATACCACCGAATTGCCGGTGGCCAATGCGGGTGCCAGCTTCCAGGCGCCGATCATCAGCGGGAAGTTCCAGGGCACGATCGCCGCCACAACGCCCACCGGTTCACGGTGCACCAGGGCCAGCACGGTATCGGCGGTCGGGGCGATCTCGCCGTAGAGCTTGTCCAGCGCCTCGGCATACCAGCGGAAGGTCTGTGCGGCCGACAGCGGTTCGGCTTTCAGCGCCATGCCGATTTCGGTGCCGTTGTCGCGCACCCCCAGCACGGCCAATTCGTTGGCGTGATGCTCGATCAGGTCGGCCAGGCGCAGCAGCACCGCCTTGCGCTGGGCGGGAGGCTGCTTGCGCCAGCGGCCATCATCGAAGGCTCGTCGGGCGGCGGCGACAGCCTGCGCCACCTCGGCCTCGGTTGCGGCGGCGATGGTGGTCATCTGCTGTCCGGTGATGGGGGTAATGACCGGCATCGGCGCGGCGCTGCCCTCGATCCAGGCGCCATCGATCAGCAGCCGACCGGGCGGAACAGGCAGGGTGGCAAGGCGGTCGATTTCGGTCTGGGTCAGGACGGACATGGCGGCCTCGGCTGTTCGGTTCGTATAATGAACCAACGGTTCGAAAACAGATTGACGGGCGGGGACCGATCTGTCAACCTTTTCTGCGGACGCCCGAGAGGAACGATGGGAACGACTGCCAAGGCCCTTTCGCTTCTGGACCATTTCAGCCGTGCGCGCCCTGCGATCGGTCTCTCCGAGCTTGCCCGCCTGGCCGGGCACAGCAAGGCCACCTGCTATCGGCTGATGGGCGAATTGATCGACCATGGTCTGGCCGAGCAGGTTCCGGGCGGCACCGATTACCGCATAGGTCCGGCGGTGCTGCGCCTGGCGTCGCTGCGCGAAGCGGCGGTGCCGATGCGCGACGCTGCCCTGCCGGTGGTGCAGCGCCTGGCCGTGGCGGTGGGCGAAACCGCGCATGTCTCGCATCTGGTGGCGGGGCGGCTGGTCACGCTGGCCTTTGCCTATGGTGCGCCATCGGGGATGCAGGTGCTGATGGAAGATGCCGACGTGCTGCCGTTTCACGCGACATCGTCGGGTCAGGCGGTGCTGGCCTTCCTGCCACACGCCCGGGTCGATGCGATTCTGGCCGGCCCCCTGGGCGCCGCGACGCCGGCCACGTTGCGCGACCCCGATGTGGTGCGCGCCCGGATCGCGGCAACGCGGGCTCGGGGCTGGGCCAGCACGGAAGACACGTTCGAATCCGATGTCTCCAGCCTGGCCGTGCCGCTGTTCGATGCGGCGGGTCAGGTTCTGGGGGCGATGGCTGTGGCTGCGCCCTCGACGCGGATGAAACAGGCCGCGCGCGGGCCGATCCTGCGCCGACTGGTGGCCGCGGCAGCCGAGGTGATGGGGGCCTGGGGTGGCCAGGCTCCGGCGGAGTTGATCGCGCTCTGGCGCGGGATCGAAAGGGATCAGGGATGAAGGACATCAATTTTCTGAAGGCGAACAACGCCCGCAGCCTCTGGCACCCGATGACGGCGCCTTCGGACAGCCTGAAGAACCCGCCGACCATCGTGGTATCGGCCCGCGACTGCCGGATCACCGATGTCGACGGGCACGAGGTTGTCGATGCGGTCGGCGGATTGTGGAACGTCAACCTGGGCTATAGCTGCGACGTGGTGAAACAGGCGATCACGGCGCAACTGGAACGGCTGCCGTATTATTCGATCTTCCGCGGCACTTCGAACGATGCCGTGATCGAGCTTTCCGAGGCGCTGCGCGACTTTTTCGACGCCGATGGCATGGGGCGCGCCTTTTACACTTCGGGCGGCGGCGACAGTGTGGAAACCGCGCTGCGCCTGGCGCGGCAGTATCACAAGATCCACGGCGAGGCCGGGCGCTACAAATACCTGTCGCTGAAGAAGGGCTATCACGGCACTCATTTCGGCGGCGCCTCGGTCAACGGCAACGCGAACTTCCGCACGGCTTATGAACCGTTGCTGCCTGGCTGTTTCCACATCCCGGCACCCTATGCCTATCGCAACCCCTTCAACGAGGCCGATCCAGCCCGGCTGGCCCAGCTTTGCCTGCAGGCGCTGGAGGACGAAATCGCCTTCCAGGGCGCGGGCACGATCGCTGCGATGATCATGGAGCCAGTTCTGGGCGCGGGTGGTGTGATTCCGCCGCACCCGTCCTTCATGCCGGGGGTGGAGGCGATCTGCCGCAGGAACGGCATCCTTCTGATCGCAGACGAGGTCATCACCGCCTTCGGCCGCACCGGCGCATGGAGCGGCAGCCGCCTATGGGGCGTCAAGCCCGATTTCATCTGTACCGCCAAGGCGATCACCAACGGCTATTTTCCCTTCGGCGCGGTGATGATCGCGGAATCCGTCGCGGCGGTGTTCGAGGCCGACGACAGTGGCAAGGCCGCCATCGGCCATGGCTATACCTATTCCGGCCATCCGGTCGGCGCGGCGGCGGCGGTCGCCTGTCTGGCCGAGATGCAGCGGCTTGACGTAAGGTCCAGCGCGGCCGCCAGGGGTGCGCAATTGTGGCAGGGGATCAACCGGTTGAAGGAAAGCCACAGGGTGGTCGGTGACGTGCGCGGCGGTCACGGCCTGATGCTGGCGCTGGAACTGGTGGCCGACCGAGACTCGAAAAAGCCCGCCGACAAGGCCGTGCCCGCCCGGGTGCAGGCCGCCGCCTACGAAGCCGGGGCGATGATCCGCGTTTCCGGCCCGAACATCATCCTGTCGCCACCACTGGTGCTGACCGAGGCCGATGCCGCCGTGATCCTCGATGCGCTGGACAAGGGCCTGTCGGCGGCATGAGGGGCCAGCACCCGTCCTGGGAGCCGGGGGGGGGGGGCGGGCGGAGGGGCAAGGC
>JAKALB010000196.1 GCA_021813365.1 Pseudomonadota bacterium | reverse complement strand
GATGTCGCGGCGAACTTCGCGGGTGAAGGCGATTTCCTTGCCCCAGCCTTCAATGCGTTCCTTCAGCCAGCCGGCCTGTTCGGGATCGGAAATGTGCATGTATTGCAGCGCAAAGGTGCCGCAATAGGTGCGTTTCACGATTTCCAGAATCTGCCGCATCGAGGCGAAGTCCAGCCCCAGGACCTTGTCGATGAAGATCGGGCGGTCCATGTCGGCCTCGGTGAAGCCATAGGACGCCGGGTCCAGTTCGGGGTGCGGGGCTTCGTTGCGCAGGCCGAGCGGATCCAGATCGGCGGCCAGATGGCCGCGGATGCGATAGGCGCGGATCAGCATGATGGCACGAACCGAATCCAGCACGGCCCGCTGGATCTGTTCCTGGCTGACCGCCGCGCCGCTCTCGGCGGCCTTTTCGGCGATCTTCCGGCCCGCACCCTTCGCCTCGGCCGGCATGGCCCATTCGCCGGTCAGCGCCTGGGTCAGGTCATCCGCCGGGGTGGGCGGCCAATCGCTGCGTGCCCAGGAGGGGCCCATCGCCGCGCGCTTGATGTCCATCGCCTCGTCGCCCAGCGAGCGGAAGAACTCGGCCCACTGGCTGTCGACCGAGGCCGGGTCGGCGGCATAGCGCGCGGCGAGCTGATCGACGTAATCGGCATTGGCGCCTTGCAGGAAGCTGGATGCGTGAAACTGGCGATTCGGGGTCTGATCGGTCATCGGTCTGCCTCCCTGGGGGATGTGCGGGCAAGGATGTGCGGGGCCGGTTGTGACACCGGCCCGTGAACTTCGCGTTAGCGGCCAAGCGCCTGCATCACCGCCTCGCCCAGCGAGGCCGGGCTGTCGGCGACCACGATGCCTGCGCGGCGCATGGCTTCGATCTTGGATTCTGCATCGCCCGTGCCTCCCGAGACGATGGCCCCGGCATGGCCCATGCGGCGGCCCTTCGGCGCGGTGCGACCGGCGATGAATCCGGCGCAGGGCTTGGCCCGGCCCCGGCGGGCCTCATCGGCCAGGAACTGCGCGGCCTCTTCCTCGGCGCTGCCGCCGATCTCGCCGATCATGATCAGGCTTTCGGTCTCCGGATCGGCCAGGAACATCTCCAGCACGTCCAGGTGTTCGGTGCCCTTGATCGGGTCGCCGCCGATGCCGACGGCGGTGGACTGGCCAAGGCCCAGGTCGGTGGTCTGCTTGACCGCCTCGTAGGTCAGCGTGCCCGACCGCGACACCACCCCGACCGAGCCGCGGCGGTGGATGTGGCCCGGCATGATGCCGATCTTGCAGGCACCGGGCGTGATGACGCCGGGGCAGTTCGGCCCGATCAGCCGGGATTTCGACCCCGACAGGGCGCGCTTGACCTTCATCATGTCCAGGACCGGGATGCCTTCGGTGATGCAGACGATCAGCTCCATCTCGGCGTCGATCGCCTCGAGGATCGAGTCGGCGGCGAAGGGCGGCGGGACGTAGATCACCGTGGCATTGGCCTGGGTGGCGTGCCTGGCCGCGTGGACGCTGTCGAACACGGGCAGGCCCAGATGCTCCGTGCCACCCTTGCCGGGGGTCACGCCGCCCACCAGTTTGGTGCCATAGGCGATGGCCTGTTCACTGTGAAATGTGCCCTGGCTGCCGGTAAAGCCCTGGCAGATCAGGCGGGTGTTTTCGTTGACGAGAATGGCCATGCAAGTTGCCTTTTCTATCGGTTCCGGGGAGGCCCCGCTTCTGGTTATCTTTCGCGGACGATTCCCAGAATCAGGCGCGAATGGGGGATTGTCGGTGCCAGCCTCTGGACAAAGAGCACCCCGGCACCTGCCCCCGTCACCCGGACGGCAAGTTCCGTGCCCTGGCTGATGGCCGCGGGATCGAGTGCCTGCGCCGAGGGAAAACGTTGCGCGATCATTTCCTGAATGCGTGCCGTCTGGCCGGTGCGGGCGAGGGCGATGACCGCGCAGGTGCGGCCATCCTCGGAAATCATCACCATCGGTCGGCGGTCATCGACGACATCGGCGGTGATCGTGGTGGGCTGCGCCGCCTGCGGCGCCCCCGGCAGTGCCTTGGGAACCGCCACAAAACCTGCCCTTCGCAGGCGGGCGGCCACCTGGGCGGGATCGTGCGACCCGTCCAGGCAGAAGTCCTCGAATGTGTTCACCAGCGCCGAGGGCGAGGACTTCGGAACCACATTGTCGGGGCGGATGTTGGCCAATTCATAGACTTCCGGCGCAACGACGTCCGGTGCAGGCGCAGTCTGCACAGGCTCCGCGCCGAAAGGCGCGCAGGCCGCCACAGCCGCGGCCAGCGAGATGCCCGAGATCCGAGGATCGGAGCACCGCAAGGCCCCCCACCGCGAGGCCCCCCACCGCAAGGCCTTTGCGCGGGTCCGGCGCACCCGCTCGTGCCAGCGCGGGCCGCGGGGTGCCAGGGCGCGGCAGCCGGTTGGCGGTTGTCCGATGCCCCGGGCCATGACCTACCCCTTGACCGCCTTGACGATCTTCTGCGCGGCATCGCTGAGGTTGTCGGCCGCGATCACATTCAGACCCGACTTGCGGATGATGTCCTTGCCCAGCTCGACATTGGTGCCTTCCAGGCGGACGACCAGCGGAACCTTCAGACCCACTTCCCTGACCGCGGCGATCACGCCCTCGGCGATGATGTCGCAGCGCATGATGCCACCAAAGATGTTGACCAGGATGCCTTTGACGTTGGGATCGCTGGTGATGATCTTGAAGGCTTCGGTGACCTTTTCCCTGGTGGCGCCGCCGCCCACGTCCAGGAAGTTGGCGGGTTCGGCGCCATAGAGCTTGATGATGTCCATCGTGGCCATGGCCAGGCCCGCGCCGTTCACCATGCAGCCGATCTCGCCATCCAGCGCGATGTAGTTCAGATCGAACTTCGAGGCAGCCAGTTCCTTGGGGTCTTCCTCGGTTTCGTCGCGCAGCGCGGCGATGTCGGGGTGGCGGAAGATCGCATTGCCGTCAAAGCTCATCTTCGCGTCCAGGAGCTTCAGGTTGCCGTCCTTCAGCACGCAGAACGGGTTGATTTCCAGCATTTCCACGTCTTTTTCGACAAAGCAGCGATAAAGGTTGCGCACCACTGCCACGCATTGCTTGACCTGGGCGCCTTGCAGGCCCAGCGCAAAGGCAACGCGGCGGCCATGGAAATCGGAAAGGCCCGTGGCCGGATCGACCTGGAAGGTCAGGATCTTTTCGGGCGTGTCATGGGCCACATCCTCGATCGACATGCCGCCCTCGGTGGAGCAGACAAAGGAGATGCGGCTGGTCTTTCGGTCGATCAGCAGGGCAAGATAGAGTTCGCGCGCAACATCGCTGCCGTCTTCGATGTAGACGCGGTTCACCTGCTTGCCGGCGGGGCCGGTCTGCACCGTGACCAGCGTCCGGCCCAGCATCTGACGGGCGAATTCGGCGGCCTCGCCGACCGAACGGGCAAGGCGGACCCCGCCCTTTTCGCCGGCCTCGGGCTCCTTGAACCTGCCCTTGCCGCGGCCGCCGGCATGGATCTGCGCCTTGACCACCCAGAGCGGCCCGTCGAGTTCGCCCGCGGCGGTCTTGGCGTCTTCGGCCTTCAGGACCGGGCGGCCGTCGGAGACGGGCAGGCCATAGGATCGCAGCAGCGCCTTGGCCTGGTATTCGTGGATGTTCATGAAACGCACCCTCGCATTTGGATTGGGGGCGTCTTGGCATGGAAATGGCCCGCTGCAAAATGCCATTTGCGGGCGCGGGCGGGAAAAATGACATTTGTGATCACACGCAAATTTTTTGTGATCACCTGTGCGTCGCCGTTACCGCCACCAGCCCGGAACCGGTGCGCCGAGCCGGCCCTGCCGGCAAGGCTGGAGGGGCTGCCTGCCCCTCCAGACCGCCCCGGGGATATTTGTGAACAGATGAAGGCGGATCAGACGGGGCGGGCGAGGTAGAGCACCTGACCTCGGGGCAGGCGGGCGGTCTGGCGGCGCGACCGGAAGCCGGCGCCGCGCGCGAGATGCAGCACGTCCTGGTGCAACAGGTGGTGGGGCGGCTTCAGGTCATGGGTGACGACCCCGTCTGCCTGGCGGAACGGGCGGGTCAGGGTCTGGGCGTCGGGGGCCAGAAAGACAGTAAAGGCGAAAAGCTGCAGCGCCGGCAGACGGGTTCGGGCGGAAAGCAGCGCGCGCCGCAGGAAGGCCATCGGCAGATGGGTGAAGACGGCAAAGGCGATGGCATGGGTGATCGTCTCGGGCACGCCGGGGAAGGAGAAATCGGCGTCCTCGATCAGATGCGAGGGGTCGAGGCGGGGCTTGTCGTGCAGCTCCTGTTCGTAGCCGCGCCGCATCAGCGCCAGCGACAGATCGGTGAGA
>JAKALB010000059.1 GCA_021813365.1 Pseudomonadota bacterium | reverse complement strand
GGTTGGATGACTTCGATGTGGGCTCGGTCAAGCAGGCCGTGGTGGCGGCGGTGGCACCGCACATGCCCCGGACCGTGCACTTCATTCCCGGCCACCCGATGGCCGGCACGGAATATTCCGGCCCCCGGTCGGGGTTTGCCACGCTGTTCGTGGGCCGCTGGTGGCTGCTGACCCCCTCGCCCGATACCGCGCCCGATGCGGTCGAAAGATTGACCGCGCTGCTGCAGGGCATGGGTGCCAAGGTCAACCAGATGACGCCCGATCACCACGATCAGGTGGTGGCGGTCGTCAGCCACGCGCCGCACCTGATCGCCTATACGATGGTGGGCGTGGCCGATCACCTGGCGCAGGTCTCCAACAGCGAGGTCATCGAATATTCCGCCTCCGGATTCCGCGATTTCACCCGGATCGCGGCCTCGGACCCCACGATGTGGCGCGACGTGTTCCTGACCAACAAGGATGCGGTGCTGGATATCCTGGGCCGCTTTACCGAGGAGCTGTTCGTTCTGCAGCGCGCGATCCGCATGGGCGACGGCCAGCATCTGTTTGACTATTTCACCCGCACCCGGGCCATCCGCCGTGGCATCATCGAGGCCGGGCAGGATACCGCCGCCCCCGATTTCGGCCGCGCCACGCCGCCGCCCTCCACGAAGGGCTGACCCATGCCCAGGCAGGTGCTTCCGGCCATCGCGCTTCTGGCCCTGACGGCGGGGCTGGCGCTGGCCGAAGGCCCCGCGACCTCGCTGCTGCCGCAGCCCCGCCCCGGCCCGGCAGCACCGCAGGGCCAGCACGCGGCGCCCGCCCCGCCTCCGGCCGACATGCCACGCCCACGCTCCCGCCCCGGCGCCCAGCCTGGCGCCCAGCCTGGCACTGCGGCACCCCGGCCCGAAACCGGGGCCCCTTCCGTGCCAGGTGCCGGCCCGGCCCGGTCTCTGCGGCCGCAGGCCCGCCCGGAGAACGTCACGGCCACCCTGGGCACGGCCCAAGACAGCCGCCCCAGGGTCGGCACCCGCGGCGCCCTGTGCGGCGACAGTGCGATCAAGGGCACGGTGCTCGCTCCGATCACCAGCCGCGTCCGCGGCTGTGGGGTCGAGATGCCGATCGCGGTGGAATTCGTGGCCGGCGTCCGGCTGAACCCGGCGGCCACGCTGGACTGCTCGACCGCCGAGGCGCTGAAAACCTGGGTGAAAAAGGGCCTGCAACCCGCCTTCGCCCCGCGTCAGGTGGTCGAGCTCCGGATCTTCGGCAGCTATATGTGCCGCCCGCGCAACAGCCAGCGCGGCGCCAGGATCAGCGAACATGGCAGCGGCAAGGCCGTGGACATCGGCGGATTCGTCCTGGACAACGGCCAGACCTGGACGGTGCTGGACGACTACAACAAGCCGATCCGCAAGGCACAGGCCGCCGCCTGCGGCATCTTCGGCACCACACTCGGCCCGGGATCAGACGGCTATCACGAAAACCATCTGCATTTCGACACGGCGCGTTACACCTACGGACCCTATTGCCACTGAGCCCGGCCCCCCGGCAAACGGCGGTGAACCGGCCGCCGCCTCGGCGGGGGGCTCTGCCCCCCGGCTTCGCCTCCCCCCGGGATATTTATGGCAAGATGAAAGGCAGGAAGAATCGCCGCTTTCATCTTGCCGCAAATATCCCGCCGGGGGTCTGGGGGGTGTGAAACCCCCCAGCCTTGCGGCAGCGGCGCGGCTCGGTGGGCCTAACGTTCGGTCAGCTTCAGTTCGATCCGCCGGTTCTGCGCCAGGGCTTCGGGCGTGTCACCGGTTGCCACGGGCTGGTATTCGCCGAACCCGGTCGCGGCGAGGCGATTTGGCGGAAAGCCCAGGACGTCCTGCATGTAGCGCACGACCGACAGGGCGCGGGCCTGGCTCAATTGCCAATTGTCCTTGAACTGGCCGGTGCCGGACAGGGGCGTGCTGTCGGTGTGACCATCCACCCGGATGATCCAGGGGATCGAAGGGGGGATCTGCGGCACGACCTGGTTCAGCGTCGCCACGACCGAGGCGATCTGCGCCTGACCCTCGGGCGAGAGGTCGGCCGAAGCGGGCTGGAACAGCACCTCGGAAGAAAAGACGAACCGGTCGCCCACCACGCGCACGCCGGGCTGGCCTTCCAGCAGTTTGGACAATTCGCCAAAGAACTCCGAGCGGTACTTGGACAGATCCTGGTTTTCGGCCTTCAGCCGCGCCGCTTCGGCCGCCTCCAGTTCGGCGCGCTTTTTCTGTTCGGCGGCCACCTGGGCCAGAGCGGCGTTCAACTGGCTGCCCAGAGACTCGATCTGCACCCGGTCGACCGCATCCTTCGCGGCCGCGGCGTTCAGCACGCCCTGCAGTTCTGCCAGCTGCGCGCGCAGCGCATTCAGTTGCTGGTTCAACAGCGCCATGCGCTCGGATGCCTTGATCAGGGATCGGTCCTTCTCGCCGATGATGCGCTCGGCTTCGGCCATCAACGCCGCCTTCTGGTCGTCGGCCAGGGTGGTCGCCTCCTGTTTCGCCGCCTCGGCCGCAGCCAGCAGTTTCAGCGTTTCTTCGGCGTGGCGGCGCTGTTCCTCCAGCGCCAGTGTCATCGCGGTCAGTTCGTCATCCGCGCCTTTCAGCTTGTCCTGCAGGGCTTTCAGCGCCGCGGCATCGACGAGGCGCTGCTGTTCGGCCAGGGTCAGCTGGGCCTGGGCACGGCTCAGGCTTGCCGATGTCGTTTCGGCCCTCGCCTTCATCTCGTCGAGCAGGGCCTGGATCGCCTCGGCGCGGGCAGCAGCCAGGCGGGCCTGTTCGGACTGGGCGTCGACCTCGGTCCGCGCCTTGGCCAGGGCCAGGTTCAGCGCCTCCTGATCGGACATCAGCCTGGCATTGGCGGCGGTCAGGTCGGTGATCCGGTTTTCGGCCCGGGACTTGTCAGCCAGAAGCGAGGCCACCTGTGCCTCGAAACTGGCAATCCGGGTCTGGGCGGCGGAAAGTTCGCCCTGCCTGGCGGTCAGTTGCGAATTCAGATTGGCGATCAGGGCGTCCTGGGCCTCGCCGCGGGCCTTGGCTGCGGACAGGGTCGATTGCAACGTGCCCAACTGGGTCGTCAGATCGGTCACCTTGGTGCGTTCCAGCCCCAGGGCATCGGCCAGTTGCGAAACCTGGGCATTCAACTGGTCCAGTTCGGTGGTTTGCGTGGTGATCTGGTCGCGCAGCACCGATTGCATGACGGTGAAGATCGTCAGCACGAACAGCAGCACCATGAGAAGCGTGGTGACCGCGTCGACAAAGCCCGGCCACATGTTGGAAGCTTCGCGTCTGCGGCGCGACAGGCCCATGGCTCAGCCCCGCCCGACCGTGCCGCGCGACAGGGCGCGGATGGCTTGGGTCAGCTGTGTCAGATCCGAGCGCAGGTCGGCGATGCTTTCCTGTCGCCCGGCAGAGATCTCTTCGAGGATGCGTAGCAGTTGCACGTCGATCGAGCGCAGCCGCATCCGGCTCTCGGCGTCGGTATAGGCGCCGGCTCCGGTCGCCTCGTTTCCGGTCATCGCCTTCAGCATCTGCTCCTGGCCCTCGGCGATCCGGGTCAGGGCCGCCAGTTGCGCGCCGCTTTCCAACCGGGCCGACAGGCCCTGAATCGAACGGGCCAGTTCGCCGATCCGGTCGGCATCCTGTTCGCGGTTGGCCTCGGCCTGGGCATAAAGGGTCTGCAACACCTCGATCTGGCCGGTCATGTTGTCCAGAATCTGCGCCAGAATGCCGGTATCGGCGGCATCACCCTCGCCCGAGCTGAGGCCGATCCGGGTGATCGATCCGATCCAGTCCTCCAGTTCGCGGTAGAACCGGTTCTGGCCGTGGCTGGCGAACAGTTCCAGCAGCCCCACCAGCAGCGAGCCGGCCAACCCCATCAACGAGGCGGAAAAGGCGGTCGACATGCCGCCCAGTTGCGCCTGCAGGCCCGACATCAGCCGTTCGAAGATGGCAAGGCCCGTCTCGCCCTCCTTCGGGGCCAGGGCCTGAATCGTGGCCACGATGGCAGGGATCGTGGTGGCCAGGCCGTAAAACGTGCCAAGAAGACCCAGGAAAATCAGCAGGTTGGTCAGATAGCGCGTTATGTCGCGCGCCTCGTCGATCCGGGTGGCCACCGAATCCAGGATGGATTGCGACGAGGCCGAAGAGATCTGCATCCTGGCCCCGCGCGACCGCAGCAGTGCCGCCAGTGGCGCCAGCAGACGGGGCGGGGCAGCGTTCTCTGATCCTGGCGCGTGGTTCAGAAAGCGCTCGATCCAGCTGACCGATTGCACCAGGATGAAGACCTGCCAGAAACAGGTCAGGATACCGAAGGCAAAGACCGACAGGATGAAGTAGTTCAGTCCCGCGTTGGCATCGAAGATCTCCAGGACCGTGTCCTTGATCAGCCAGGCGCCGGTTCCGGCCAGGCCGATGGCGATCAGCATGGAAACGATCTGCCGGATTGGCTGGCTGAAGGTGATCGTCCGTTCCGCCTGCGACTTCGCCATGGTCCCGCCCGTCGTTTTCTCGCGGTTACCATATCAGCCCGGGTCGGCCTCACAAGTGCAGGAAGGTCACATCTGGGTTGTGGCGGGGGCGAGGCTCGCCACGCGGGCCGCCAGCCAGTCCAGATCGGCATCGCCGATGCCCAGGGCGTGCAGGTGTTCGGCCGTGGCAATCAGGTAATCGCGGTTCGTGCCGCGTCCGCCCACCGCCCGGGCGATGATCCGGGCCTGGGTTTCCAGGTCCAGCCGGCAGTACTGGTCATGCCGCGGGTCGACCACATAGGCCAGGGCTGGGGTCATGCGGCCATCCGCCAGGGCCACCGCGACGCGCCGTTCCAGATAGGCGGACGAGATCAGCTCGCGTTCGCGCAATCCGGCCAGGGTCTCGGTCTCGTGCCCCGGTTCCACCCGCAGCGCCAGCCCGTCGCAAACGGCGCCGGGGGCTTCGTCCAGCGCCAGCACCAGGCCCGGCGCGGCCAGGCTGCCGCGATGGTGGATCGACCGCATGCAGAAGCTGCGGTGCCAGCCTTCCAGCCGTGCCACGCCCTGTTCGGCCACCGGAAAGCCGGGGTTCCAGATCAGCGAGCCATAGGCAAAGACCCACATGGGTTCGGTCATGATGGCGGTGTCCTTCAGGTCTTGGGCCGTCTGGTCGGGGCATCGCGCGGACTATATGTCAGGGGCAGGCAAGAGGAAGGGATCACGATGCGGATTCTGTTGGGTCTGGTTCTGGCGGCGGGGGTGCTGTGGGGCGGGTACTGGTTCGTCGGCGCGCGCGTTCTGGACCGGCAGGTGAACGCCTGGTTCGATGCCCAGGTTGCGGCGGGGGCCGAAGTGGGGCGCGAGGCGCTGACGGTGGCCGGATTTCCGAACCGGTTCGACGTGACGCTGACCGCACCCTACGCGCGCGATCCGCAGACCGGGTGGGGCTGGAGGGCACCGTTCGCGCAGGTGTTTTCGATGACCTGGAAACCCTGGCACATGATCGCCGCCCTGGCCCCCGAACAGCAGATCACCGCACCGGATGGCCAGACCCTCCTGCTGAAATCGGCGCGGCTGCGCGGCAGCCTGTTGCTGAAACCCGGCCTGGACCTGGCGTTGAACCGGGCGGTGCTGGAGGGCGAGGCACTGGATCTGATCTCGGACCGCGGCGGGCACTGGGCGGTCGACAAGCTGGTGCTGGCGGCGGGGGTGGATGCCACCTGGGCCAACGGGATGCGCCTGGGGGTCGAAGCGCAGGGCCTGGCGCCCGATCCGGCACGGCTGGCGCCGGTGGCCGATCTGGGGCCCACGCTGGCCGAAACCCATCTGGACATGACCCTGCAACTGCAAGCCCCGGTCGATCGCCATCTGACTGCGGCCGGCTTCGGCGTGACCGCCGTGCATCTGACCGACGCGCATCTGGCCTGGGGCCCCTTGGTCGTCTCGGCCAGGGGAAATCTTTCGCGCGGCCCGGATGGCTCGGCCGAGGGCGAGATTGCGATCACCATCGACCACTGGCAGCGCCTGCCCGATGCGCTGATGGCTCTGGGTCTGCTGCGGGTGGCGGAAAAGCCCTGGGTGGAGCGCGCGCTGACACTGTTCGCCGGACACTCCGACGTGCCGGACCGGGTGCAGGTCTCGCTGGTGTCGAAGGGCGGGCAAATGACGCTGGGCGGCCTGCCGCTTGGCCGCACCATTGACCTGCCCGTGGCCGCCCTGCCCCAGGAATAGGCAGCGGCAGGGGCGGGCCCCGAACCTGTCCTGAGCCTATTCCGCCGTCAGCAACGGTGGCTTCTGCCCGGTCAGCCGCGGTTTTTGCGGCTCTTCATAGGTCAGGTCGATCTTGTCGTCCTTCAGGCCCACATGCACCGTGCCGCCCTTGGTGAGCTTGCCGAACAGCAGTTCCTCGGCCAGCGGCTTCTTGATGTATTCCTGGATCACCCGGCCCAGCGGCCGCGCGCCCATCTTGTCGTCATAACCCTTGTTGCCCAGCCAGGCGGCAGCTTCGGGCGAGAGGTCGATGTGGACGTTGCGATCCATCAATTGCGCCTCTAGCTGCAGCACGAATTTCGTCACGACCAGGTTGATGGTTTCCTTGGCCAGTGGCGCGAAGGAAATCACCGCATCCAGCCGGTTGCGGAATTCCGGCGTGAAGATGCGCTCGATGGCGGCGGTATCCTCGCCCGTGCGTTTTGCCCGGCCAAAGCCGATGGCCTCCTTGGCCATGTCCGAGGCGCCTGCGTTGGTTGTCAGGATCAGGATCACGTTGCGGAAATCCACCTGACGGCCATTGTGGTCGGTCAGTTTGCCGTGGTCCATCACCTGCAACAGGATGTTGTAGACATCCGGATGCGCCTTTTCGATTTCGTCCAGAAGCAGCACGCAATGCGGGTGCTGGTCGACGCCATCGGTCAGCATGCCGCCCTGATCGAAGCCGACATAGCCGGGCGGCGCCCCGATCAGCCGCGAAACCGCGTGCTTTTCCATGTATTCCGACATGTCGAAGCGCAACAGTTCCACCCCCAGCGAGGCGGCGAGCTGCTTGGCCACTTCGGTCTTGCCGACCCCGGTCGGGCCCGCGAACAGGTAGTTGCCGATGGGCTTTTCCGGCTCGCGCAGACCGGCGCGGGCCAGCTTGATGGCGCTGGACAGCGCCTCGATCGCCGCATCCTGGCCGAAAACCACGCGCTTCAGCGTCCTTTCCAGATCGCGCAGCACTTCGGCATCGTCCTTGCTGACGTTCTTCGGCGGGATGCGGGCGATCTTGGCCACCACCGCCTCGATATCCTTGGGGCCGATGGTCTTGCGGCGCTTGGATTCCGACAGCAGGTGCTGTGCGGCACCGGCTTCGTCGATCACGTCGATCGCCTTGTCCGGCAGCTTGCGGTCATGGATATAGCGTGCCGACAGATCCACCGCCGCCCTGATCGCCTCTTTGGTGTAATGCAGGTCGTGATGTTCCTCGAAATAGGGTTTCAGGCCCATCAGGATCTTCACGCTGTCCTCGACCGAAGGTTCGTTGACATCGATCTTCTGGAACCGGCGGCTCAGGGCACGATCCTTTTCGAAGTGCTGGCGGAATTCCTTGTAGGTCGTGGACCCCATGCAGCGCAGCTTGCCGCCCTGCAGCGCGGGCTTCAGCAGATTGGACGCATCCATCGCCCCGCCGCTGGTGGCGCCCGCGCCGATCACGGTGTGAATCTCGTCGATGAACAGGATCGCGTCGGGATGATCCTCCAGTTCCTTGACGACGGCCTTCAGCCGCTCTTCAAAGTCGCCCCGATAGCGCGTGCCGGCCAGCAGCGCGCCCATGTCCAGACTGAAGATCGTGGCCCCGGCCAGAATCTCGGGCGTTTCGCCCAGAACGATCTTGCGGGCCAGGCCTTCGGCGATGGCGGTCTTGCCCACGCCGGGGTCGCCCACGAGAAGCGGGTTGTTCTTTCGCCTGCGGCACAGCACCTGGATGGCACGCTCCACCTCGGCCTCGCGGCCGATCAGCGGGTCGACGTCGCCCTTGCGCGCCTTCACGTTCAGATCGACGCAGTACTTCGACAGCGCCGATTCCTTGGCCTCGCCCGCCTCGGCCTTTGGCGTTTCCTGGTGCTCTTCGGCCCCGGTGACGGGGCGCGCCTCGCCAAAGGAGGGATCCTTGGCCACGCCATGCGCGATGAAATTCACCGCATCATAGCGCGTCATGTCCTGTTCCTGCAGGAAATAGGCGGCGTTCGATTCCCGTTCGGCAAAGATCGCGACCAGCACGTTGGCGCCGGTGACTTCGGTCCGGCCCGAGCTTTGCACATGGATCGCTGCGCGCTGGATCACACGCTGGAAAGCGGCGGTCGGCACGGCCTCGCTGCCCTCGACATCGGTGACCAGCGTCGAGAGGTCGTCGTCGATGAAGGTGATCAGGGTCTTCTTCAGTTCGTCCAGATCGACCGAGCAGGCCCGCATCACCCGCGCGGCATCCGGCTCGTCGATCAGCGCCAGCAGCAGGTGCTCCAGCGTGGCCAGTTCGTGCCGCCGGGCATTGGCCAGAGCCAGAGCCGTGTGGATGGCTTGTTCAAGCGTGGACGAAAACGACGGCACCTTCGTGCTCCTTTACCTCGGGTCGGTGCGGGGGTCGGCAAGGTGACCCTGTCTCGACGTTGGCCTCATCAGGTAAAGGATCGGTTTTCTTTGTCCGACTTCAAGCCCTATTTCGGAACAAACGGCCTCGGCGCTGGAAAAGTGAAGCCGCGTGGGCCGGATGCAGCGAAAAAAACAGGTTTCGCACGGGTCCGGGCGGTCAGAACCGGTTCTTGCGCTCACGGATTTCGGCAAAGACCAGATCGTCGGCCTGACCGGCCATGCCGATGGCGGCCTTCACGGCGGGCAGGCGCGCGCGCAGAAACGGGTTGGTGGCCATTTCCTCCGACAAGAGCGAGGGGACGGTGGCCTCGCCGCGTGCGCGCGCCGCGCCGACCCGGGCGATCCGGGCCTGCAGGGCCGGGTTGTCCGGCTCGATCGTGGCGGCAAAGCGCAGGTTGGACATGGTGTATTCATGGCCCGAACAGACCAGCGTCTCGCCCGGCAGCGCGGCCAGTTTCTGCAAACTGGCCCACATGACCTGCGGGCTGCCCTCGAACAGGCGCCCGCAACCGCCAGCCATCAGGCTGTCGGCGGTGAAGGCCAGGCCCGAGGCCGGAAAGTGGAAGGCGATATGGCCCATCGTATGGCCCGGGACGTGCAGCACATGGCCGAGTTCGCCGCCCACAGCCACGGTATCGCCTTCGACGACGGCGCGGTCCAGCGGCGGCAGGCGATGCCGGTCGGCCGCCGCGCCCAGCACCCGGGCGCCGGTGGCGGCCACGATTTCGGCCACACCGCCGATATGGTCGGAATGGTGATGGGTGACGAGAATCTGCTGCAGCCGCCAGCCGCGCGCCGCCAGGGCGGCCAGGATCGGCGCGGCTTCGGGCGCGTCGATCAGGGCACCTTCTCCCGTGGCTGCGTCATGGATCAGATAGGCGTAATTGTCCTGCAGGCAGGCAATGGTAACCAGCTCAAGCCCCATGATCAGATCCTCTCGTTGCTGCCCGCAAGCTGGCGCAAGGCCCGGAGAAGGGCAAGGGGCAGGCCCGGGGGCAGGCCCGGTTCCCTCGCCGAAACGGCGGCGGCCTGGCCGGGCTGCCTGTCGCGTCGCCCACCTTCGCCCCCACCGCGCGAGCGCCCCTGCCGCACAAGGGGGCTCCGCCCCCGGCTTCGCCGCCCCCGGGATATTTGAGGCAAGATGAAAGCGACGATCCCGGCCTTCAACTTGGAGCAAATATCCCACAGGGGGTCTGGGGGGTGTGAAACCCCCCAGTTGCCGCGGCGGGAGTGGCGCAAAGCGGCCGCAGGTGACGGGCGGATGGCGGGGTGGTATGGGTGCGTCATGCATATCGACGTGCTGGACCTGCGCAACTTCTACTTCCGCACACCGCTGGGCCGGGTGGCGCAGCGGATGATCCGCGACAAGCTGCAGAGCCTCTGGCCGCCCCTGGCCGGCCAGACCGTGGTGGGCTTCGGCTTTGCCGTACCGCTGCTGCGGCCCTATCTGGCCCAGGCTCGCCGCGTGATCGGTCTGATGCCCGCGCCCCAGGGCGTCATGCACTGGCCCATGGGCGAGCCCAATGTCAGTGTCCTGTGCGAGGAGCGATCCTGGCCCCTGGCCACCGGTTTCGTCGACCGGCTGGTCGTCATGCATGCGCTGGAAGTCAGTGCCGACCCTGGCGCCGTGCTGGACGAATCCTATCGGGTGCTGGGCCCCGGCGGGCGTGCCGTCTTCATCGTGCCGAACCGTGCCGGTCTCTGGGCGCGGTCGGAAACCACGCCCTTCGGCTCGGGCCGGCCCTACAGCGGGAGCCAGCTCGAGGCGCTGCTGCGTCAGCACGGCTTTACCCCCGAACATGCGATGACTGTTCTGGTGGCACCGCCTTCGCCGCGGCGGTTCTGGCTGCGGACCTCGGCCTTCTGGGAGACGCTGGGCCGGCGCGCGCCGTGGCTGGCCGGCGGGGTGCTGATGGTCGAGGTCTCGAAGCAGGTCTATGCGCCCACCCGTGGCGGGCTGGGTGCGGTGATCCGCAAGCCGCTGAAGGTGCTGGAGGGCCTGCCGGCGGCGCAGCCCGTGCCGAGCCCTCGCCGCTGGGGCGGGGCCAGGGGGGATGCACAGACCTGATCGGGCTGCCGGCATCGGCAACCCTGGCCGGAAATCCGTGCCGGCAAGGCCGGGGCGCGGCGGCGTTGACCCGCATCTTTGCCCCGTCCGTGGGGGTGCCTGTGTCCCTGTCCGTGCCGATTGCCGCCATGCATCGGGGGCGGGCAGGGCGACCATGCGAAATGCCGCATCCGGAACTGGTGAAAAAGCCGGTGTCAGCGGTTGCGAAGTTGTGAACGCTCTGCTACGGACGCCCCAAATTCGAAAGACGCATGCCCCTCGTGTGCGCCGCCGGACGGATGTGTGCCGTTGGCAGCTGAGGACAGGGGCCAAACAGCGGAAGGGATGCCGTGTCCGAACCAGCTTCCATCTCTCTCGGGATCGCCCAGCGCTATGCGCTGGCCCTGTTCGAACTGTCCAAGGACGCCGGGGCGCTGAAGGCGCTGGAATCCGATGTGGATGCCCTGGCCGAAGCGCTGAAGGGCAGTGCCGACCTGGTGGCGATGATCGGCTCTCCGGTCGTCAGCCGCGAGGATCAGACCCGTGCCATGGGTGCCGTCGCCCGGGCTCTGGGCCTGTCCACCCTGATGCAGAACACGCTGGCCCTGATGGGACAGAAGCGCCGCCTGTTCGTGCTGCCGCAACTGGTGGCCGACCTGCGCGATCGTCTCGCCGCCGAAAGGGGCGAGGTGACCGCCGACGTGACCTCGGCCTCGAGGCTTTCGGCCGCGCAGGCCAGAAAGCTGGCCGAAGTGCTGAAGGCCAAGGTCGGCAAGGATGTGAAGCTGAATACCACCGTCGATGAAAGCCTCATCGGCGGTCTGATCGTCAAGCTGGGCTCGACCATGATCGACACGTCGGTCAAGGCGAAGCTCGCTTCCCTCCAGAATGCAATGAAAGAGGTTGGGTGATGGGAATCCAGGCTGCTGAGATCTCTGCGATCCTCAAGGAGCAGATCAAGAACTTCGGCAAGGATGCCGAAGTGGCCGAAGTCGGTCGTGTGCTGTCGGTCGGCGACGGGATCGCCCGGGTCCACGGGCTGGACAATGTCCAGGCCGGTGAAATGGTCGAATTCCCCGGCGGCATCCGCGGGATGGCACTGAACCTGGAAGTCGACAACGTCGGTATCGTGATCTTCGGTTCGGACCGCGACATCAAGGAAGGCGATGTCGTCAAGCGCACCAAGAGCATCGTGGACGTTCCGGTGGGCGATGGCCTGCTGGGCCGTGTGGTCGACGCGCTGGGCAACCCGATCGACGGCAAGGGTCCGATCGTGTCGACCGAACGTCGCGTGGCCGACGTCAAGGCCCCGGGCATCATCCCGCGCAAGGGTGTGCACGAGCCGATGGCCACCGGCCTGAAGTCGGTGGACGCCATGATCCCGATCGGCCGTGGCCAGCGCGAGCTGATCATCGGCGACCGTCAGACCGGCAAGACTGCGCTGGCGCTGGACACGATCCTGAACCAGAAGGTCTACAACGAGGCCGCCGGTTCCGATGAAAGCAAGAAGCTTTACTGCATCTATGTCGCCATCGGGCAAAAGCGCTCGACCGTGGCGCAACTGGTGAAGAAGCTGGAGGAAACCGGTGCCCTGGCCTACACGATCATCGTGGCCGCCACCGCGTCTGATCCCGCGCCGATGCAGTTCCTGGCGCCCTTCTCGGCCACCGCCATGGGCGAATTCTTCCGCGACAACGGCCGCCATGCCGTGATGATCTATGACGACCTGTCCAAGCAGGCCGTGGCCTACCGCCAGATGTCGCTCTTGCTGCGCCGTCCGCCGGGGCGTGAAGCCTATCCTGGCGACGTGTTCTACCTGCACTCGCGCCTGCTGGAACGCTCGGCCAAGATGAATGCCGACAACGGCTCGGGCTCGCTGACGGCTCTGCCGGTGATCGAAACCCAGGCCGGCGACATCTCGGCCTATATTCCGACCAACGTGATCTCGATCACCGACGGCCAGATCTTCCTGGAATCCGAGCTGTTCTACCAGGGCATCCGCCCGGCCGTGAACACCGGCCTGTCGGTGTCGCGCGTGGGCTCCTCGGCCCAGACCGCAGCGATGAAGTCGGTCGCGGGCAAGGTGAAGCTGGAACTGGCGCAATACCGCGAAATGGCGGCCTTCGCGCAGTTCGGTTCCGATCTTGATGCCTCGACCCAGCAGTTGCTCAACCGCGGCTCGCGCCTGACAGAGCTGATGAAGCAGCCGCAGTATTCGCCGCTGACCAATGCCGAAATCGTCTGCGTCATCTTCGCGGGCACCAACGGCTATCTGGACAAGGTGGCGGTGCGCGACGTGGGCCGGTTCGAAGCGGGCCTGCTGAAGCATCTGCGGACCAAGGGCAAGGCGCTGCTGGACGATATCACCATGAATGACCGCAAGGTCGCCGGTGATCTCGAAAAAGCCATCCGGGCCGAACTGGACGCTTTCGCCAAAGACTTCGCCTGAAGCAACCTTGAGGGAGAAGGCAGATGCCCAGCCTTAAGGATCTGAAAAACCGGATCGGAAGCGTGAAGAACACGCGGAAGATCACCAAGGCGATGCAGATGGTCGCCGCGGCGAAGCTTCGCCGTGCGCAGGATTCGGCAGAAGCCGCGCGTCCCTTTGCCGAACGGATGACCTCGGTGATGGCCGGGCTGGCGGCTTCGGTCGGGCAGTCGGACGGTGCGCCGCGCCTGCTGGCAGGCACCGGGTCCGACAAAGTCCATCTTCTGGTCGTCATGACCTCGGAACGCGGCCTGTGCGGCGGCTTCAACTCGTCCATCGTCCGCCTGGCCAAGGCGAAGATCATCGAGCTGCAGGCCGCCGGCAAGACTGTGAAGATCCTCACCGTCGGCAAGAAGGGCCGCGAACAGCTGCGGCGCGAACATGCGGACAAGTTCGTGGGTCACGTCGATCTGTCGGAAGTGCGTCGCGTGGGCTATGCCAACGCCCAGTCCATCGCCCGTGACCTGATCGCCCGGTTCGAAGCCGGCGAGGCCGACGTGGTGACGCTGTTCTACAACCGCTTCCAATCGGTGATCGCCCAGATCCCGACCGCGCGGCAGGTGATCCCGGCCAGGTTCGAAGGGGCCACCACCAACGCGCTGTATGACTACGAACCCAGCGAAGAGGCCATCCTGGCCGACCTTCTGCCGCGGGGCGTGGCCACGCAGGTCTTCACCGCATTGCTGGAAAACGGCGCCTCGGAACAGGGGGCCCGGATGAGCGCAATGGACAACGCGACGCGCAACGCGGGCGACATGATCAACAAGCTGACGATCCAGTACAACCGGAGCCGTCAAGCCGCGATCACCAAGGAACTCATTGAAATCATTTCGGGCGCGGAAGCGCTCTGAGGAGAGGGACGAAAGAAGATGTCTCAAGGTAAAGTCACCCAGGTCATCGGCGCCGTTGTCGACGTGCAGTTCGATGGTGCCCTGCCCGCGATTCTGAACGCGCTGGAAACCGACAACAACGGCAAGCGTCTGGTTCTGGAAGTGGCCCAGCACCTGGGCGAATCCACCGTCCGCTGCATCGCCATGGACGCGACCGAAGGTCTGGTCCGCGGCGCCGTGGTGACCGATACCGGCGCGCCGATCTCGGTGCCGGTGGGCAACGGCACGCTGGGGCGCATCATCAACGTCATCGGCGAGCCGATCGACGAGAAGGGTCCGGTGAAGTCGACCGAAAAGCGCGCCATCCACCAGCCGGCCCCGGACTTTGCCGCGCAGTCGACCGACGCGGCGATCCTCGTCACCGGCATCAAGGTGATCGACCTGCTGGCGCCCTATTCGCGCGGCGGCAAGATCGGCCTGTTCGGCGGCGCCGGCGTGGGCAAGACGGTTCTGATCCAGGAACTGATCAACAATGTCGCCAAGGTGCACTCGGGCTTTTCGGTGTTCGCGGGCGTGGGTGAGCGCACCCGCGAGGGCAACGACCTCTACCACGAATTCATCGAATCCGGCGTGATCAACATCGACGACATGGAAAAGTCCAAGGTGGCGCTGGTCTATGGTCAGATGAACGAACCGCCGGGCGCCCGTGCCCGCGTGGCCCTGACCGGCCTGACCCTGGCCGAACAGTTCCGCGACCAGTCGGGGACCGACGTTCTGTTCTTTGTGGACAACATCTTCCGCTTCACGCAGGCCGGTTCGGAAGTGTCGGCCCTCTTGGGCCGCATTCCCTCGGCCGTGGGCTACCAGCCGACGCTGGCCACCGACATGGGCGCGCTGCAGGAGCGCATCACCTCCACCAAGAACGGCTCGATCACCTCGGTGCAGGCGATCTACGTGCCGGCCGACGACCTGACCGACCCGGCGCCGGCCACGTCCTTCGCGCACCTGGACGCGACCACCGTTCTGAACCGCGCGATTTCGGAACTCGGCATCTATCCGGCCGTGGACCCGCTCGATTCGTCCTCGCGCCTGATGGACCCGGCGGTGATCGGGGAAGAGCACTATCAGGTGGCCCGTTCGGTTCAGGGCATCCTGCAACGCTACAAGTCGCTGCAGGACATCATCGCCATCCTTGGCATGGACGAATTGAGCGAAGAGGACAAGCTGACCGTGGCCCGCGCCCGGAAGATCCAGCGCTTCCTTTCGCAGCCGTTCGACGTGGCCCAGGTCTTCACCGGTTCGCCCGGGGTTCAGGTGCCGCTGGAAAAGACCATCGCCTCGTTCAAGGCGGTGGTGGCCGGCGAATATGACCACCTGCCCGAAGCCGCCTTCTACATGGTCGGCGACATCGAGGAAGTGAAGGCCAAGGCCGCCAAGCTCGCTGCGGCAGCGGCGTAAGGGGGGGGTCATGGCAGGTTCCCTGCAGTTCGACCTCGTCAGCCCCGAGCGGCGTCTTGCCTCGCTGAAGGTGGCCGAGGTCCAGATTCCCGGCGCCATGGGCGACATGACGGCGATGGAAGGCCACGCAGCCACCATCACCACGCTTCGCCCCGGCATCCTGCGCGTGGCCGGCGGCGCCGATGGTGCCAAGGCCTATGTCGTGACGGGTGGCTTCGCTGAAATCAACGCCGGAGCGGTTTCGGTGCTGGCCGAACGCGCCGTGCCGCTGGAGGACGTGACGCCCGCCGTGATGGATGCCCTGCTGGCCGACGCCCGCGAGGCGGCCGCCATCACCACCGACAAGGATGCCGCCGCCAAGATGCTGGCCGATTTCGACGCATTGAAGATCGCGACCCAGGGCCACTGATGCCCGAATCGCCGTCGTGCCCAGACAGGCCCCGACCCGTTCGGGGCCTTTTGCTTTTGGCAGATTCCGGCTAAGTCGCTACTCCCAGGGGGGCCGTCCGGATGAAGCGCATTTCAAGATCCCAGATCGGAATCCAGCAGGGCTCTCGCGTGATGTTCTCGGATTTCGCCGACGGCGGCGAGATGTGGACCGGCACTGGCGATCGTGAAAGCCGGCACGCGGTGGTGTTCGAGGACGCCTATGTCGAGCCGCCCAGCGTGATGGTCTCGCTGGCGATGTGGGACATCGACCACATGCACAACGCGCGGATGGATTTGCGGGCCGAACGGATCACCCACCTCGGTTTCGACCTGGTGTTCCGCACCTGGCAGGACAGCCGAATTGCCCGCGTCCGCGCCGACTGGATCGCCATAGGCCCGGTGCGCGATGACGACGACTGGGATGTGGACTAGGCGCTCGGGTCCACCGTCGCATGATTCTTGGCGCATGATTTCGTTTGCTGTCGCCGTCGCGTTCAGGCCAGATGATGGCCAGGCCGGCAAAGGGCACATTATGACCGAGATGACCGAGGGATCAAGAACCGGAACCGCCGGAGCCAACGGCCCCCTGTGGGGGGCGGCAGCGGCCGACTGGGCGCTGATTCAGGAGGGCCAGTTCCGGGCCGGTTATGAGGCCGCGCTGGCGCATTGCGGTGTGGGCGAGCGAACGACCTTCCTGGATGCCGGTTGTGGTGCCGGCATGGCTGCGCAGATCGCCGCCGCCCGTGGAGCCCGTGTCTCGGGTTTCGATGCGGCCGAAGCCTTGCTGGCCATCGCCCGGGAGCGCGTGCCTGACGGCGACTTCCGCCTGGCCGATCTTGAGGATGTGCCCTTTGAGGCGGACCGGTTCGATGTCGTGACCGGCTTCAACTCGTTCCAGTTCGCGGCCGATCCGACCCGCGCGCTGCAAGAGGCGCGGCGCGTGGCCAGGCCCGGCGGCAAGGTTGTGGTGATGACATGGGGCCGCCCCGAGGGGATGCAGGCCGCCGCCATCGTGGCGGCGTTGCGTCCGCTGCTGCCGGCGCCGCCGCCCGGCGCTCCGGGACCCTTTGCCCTGTCGGATGAGGCAAGGCTGCGCGCCTTTGCCGAGGCGGCGGGGCTGGTGCCCGAGGACGTGATCGATGTCGATAGCCCCTGGGCCTATCCGGACGAGGCCACGGCCCTTCGCGGCCTGGGATCCTCGGGTGTCGCCGCCCGGGCCAAGGCTCTGGCCGGCACCGAGGCGGTTGACGCCGCCCATGCCGCGGCTCTGGCACCGTTCCGCCAGGCGGACGGCAGCTTCCGGATCGGTGCCAGTTGCCGGTTCCTGGTGGCGCGAGCCTGACTGCGCGCCCCTAGCCCCGCTGATACATGCCTTCATAGATCGGAGTCAGCGTTTCGGTCTCGAACAGCGATGACACGCTGGTGCCATTCCAGATGTTCAGGATCGCCTGGGCAAAGATCGGCGCGGTCGGCACGATGCGGATGTTGGGCGATGCCTTCACTTCATCCGTCGCCTCGATGCTGTCGGTGATGACCAGCGACTTCATTGCCGACTTCGCCACCCGTTCCACCGCGCCCTTCGACAGCACGCCGTGGGTGATATAGGAATGGACCTCTTTCGCCCCTTCCTGGATCAGCATGTCGGCGGCCTTGCACAGCGTGCCGGCGGTATCGACGATGTCGTCCACGATGATGCAGGTCTTGCCCGCCACATTGCCGATCACCGTCATCTCGGTCACTTCACCGGCCTTCTCGCGCCGCTTGTCGACGATGGAGAGCGGTGCGCCGATCCGCTTGGCCAGTTCCCGGGCCCTGGCCACGCCGCCCACGTCCGGCGAGACGACCATGATGTCGCCCAGCTTGCCCTTGAAGTGATGCTCGATATCCAGGGCGAAGATCGGGCTGGCATAGAGGTTGTCCACCGGGATGTCGAAGAAGCCCTGGATCTGCGCGGCATGCAGGTCAAGCGTCAGGACGCGGTCGATGCCCGCTTCGGCGATCATGTTGGCCACCAGCTTGGCAGTGATCGGCGTGCGGGCCTTGGCGCGGCGGTCCTGCCGGGCATAGCCGAAATAGGGGATGACGGCGGTGATCCGGTTTGCCGACGACCGGCGCAGCGCGTCGGTCATGATCAGAAGCTCCATCAGGTTGTCGTTTGCAGGGCGCGAGGTCGGCTGGATGATGTACATGTCCTCGCCGCGAACGTTTTCATACACTTCGACAAAAACTTCCTGGTCGTTGAATCTTTCGACCCGGGCATTGACCAGGTTCACCGACATGCCGCGATGCATCGACATGCGGCGGGCGATGGATCTGGCCAGGGTGAGGTTGGCGTTGCCGGAGATCAGCTTCGGCTCGGTGATGGCGCGCATTCAGGGGTTCCTTCCGCGTGGGCCTGCGTGGGGATTCGGTGAGCATTGACACCGCTTACCAACCTTCTAGCGTCTTGGAAACGTCATGTTGCGACTGCGGCAATCGGCCCGGTTCGGAGGGGGCATCGGTCGATGAGGGGCGATCTGCATCAGGCCGAGTTCGCCGGGCGTCAGGTCATGTGGCGGCACTGGCCGCGGCCAGGCGGGCGGCCGGTCCTGGCCCTGCATTGCGCCCTGTCGCACGGTGCCGAATGGTCGGGGCTGGCGGGTTCGCGGCCGGAGCTGGCCATTCATGCGCCCGATCTGGCCGGACATGGCCGGATGCCCGAATGGGACGGCCGGACGGATCTGCATGGCGAAAGCACGGCCCTGGCGCGGGCACTGGCCGGGCGGATCGGCGGCGGCGGTCCGGTCGATGTGATCGGCCACAGTCTTGGCGGCACGGTGGCGCTGCGGCTGGCGCTGGAAAGCCCCGGACTGACCCGCAGGCTGGTGCTGGTGGAACCCGTGCTCTTCGCGGCCGCACGGGCAAGCGCGGCCTGGGCGCCCTTTGTGGACCAGCACCGCGAGGTCGAGACCCTGGTGGCCCGGGGCGAGACCCAGGCGGCCCTGCGGGCCTTTCTGTCGGTCTGGGGCGCGGGCGATGACCCGGCCGGTCTGCCGCCGCAACTGGCCACCTATATGCAGGCGCGGATCCGGCTGGTCATGGCGATCGATGCGGTGCTGGCCCGGGATTCCGCCGGCCTGCTGCGCCCTGCCGGGCTGGAAGGCCTGACCGGTCCGGTCCTGCTGATCGAGGGGGGCGAGAGCCCGCCGATCATCGCGGCGCTGATGGCGGAACTGGCCGCCCGGCTGCCCAGGGCGCGGCGCGCGGTCATACCGGGCGCGGGGCACATGCTGCCGGTGACGCATGGGGCGGAGCTTTCGGCCCTGGTGCGGGACTTCCTGGGCCAGGGTGCCTGACAGGGCAAGCAGTGCAACGCGCGCGCTTCAATATGTAACATATTGATATTAAACAGAAATGAGAATCCTGTTCAGAGCTGGCGCACCACGTTCCGCACCGCCGGGCAGGTGAAGGGGGCCCCACCCGATCCTAGGGCATCAGGGCGGCGATCAGGGCGTCCACATCGTCGGGTGTCGTGCTCCAGCTGGCAACGAGACGGGCGGCATCCTGGCCCTGCGGGGCGGGAACCGGGTAATAGACGGCGCCGCGGGATTGGGCACGGGCGTTGGTGCCGGGCGCCAGCAGCGCGAACAGCATGTTGGCTGGCGTGGGGTGCAGCAGGCGGGCCCCGGGCACGCGGGCCAGGCCCTGGGCCAGACGCGCGCCCATGGCATTGGCCTGGGCCGCCAGCCGCAGCCAGAGGCCATCCGTCAGATAGGCGGCCATCTGGGCGGCGAGAAACCGGTGTTTGGAAAACAGATGCCCGGCCCGCTTGCGGCGCAGTTGCAGTTCCCAGGCCTTCGCCGGATCGAACAGCACCACGGCCTCGACCCCCAGGCAGCCGTTCTTGCTGCCGCCCAGCGAGAGTACGTCGATTCCGGCACGCCAGGTCATCTCGGCCGGCGTGGCGCCGGTGGCGACCAGGGCATTGGCAAGGCGGGCGCCGTCCAGATGGACGGGCAGGCCCCATGCCCTGGCCTGCGCCGTGAGGGCGGCGATTTCCGCGGGCGCATAGACGGTTCCTTGCCTTCCTTCAGTTCGAG